>CBDUVZ010000082.1:0-13724 GCA_965370805.1 uncultured bacterium | reverse complement strand
AGCAGCAGCAGGGCGAGTATGATTAGGCGCGGGAGAAGTACGAGCAGAGCCTGAATCTGAACCGCGAGCTTGGGGACAAGATCGGCATCGCCAAGTCGCTGCACCAACTGGGGATGATTCATCATGACCAGGGCGAGTATGACAAGGCGCGGGAGATGTACGAGCAGAGCCTGGAGCTCAAGCGGGAGCTTGGGGACAAGAGCGGCATCGCGCAGTCCCTGCACCAACTGGGGAGCATCCATCTTGGTCAGGGCGAGTATGACAAGGCGCGGGAGATGTACGAGCAGGCGCTGGCGGCTTTCGAGGCGTTGGGTGCCAAGAGCGAGTATGCGTCAGTGCTTGGCCAGTTGGGCAAGCTGGCTGAGGCGGAGAAGGACGACAAGACCGCGCTGCGGAACTGGCTGATTGCGTTTTCTATCTTCGAGGAACTGAAGTCGCCGAACAAGGACATCGTCGGCCGGCTGCTTGCCCGGATGCACGAGCGGCTGGGGGAGGTGGAGTTTGAGCGGCTGTCCGCCGAGGTGAAGCAGGAGGTGGAGGAGGAGTTGGGGACGCAGTAGGTCGGGCGGGGACACGATCCCTATGCCGAGGACGGGATAGGGTCATGTCCCCAATGGAGCGCAGAAGTCAGTGTGCAGGCCGTAGAGTCCGGAATGCAAGGTGTCGTAGCGCATCATTCAGCCCTGGATTCGGTTGTATTTGTGTGCGGCGGGGTTTGTTTTTGCCGGGTGCCGGGGTTTTCTGCCCGGTGTGTTCTTTCCCATGTCGAGCGGTTCGTTCGTTGTTGCGTCCGGCCTGCGGCCGCCGGCCGGCGCATCTTCCACTGCCGGATAACAGCCATGTTTTCAGCCGTCACTCATGCCTTTACGTTTTACCAGCGGCAGGCCTTCCCGATGGCCCGCGGGTTGTCCATCCCGCACGCCGGTAGTCACGCCCGGAGCTGCGCCCGCCGGCACGTCACGCGGTCGGTCCGCTGTAACTGCGAGTGTTTGGACCAGCGTACGGACGGCCAGGGGGGCTACTGGGTCGAGCGGAATGTGAGAGCATAAGGGCAGAAGTCAGAGTGCAGAGTGCAGAATGCAGAATGATGGGACCGCGGGAGAAGCCAGGAGCCGGAGGGCAGAAGTCGTAGGGTCTCTCGGGAGACGGGAACCGCCAGGAGCACAGGGAACGCCGGCCGGTGTCGGGCTGATGTGCGTTCTTGACAGCGGGCCGGCGTCGGCCTAGCCTTGAGTCGTGCCTGATATCCGTGAGAGCGGCGATAGTCGCCGGATGCCGATTGATAAGGTCGGGGTCCGGGGGCTGAGCTACCCGGTCGTGCTGCGGGACAAGGCCCATCAGGAGCAGCATACGGTCGCGCGGATTAGTATGTACGTCAGTCTGCCGCACGATTTCCGCGGGACGCACATGGGCCGGTTCATCGAGATTCTGAACCGGCATCACCGGGAGATTGACATCCACCAGTTGGGTAGAATCCTGCGGGACGTGAAGCGGCAGTTGGAGGCCGAGGCGGCCCATCTGGAGATGGAGTTTCCGTACTTCGTCGAGAAGGCGGCGCCGGTGACCGGGGCGAAGGGGCTGATGGATTATCGCTGCACCGCGGCCGCGGACCTGACCGACCGGTTCCGATTGCGCATCGGCGCGGCGGTGCCGGTGACGACGCTCTGCCCGTGCTCGAAGGAGATGGTCGGGGTCGGCGGCCATAACCAGCGGGCGGAAATCCGGGTGACGGTCGAGCCGTCGGGGTTCCTCTGGCTTGAGGACCTGATCGGCCTGGTGGAGGACTGCGGGTCGAGCGAGGTTTATTCGCTGCTCCGGCGGGAGGATGAGAAGTACGTCACGAGCCACGCGTATCAGAACCCGGCGTTTGTCGAGGACGTGGTGCGGAAGGTGGCCCTGCGGCTGCAGGCGCACAAGGACGTTGCCGGGTTCGAGGTCGGGGTCGAGAGCTACGAGTCGATTCACCATCACGATGCCTACGCGTTCATCAGCCGGTTCTGACCGGGCATGAAGACGCTGCTGGTTGATTGCTATCCCGATGACTGGAAGCCGAAGGCCGAGAGCTACGCTGCGCTGCTGCGGGAGTTCAGTCCCGCGGTTGTGACGGTTGACTACCGGGAGCTGGGGCCGGGGAGTTCGGACCTGACCTATGACGCGGTGGTGCTGACCGGTTCACCGACGATGCTTGCTGTCCAGCCGCCGTCGCCGGAACTGGTCGGATTCCTCCGGCGGCTCGTCCGGCCGGTCTTCGGCATCTGCTTCGGCCATCAACTGCTTGGCGTTGCCCACGGCGCGGAGATCGGCAGCCGTAAGTTCTACGAAGGACCGGGTACGGTTCGGGTCCTCGAACCGGGCGGGATATTCGAGGGGCTGCCGGCCGAGATCGAGGTTTTCGAGAGCCACAAGGAGTTCCTTGTTCCCGAGTCGGTCGAGCGGATCGGCTGGCAGGTGCTGGCCGAGTCCGACTACTGCGCGGTCGAGGCGATGCGCCACCGGACCAGGCCGTTCTATTCGGTCCAGTTCCATCCGGAGCGGTCGGGCGAGGTCGGGTTGAAAGTTGTCGGGAACTTCTACCGTCGGGTCGTCGGGGCCTGATTCCGCGGGAAGCTAGAAGGTCCGGCCAATCTGGAAGTGCGGTTCCCAGCGGCCGCCGCCGTCGCGGTCGAAGCCGTAGCCGAAGTCGAAGCCGAGCAGCCCGAGCATCGGGATTTCGATTCGAACCCCGACGCCGGCCCCGCGTTTGAGCCCGCTCAGGTTGAACTGGCTGACGGAGTTCCAGGCGTTGCCGGCATCCCCGAATCCGATGACCGCCAGTTGCCGGGAGATTCGCAGCTTGAGTTCGAGTGAGAAGAGCGCCATCGCCCGGCCGCCGATGAGGTAGCCGCCGTCGCGTGGGCCGAGGCTCCGGTCGCCGTAGCCGCGAATCCCGTCAAGGCCGGTCCCGCCCGGGTAGAACCGTTCGTAGAGCGGGACGGTGTCGGACGCGGACAGGCCGGTGATGTAGCCGAGCCGGGTCCGTTCCATCAGCGAGAACTTCCAGAAGAGCGGCAGGTAATGGCTGGCGTCAAGGATGTGGCGGTGGTAGCGGATGTCGCCGACCGACAGGGCCAGCGAGTAACTGACCGCGGACCCGGACGCGGCGTTGAAGATGTAGTCCCGGGAGTCGCGGGTCAGGGTCAGGCTGGGCACGAATGCCGTCTTGTGCGTGGTGTCGCGGAAGATGCTGTACGGTCCGGAGGGCTCGTAGCTCGAACTGATTGTGGACGGCGGAACGTAGGCGTCGGTCACCCGCAGTCCGAGGAAGCCCCGGGTGTAGTCGAGCGGGAGCGGCCGGGAGAGGGAGACGCCGCCGCCCATCTCCTGCTTGTTGTAGTAGTCGTAGACGCGGGTGAGATAGCTGACGTCGGCCCCGACCGAAGTGCGGGTGTCGAGGAACCAGGGTTCGGTGAACCCGAGCTGGATGTTCGTTATCTTGCCGCCCTTTTCGAGCTTGACCGAAGCCCGCTGACCGCGACCGAACAGGTTGGGCTGCTGCAGCTCGATGTAGCCGGTGATGCCGTCCGGGCCGGAGTAGGTGACGCCCGCGCCGACCGTGCCGAAGAACCCTTTTTCTTTCACCCGGTAGATGAGGTCGATTGACCCGAGCGAATCGGCGCGGCGGTAGTCGAGGGTGATATCCTCGAAGAAGCCGAGGTTGAAGATGTCGCGCTGGCTTCGGACCACGTCGGAACGCTTGAACAGATACCCGGGCAGCGATACGATTTTGCGCCGGATTACCTTGTCGTGGGTCTGCTCGTTGCCTTCGATGTGAACCAGCCTGACCAGCGCCGGGTCGTTCTCGACAATCGAGTAGGCGATATCGACCGTGTCGCCGCGCATCTCTTCCTGCGGTACGACCTGGGCGTAGATGTAGCCTTCCTCCGAGTACGCGCCGTAGATGTCGGCCAGCGTGGCCTGGGCCAGCTTCGCGTTGTAGACCGCGTCTTCGCGGGAGCGGACGAACTTGCGCAGGTCCGCGGCGGCAATCACCGAGTCGCCGTCGAACGTGACCGCGCCGAAGTAGTACTTCGTCCCTTCTTCGACCGTGATGGTGATTTCGGCCCAGCCCTGATCATAGGTCATTCCGTAATCCACGACCTTGCAGTCGAGGAACCCGCGTTCCTTATAGAAGTCGACAATCCGGTCGAGGTCCTTGACGAACTCGTCTTCCTTGAGGCGGGCTTTGCGATACCATGCCTTCTCACGATTGACGAGCTTGCCCTCAATCTGCTTGTCGGTGAAATGTTCGTTCCCGACGAGTTCGATGTGCCGGATGCGGACCTGGTCGCCTTCGTCGATCCGGTAGGTGACAACGACGCGGCCGGCGCTGTCCGGCTCGGAGACTTCGTGCTCGACTTCGACGAGCAGGAATCCCTTTTCCTTGTACAGCTTGAGGATTTCCTGCTGCCAGTCGAACACTTTCTTGTCGGTCACGACTTCGCCGGGGTGCGTCTTGACGCGGGACTCAAGGTCCTTGAGCCGGACCCGGCGGTAGCCGACGAAACCGGCACCCGCAAGTTTCGGTTCCTCGCGGACCCGGAACAGGATATTCACACCGTCTGCAATCATCGTGGTATCGACTGTGACCTGGGAGAAGAGACCGAGCCCGTAGACCCGGCGGATGGCTTCGCCGACTTCGCTGCGGAACTCGACCGGGGAGAAGATTTCGCCCTGGCTGATGCCCGCGGTCCTTATCACCAGGAGCGAGTCGGTCTGCTGCGTCGCGGCGGCGACGTTCAGGACGACCATCCGGTCGACGGCTTCCGGAGGCGCGGCCAGGATGAGGGCCAGGAGCAGGGGAATCACTCGGTGACCGGGGTCTTGGCTTCGGCTTTCGTTTCCTTGAACACCAGCCGGTCGCCGTCGCGCTCGACGGTGATGACCGCGTTCTTCTTGAACCGGTTCCGCAGCAGCTCTTCGGCGAGCGGGTCTTCGAGCAGACGGCGCAGGGCGCGCTTGATCGGGCGGGCGCCGAACTGCGGGTCGAACCCTTCCTGGACCAGGAGCTCGCTGGCTTCCGGGGTGAGCTTGAGGTCCAGTTTCTTGTCGCGCAGGCGGCCGGTCAGTTCGCCGAGCTGGATTTCGACAATCGCTTCCATCTGCTCCTTGTTCAGGGGCCGGAAGACGATGACCTCGTCCAGTCGGTTCATGAACTCGGGCCGGAAGAACTTCTTGACCTCGGTCATCACTTTGGCCTTCATCGATTCGTAGTTGGCTTCGACGCCGTCCGCTTTGAAGCCGAAGCCCGAAACGCCCTGGATTTCGGTCGAGGCGATATTCGAGGTCATGATGATGACCGTGTTCTTGAAGCTGACCTTCCGTCCGAGCGAGTCGGTCACCAGGCCGTCATCGAGAATCTGGAGCAGGATATTGAACACGTCCGGGTGCGCTTTCTCGATCTCGTCGAAGAGCACGACGGCGTACTGCTTGCGCCGGACCTTCTCGGTCAGTTGGCCGCCTTCCTCGTAGCCGACGTAGCCGGGCGGCGCGCCGACCAGGCGCGATACGTTGAACTTCTCCATGTACTCCGACATGTCGAGGCGGATGAGGGCCTCTTCATCCCCGAACATGAACCGGGCGAGGACCCGGGCGAGTTCCGTCTTGCCCACGCCGGTCGGGCCGAGGAAGATGAAGGAACCAATCGGGCGGCGCGGGTCCTTGATTCCGGCCCGGGAGCGCCGGATTGCCTTGGCGATAGCGGTGATGGCGTGGTCCTGGCCGACAATCCGCTTCCTGATTTCGTCTTCCATCTTGAGCAGGCGGGCCGATTCTTTTTCCTCCAGTTTGGAGAGCGGGACCGAAGTCCAGGAGGACACCACGCAGGCGACGTCTTCCTCGGTGACGACCGGGAAGCTTCCTTTCTTCTCCCATTCCTTGCGCTTCTTCTTGAGGTAGTCGGTGAGCTTCTTCTGCTCGTCACGCAGTTCGGCCGCTTTCTCGAACTCCTGGTGCTTGACCGCTTCCTCCTTGGCCGTGGTCAGTTTCTCGATCTGCTGCTCCAGCTTGTCCAGTTCCGGGTTGATGACCGGCCGCATCAGCTTGACGCGGGACCCGGCTTCGTCGATAACGTCAATCGCCTTGTCCGGCAGGAACCGGTCGTTGATGTACCGGTCGGCCAGGTAGACGGCGGCTTCGAGCGCTGCTTCCTCGTAGGCGACGTTGTGGTGAAGCTCGTACTTCTCGGCCAGCCCTTTGAGGATGCTGATTGTCTCCTGGACGGTCGGCGGCTCGACCAGGATCTTCTGGAAGCGCCGTTCGAGCGCCGAGTGTTTCTCGATGTGGCGGCGGTACTCCTCCAGCGTCGTGGCGCCGATTGCCTGGATTTCGCCGCGGGCGAGCGCCGGCTTGAGGATGCTCGAAGCGTCGATGGCCCCTTCGGCCGCGCCGGCGCCGACGATAGTGTGCAGTTCGTCGATGAAGATGATGCAGTCGCCGTGGTGCTGGATTTCGGTGAGAATCGACTTCAGCCGCTCCTCGAACTGGCCGCGGTACTTGGTGCCGGCCACGATTGCCGCTATGTCCAGGGCCAGAACCCGCTGCTTCTTGAGCACGCTGGGGGTCCGGCCCGAGACTATCCGCTGGGCCAGGCCTTCCACAATCGCGGTCTTGCCGACGCCGGCCTCGCCGATCAGGACCGGGTTGTTCTTCTTGCGGCGGGCGAGAATCTGGATTATCCGTCCGATCTCACGGTCCCGGCCGATAATCGGGTCGAGCTTGTCTTCTCGAGCGAGCTGGGTCAGGTCCCGGGAGTAGTAGTCCAGAGCGGGGGTCTTGGACCGCGGCTTGCCGGGCGTGCCGCCTTTGGCGCTGCCGCCCAGCAGCTTGATGGTTTCGTTGCGGACGACGTCGATTTCCACGCCGAGGGACATCAGCACCTGGCAGCCCAGCCCGCGCTCTTCACGCAGCAGCCCGAGCAGCAGGTGTTCGGTGCCGATGTAGGTGTGGTTCATCTTCCGGGCTTCATCGACCGCGTAGTTCAGGGCGGAACGGGCTTCCTGGTTCAACGGAACCTCGCCGAGCACCAGGGTCTCGGAGCCGGTGGTGACCGCGTTCTCAACGGCCCGACGCAGGTCGTCGAGATTAGCCCCGAGGTTGTTCATCACAACGGCAGCCACGCCTTGCCCCTCCTTGACCAGCCCGAGCAGCAGGTGCTCGGTGCCGATGCGGTCGTGGTGAAGGCGGACGGCTTCCTGGCGGGCGAGCGAAATGACCTTGCGGACTCTCTCGGTAAATCGTTCCTGCATAATCCCTTAGAGTCTATTCTCAGGGCTTCCCGGTGTCAAGCCGGTTGGTTTCTTCCCGTGTATCGGTGCGGTTGCGCGGGTGCGGGCAGTTTGCGGAACCGGATGGTTCATTGACAGTTAGACGCCGGGCGAGGCGTGATGGTTCGGGTTTCGGGTTCGCTACGGCTCGAACTCGGATGCGAGGATGCCGTACTGCACCAGGTCCTCGAACCGGTCCCACCGCCGGACGTGCTGGCGGGACATACCCTCCCGCGTCATGCCGAGCTTCTGCATTACCCGACCCGAAGCCGGGTTCCGGGTGAAATGACTGGCGTGCACCCGGTTCAGCCCCAGGTTCCGGAACGCGAACCGCAGCACCGTCCGGGTCGCTTCGGTCGCATAGCCTTTGTTCCAGTAGGGCTTGCCGACCCAGTACCCGATCTCGGCCCGGGAAAACGCCTCGCTGACCGACGACAAACCGACCGCGCCGACGAGCGAACCTTCGGGTTTGAGCGTGACAGCGAAGATGGCGCCGGAGCCATTCTCCCGGTATCCCGGGTGGCTCGAAATCCAGACCCGGCCCATGCCTTTCGTGTAGGGGTGCGGGATGGCCAGGGTGGTGTCGGCGATAGCGCGGTCCCCGGCCAGCCGCTCGACCTCCGGCGCATCGGCCAACCGGAACGGCCGAAGCACGAGCCGTTCGGTTTCAAGAACAGGCTGATTGATGGCTGCCACTGCGGGCAGGATAAAGGAGAATCAAGCGGATGTCAAGAGGGCGGGACGCAGAAGGCAGAAAGACTAACCGCCAAGACCGCCAAGTGCGCCAAGGCTGAGGACCGGAGCGGAGAGGAGTCTTACCACGAAGGCACGAAGAGCACAAAGGTAGGTAGCCGGAGCGGAAGGAATAAACACCAAGGCACTAAGGCTTGTCCTGAGCGGAGCCGAAGGAATACGAAGAGAAAGAAACCACAGATGGACACGGATGAGAACGGAAGTCCGCATTTGTCATTCGACACTCGACATTCGGAATTGTGATAGCCGCCAAGGCCGCCAGGTCAGGAAATGACCAAGAACCAAGGAAGAAGACTGCCGCGTCGTTTCGCACCATGCCTCGGCGGCATCGGCTGCGTCTTCGCCGAGGCGACCGGGAGCGCTTCCGGACGGACGACGCTGGCCGCGCCTTGGAGGATAACCAGGAAGACGCCCCCGAGGGCGGCTTGGCAGACGACTCAGCAAACGCCCCGGGAGGCGCTTCGGGAAATGCCCCGGACAACGCCTCTCCGGATGACCGGTGAAGCGGCTTGAGGAATGACCGGCGAGATGAACCGGAAAACAGACCGGGAAAGAACCGGAAAGATGCCCTGGATGGCAATTGCGAGAATGACCGGGAGAATGAACTGGCAAACGACCAAGAAAACGACGGTCAAGACAGCCGTCCTCACCGCCCCTGGGTATCGGTTTCAGACCCGGCGCGACATAGCTAAGTGCCGCAAATACAGCATATTCAAGGGCTTTGCGCCACGGTCTGACAAAAAGGGGTTACAGAAGCCCAAGGTATGCAGTATTGCATACGGGAGAAGACAGGCACGACTGTGAAACCGACCACTGGCAGGCTCTCGTTTACCCCGGAGATGGACAGAAGACTGCGGGAGTAGCTCAGACCGACACGGTCCGGGTCAGGCGGTTGAGGAGGATTTCTGCTTGACCTGCAGGCTGGCCCGGGTAAGCTGCAATAAGGAGAAACCATGGCTGTTTGCTTGAAACCGAGCCTGACTGCGATTGCGGTTGCCCTCTGCCTGATGGCGTCGACAGGGCAGGGGCAGTGGGTGACTGATTCTATTGACTGCGGTGGACCATGGGTTGGGAGCTTGGTGTACAACTCTAGGGCCAATGTGATCTACGGAGCCAGTGAGCAGCCCGGTATTTTCTTTGCCATCTCCTGCGACAGCAACAAGGTCATTTCGAGCATCCACCTTCGCTGGCCTCTCAACGTGGCATACGCCTCGACTCCCAACAAAGCATATTGCTCGTTCTACAACTACGAGCTTGACTCGGTCCTGGTTGTCGATGGCTCCAGCCACACTCGCATCAAGGCCATACCGCTGCACTGGGCCACGTATCTGGTCTGGGACTCGATTAGCAACCAGGTGTACGTATCGTGTCTTGAGGAAAACCGGGTGTCGGTGATTGACTGCGTGACCGACTCGGTAGTCTGCCACATCCCGGTTGGCAACGGCCCGATCAAGATGTACCTCAACACCCGGCACCGCAAGCTCTATGTCAATGACTGGGATGGAGAGGCGGTTTCGATCATCGACCTTGAGACCAACCAGCTCATCAGGACCATCCCGGTGGGCGGCATCCCGAGCTCGGGCTGCTACTGCGCAGGGGAGGCGCAGAAATACTATTGCAATGGTTTCTTTGAGGCAGTGGTCATCGACGGCGTGGGCGACAGCATTGTTGCGCGCATTCCGTTGTCCAACTGCGCGAGGAGCATGGTTGCAGTGGACGCGCACGAGTTGGTTATGGTGGGAGGGACTACCGGCGGCTGGGATTCGGTATTCGTCATTGACGCGGTGGGTGACTCGGTGCTGCGGGCCTTTCCGGTGGGCAAGGGACCCAGCGGGCTGGTCTGGAGTCCGGTCACTGATTTGGTGTACACGGCCAACGTCCACACGGACGACGTGTCGGTGATTGCCGGGGACGGGTCAGGGCTTGTGCTGTGGAGCCTGCCGGTGGGCAATGGGCCGGACGTATTCGCGGTAGTGCCGAGGCACGAGAGACTCTACTTGTCGTGTGGCAACATGGTGTACGTGATTAGAGACAGGGCTGGAGGGATACATGACGGCAGCGATGTTGCGGGTGTGCCTCGATGCCTGCTGCGTGCGCGGCCCAGTCATTTCGTCGGCAGAGCTGTCATCGAGTATTGCGGGGCAGCAGGCGTCCCGGAGAAGCTGGCCGTCTACGCGCAGGATGGTCGGCTGGTCAGGCGGTTGTCCGCGGGCGCTGCCAGCGGAGAGAGGCGACGTTATGTCTGGGATGGAAGAGATGGGAGTGGCAACAGGGTTCCCCGGGGCGTCTATACCGTGATGGCTTGCGGTGCGAGTCCTTGCCGGACCAAGATAGTGAAGCTCGAGTAGAAGGAGGTAGATATGTTGAGACACAGAGCATCCGTGAGGTTTCCGGTCGGCGGTGCGCTGCTGACTGGCTTGCTGCTCGCAGCATGCACCATTGCAGTCGGTTCGGAGTGGACGGTGCGCTACGACGGCGGCAACGGCGATGACGGGGCAGCAGCTATTGCGCTGTCATCTTCCGGATACGTGTACGCGACCGGCTACGCGACCGGCGCGGACGGCTCAGAGGACCTGGTGGTCGTCAGGTACGTCGCTGCGACCGGCGCCGACACGGCCACCGCCTACCGCTATCTTGAAGGCCATATGAACTATTACGATGGTGCGCGAGCAGTCGCAGTCACTGATGCCGGCAACGTCCACGTGACCGGCTACTCGACCGATACCGTGACAGTAACCGGGGATGTTTACTACTTCCAGCAGGTAACAACGCTGAAGTACAACGCGAACCTGGTGCAGCAGTCGGTTGCGCATGTTCCGCCGGAGAATGACGAGGAGGAAGAGCCGACCCCGACCGGCAACGCTGTCGTCACGCGGGGTG
Organism: uncultured bacterium; assembly: GCA_965370805.1. GTDB lineage: Bacteria > Hydrothermota > Tepidihabitantia > Tepidihabitantales > Tepidihabitantaceae > CBDUVZ01. The sequence goes on along the minus strand of CBDUVZ010000082.1, from coordinate 2,790 downwards.
ACACGGCCTACGTTGCGGCCGCCGGCTACGAGAGCGACACAGACGCGGACGATGTCCTGACCCTCAAGTACCCGCCGGGGGGCGGTGGCTGGGCCGCATGGTACGACCGGGCCGGTGCTGATGATGGTGGCAACGCGATAGCAGTGGACGGTGCGGGGAATGTTTACGTGGCGGGCCACTGTTTCTACAATGTGGCTCCACCTGCTACTTACAGGGACTACGTCACCATCAAGTACGACCCGACGGGAGACGAGGAATGGATGGCCTTCTACGACGGCCCGGCAGACGACGCTTGGGACGAAGCGAAGGCAATCGCCATCGACGGTGTCGGCAATGTCTACGTAACAGGAATGAGCATGGGGATAGATACCTCGTATGACTACGCAACCGTCAGCTACGACCCGGACGGGATCGAGCGATGGGTAGCCAGGTACAACGGTCCCGGAGACAGCACAGACGCAGCCTGCGCCATGGTTCTAGATGGTGCAGGCAACTTGTACGTAACCGGGGCAAGCATGGACTCCGTTGCCGGCCTGGATTTCCTGACAATCAAGTACAACCCGTTCACGGGCGAGACGCTCTGGACGCGGCGCTACGACGGCCCGGGGCATGTCGACGACGAGGCCCTGGCCATAGCCGTGGACGCCGAGAACAGCATCTACGTCGCGGGCTACAGGGCTATGAACGAGGGAGCAAACCCCAAGGACTACTGGATCATCAAGTACTCCAGTGACGGAGCCGTGCTCGATACCTGGACCTATGGCTGGCAGTACGACGACGTCGCGACCGACATTGCCGTTGACCTTGACGGGAATATCTACGTGACCGGGTACAGTGACAGCGTCAACACCGACATCGTTACGATCAAGTGGGACCAGGTGTTTCATAGTGATTTCGGGGTATCCGGGATTCCGTCGCCGCCATCGACCGTAACCGGTAGTATCGTGATCCCGGCTGCTGTTGTGTTTGCTACCGACTCTACGGAGGCGGATTCCATCGAGGTGCGTTTCACAATCGGGGCTTCCTACGAAAGCAACCGCTGGGTGTCGCTTCAGCCTGGCTCGACCCGCACGGTCTACTTCGACACCTGGGTTGTGCAACAGTCCGGCCCGCACCTGGCTGTGTGCAGCCTGCTGGTCTCGGACGACAACCCGGCGAACGACAAGAGGGTGAAGTGGGTGGAGGTTCCCGAAGGGTGGTTCGAGATGGCGCCGATGCCACGAACACCGTCGAACAAGCCGGTGAAGCGCGGTGGTTGGCTGGCGTACAACTCCGGCAACGGGCTGATTTATGGCGCAAAGGGGTACAAGACGACGGACTTCTACCGGTATGATCCAGGCGCGAATACATGGTCGGATCCTGCGCTGACCGGGATGCCGTACGAGACGCACTCGAACCCGAGGTGGGCGAGGAAGGTACCGCGCAAGGGCTCAAAAGGCGTGTGCGACGGTGACAACTACATCTATGTGACCCAGGGCAATAATACGCTCGGGTTCTGGCGGTACAAGATCGACACCGACTCCTGGACCGAGCTGCAGGACGTGCCGGTCGGCCCGGACCGGAAGAAGGTCAAGGGCGGCACCGACCTGGCGTACCTGGTCCGGCTGGTAGACACGGATACGGTGGGCTTCGTGTACTGCCTGAAGGGGTACAAGACCGAGTTCTACCGGTACAACACCCGGGATAGTTGCTGGGATCCCGCACTGGCCGACGCGCCCACCGGTGCCCGCGGCAAATGGGATAAAGGTTCCTGGCTGGTGGCTGAGGACGAGAATGCGACGACGCTCTATGCTCACAAGGCGAAATACAACGAGCTATGGTCATACGACGTGGCGGCCGATTCCTGGAGCGATGAGCTTGAAGGCATGCCGTTCGTCGGAATGCAGGGGCGGAAGAAGAAATCCAGGGACGGCGGATGCGGGGTCTGGCACGATGATAATATCTACGCGCTCAAGGGCGGCAACACGCAGGAGTTCTGGAAGTACGCTGTTTGTGAGAACGAATGGTCTGAACTCGATACCGTGCCCAAGATTGGCTCGACGGACAAGAAGAAGCGGGTGAAATACGGCGCGGACATCGTCTGCGCTGATGGTCGGTTCTTCGCGCTCAAGGGAAACAAAACCCGGGAGTTCTGGCGCTACCTCCTGCCGGCGTCCGGCCAGGATTTCGGCTTCTTCTCCGGCTCCGGTGTTGCCGGTCGCGGCACGCGAGGCAGGACTTACGGTGAGACCGGGATTGCCGTGGGGTACTCGGCAGCGCGGCCTCGTTGGAATTCTAAGGGTTCTTGGGTTTGTTTTAGTCGTGAGGTAGACGGATACTCCCAGATATTCCAGGCCCCGTACGGCGGAGGCGGGCGCGAGAAGCAGTTGACCGATGTCAGGATGGATTGTTCGTGGTGTTCCTACTCTCATGACAGCAAGTGGATCTACTTCAATCTGGACGATACGCTGACAGGTTGTCTCCAGGTGGCAAGGGTCGCGACCGGGCTCGGTGACGCGGATGCGGATGGAATCGCTGCGCTTCCCCGAAATGACGGGGCCGTCAGCCTGGACCCGTCGGCCGGAATCGGAATAAACCACGGATGGACACGGGAGGAGAAGTCAGAAGTCAGAGTGCAGAATGCAAAGGCCGGCGACTTGCAGTTGTCCGCGGAAAGCAGGGTCCGGGAACCGGCAAGGACCATATCACGGGCCGACCTTTGTGAGTCAGGAACTGGCGGGTGGGAGACTGACGGTGACATCAAGCTGCTGACGTCAGATACCTGCGACAATCTGTACCCTGAACTGAATC
>CBDUVZ010000081.1:0-13945 GCA_965370805.1 uncultured bacterium | reverse complement strand
GTGGCGCCGGTGGCCCGGGCCGGGGGGGCCGTTGGGGTGAGGGTGTGGGGTGCGGGGGTGGGGGGGCCGCTGGTGTATGGTTTCAAGGCGCTGCGCCGTGATGGTTTGGTGGTGCCGATGAGGAGCACTCTGACGGTCTATGAGGTCAGCGGCAGGAGCTACGTTCTCAGGACGGTGGGGGCGGGGTCGGGGCGGGCTTGACGCCGTTGTCGTTGACAATTCCCGCAACTGGTTTATCCTAGGAGTCAGTGTCAGTTCCTCCCAGCCTTGCCCAGACGGCCGGTGCCGCAATCCGGAACGGTTACCGGTGGGAGTTGGACCGGGCGGTCCGGGCGAATGCGTATCTGCGGGTTTTCTTTTCGGTGATGCTGCTGGTGTATTGCAGTTTCGGGCCGGGGCTGTTGATGCGTTTCCCGGTTTCAATCGGCGGGGTGCAGCTGGAGACAGTGAGCCGGTTCTATGCGTATCGTCCGGTTGTGTTCGCGCTGGTGTTCGTGGCGCTGGTCTGCGTGCTGGCGGCGCTGGCACGGCGGTCCCTGGATTTGTTTGCCGCGGCGCTGGCTGAGGATACCGTGTGCGGGCAGGAGCCGGTGAATCGAGAGTTGTACGTCAGGAACTTGACGCCGAGCCCGTTTCCTTTTGTTCTTTCGGGGAGTCTGATGGTGGACGTGGCGGTGTTCGTTATCGCTCTGCTGGCTTATTGTTTCTGGGTAGTGCTGCTGGTGGAGACTATCCCGCTGGGGATGATGAGTTATGAGGTTGTCGGGGTAGTGCTGGGCGCGTACGGGTTGTTTGCCGGCCTGATTGTGACCGGTTTCATCTGGGGCGGTCTTGCCCGGCGGGACCGTGCGTTGCGGAGGGTCCGGTCCGGGGCTGAGGACCGGAGGCAGGTTTGAGCTCGTACAGGCTGAATCGGTAGGGCTGGGCGGTTTCCACCACAATTCGTCGTTGCGGGTAGGAGGCAAGCAGGGTGTGGAATAGTAGTGTTTCGATGGTGTTCGTTTTCCCGGGTTTCTGGAGAATGGCGGCGTAGACCGTGTCGTTCCGGCTGATTGCCCGGCGTGTCGGGACCGGCGTGTTGAACTCGACGTAGCGGCGGTAGCGGCGCCAGCCCCAGGCATAACTCACTAGTTCCGAAATGTCTTTGTTGCAGATGAGGAGCGCTGATTCGGGTACTGTTTCGTAGAGCATCTGCCGGTAGCTGTCCTGGACGTTGAGATAGCGGTGGTGCCGGTACTGAATCGCTACGCTGAGGATGAGCATCGCGGTAATGACGGTGAGTCTGAGCGGTGTTGCCCAGCGGAATCCGCGCAGGAGCCGGTTGAGGATGAGCACATAGCCGAGGACGAAGAAGGGCACCGCGGAGAGGAGGTAGCGCATGCCGACCGTGAGGCGTTCGGCCAGGCCGGGGGAGGTGTGGACGTATGAGAAGAGGCAGTAGAGTAGTAGGATGGCATAGGCGGGCAGGCTGATGATGATGCGGCGTTTCCTGCCTGCCGCGAGCGGGGCGAGGAGCATCGCGGGGTAGAGCAGTAGCAGGCTGACCGCGTAGACCGTCAGGTTGCGGACGAAGTAGCCGGGTGAGAGCTGTCCGGTAAGGTACATCGGGAATCGGAAGGGGCCTCCGTAGGCGTACGTGTTGTAGCCGACCGCAAGCAGGGCAAATGGCAGGACGCCGGCGAGTAACAGCAGCGCGGCCCGGGTCTTTTTTCTCGCCCCGATTATTGCCAGGATCAGGAAGACCGGGACTACGGCAGCGCTGGAGTAACGGACGAGGCAGGCAAAGCCTATCGCCGCGCCGGCCGCGACTACCCAGGTTTTCCCTTTGAGCAGGAAGAACAGGGCGGCGAGGAGCAGCGTGGCGGCGAGGAGATCGCTCATCATTGTCCGGGAGAAGAGGACTACCGCGGGATAGGTGAGATAGAGCAGGGACCAGGCGGGGTCCGCTCGCGGCTCGAGTCTCCGGAGGACGGACCGGAATAGTAATGTCCCGGCGATTGCGAGCAGTAACCCGGACAGGAAGACCCCGCGCCAGCCGAAGACGGTGAACGGCAGGAGGAAGAGACTGTTGCCGGGTGGATACTTACTGACCTGGCGCCCGGCGATGTCGACTGTCATGTGCGGCGCCGGTATCGGTGAGCCGTCATAGGTCAGGTGCCCGGACCGGAATAGCAGCGCCTGGGTCAGGTAGGCATCCTCGTCCACGATTGCGAAGACCCGGGGATAGAACAGGATGAACGTGAGCGCGTACAGACCGATCCCGGCATACAATAGCCAGGGGCTACCGCTCCGTCCGGAGGAGACGTTCACCAGTTCGGATGATAGATTCGGGCTGTCCGGTGTCAAGCCGGCACGGTGCGCTTTCTGCCGCGATCGGGAGAGGAAAGGGCAGGATAACGCATTGACGGTGCGGCCTTAGTGCTGTGGGGCCGTACCGGGGCGCAAACATGTTGACTTGTGTGCGCTTGCTCAATACAATAGCTGGCTATGATGACTATACTGCGCAAGCGCGTCCGGATAATCATGATTGTCGTGGCGGTTGCCTTTATCGGCGGGTTCCTGCTTGGTGAAGTCTGGCGGATGCTGGCCAACCGGCAGACCCGGGGTGATAGACGCCGAACCGACACTGTCGGTCAGGTCGGGACACACAAGGTCACCACTGCCGAGTACCGTAACGCCCTTGCCTATATAACAGATAAATACCGTGAGGATAACCGGTTACGTGACCTGTCGAGCGCCGACTACTTCGTGATTGAAGACCAGACGTGGGCGTTCCTCGTGTCGGAGCTCACCTGGAGCAAGCTGCTTGAGGACGCCGAGGTCCGCATTACTCAGGAAGAAGTGATCGAGATAATGAGGGCTAATCCGCCGGAGGAGTTGCGTTCCAACCCCGAACTTCTGGACGAGAACGGACAGTTCAGCCAACAGAAGTACTCCGAGGTGATGGACAACCCGCAGAACCAGGCGTACTTCGCCCGCTATTTCCGGGACCTGGCGCAGCAGCTGCCCAAAGAGAAATTCCGGATTGACGTGGCCAACAGCTACCGCATGACCGGCGCCGAGATTGAAGAGACTTCGCGGGCCGAATACAGTCGATGGCAGATTACCTCCCTCGGTTTCGGGCCCAGAAGCCTGGCCCAGAGCGTCGAGCCGACCGATGAGGAAGCGGAGGCCTACTACAAGGCCCACCGGGACGACTTCCGTTCGAAAGAAACCCGGCACATCCAGTACGTGCTCTTTCCGATTCAGGTCTCGGCCGAGGATTCCGCCGAAGCCCGCGAGACTGTTGACCGCGCGCACCAGCAGCTCGGGACCGGAGAGAGCTTCAACGTGACGATGATGGACTACAGCGACCTCGTGGCCGAGACGACTTCGGCTTTCTTCCCCCGCGAGCGGCTGGACGCGGAAACCGACACCGTTGTCAGTCGACTGCAGCTCGGGGAATACAGCGAGCCGTTCCTCACTACCTACGGCTGGCAGATTGTGATGCTCGACAGCACCCGGACCGACTCGGTCGCCATGCGCCGGATTCTCGTCCGGATCAAACTGGACGGAGAAACGGTGGCCGTGGCGCGGGAGACCGCCCGGGATTTCATCGAGCGGGCCGGCGCCGGCAGCACCGATTTCGATACGGTTGCGGTCGACATGAAACTTACCGTCCGGAAGACTCGGCCGATGATCGACGGCGAAGCGAACCTCGCCGGTTTGAGTGTCTCCAGCCCGACCCGGCTGGCGGACTGGGCCCGGACCGCGAAAACGGGCGTGATGATGGATACGCCGCTGCGCGGGCAGGACGGGCTGTACCTGTTCCAGCTTGACAGTATCGAACCGGCCGGGATCCGGGAGTTCGAGGTGGTCAAGCGGGCCGCCTCCTGGCGTGCCAAGCAGGAGCAGGAGAAGAAGCTGTGGCTGGCAATGGCCGAAGAAGCGCTGGACGCTATCCGGGCCGGCAAGACCATGGAGCAGTACGCCGAAGAGCACGAAGGCGTCGAGTTGAATACCGAGGAGTTCGCCGGCGTCATGGACTGCCGGCGGCGCCGGGGCGCGGAGTTTGCCGGTGCGGTATCCGCGCTGGAGACCGGAGGAACTGCGGGTGTGATTGAAGCAACCTGGGGTGCATTCATCCTCCGTTGTGACGAAAGCCACCGGCCCGGCATCCCCGTGGCGACGCAGCAGCTTGCCCAGCAGCGCCAGCAGCAGGTTGCCCAGCAGGTTATGCAGCAGTTGACAGTGGAACAGGACGTCAAAGACAACCGGGATGACCTGTTCTACTAAGGCGTTGACAACCCGCCCGAGTCGGATAGATTCTGCAGAAGAGTGGTGGGGCCCCATCGTCTAGTGGCCTAGGACATCACTCTTTCAAGGTGAAGACACGGGTTCGATTCCCGTTGGGGCCGTATTTTGCGGGAGTAGCTCAGCTGGTAGAGCACCACCTTGCCAAGGTGGGGGTCGCGGGTTCGAATCTCGTCTCCCGCTCTTTCGGATTGGTTGAGGTTGGCGGCATAGCCAAGTAGCAAGGCAGCGGTCTGCAAAATCGCTATCCCGGGTGCAACTCCCGGTGCCGCCTCTCTTTCAATGTCGGATTACGTCATTTCCTTCTGTGTTCCTCTGTGTTTATCCGTGGTTTCCCTTCTCTGCGGTCTTTGTGTTCTTCGTGCCTTTGTGGTAAAATCTGGCCGCCGGGATGGCGGAATTGGCAGACGCATGGGACTTAAAATCCCTCGGTCCTTCGGGGCTGTGCCGGTTCGAGTCCGGCTCCCGGCAGTCTACATTTGTCGGTCTGACGCTTGAAGCCGCCCGCCAGATTGCTATTATGCTCTGGGCATGGGGCGTCGAGCGCAGAGCGTCGTAGGACGTTTGTCCCGCGGGCCGTTAGCTCAGTTGGCAGAGCACCTGATTTTTAATCCGGTGGCCGCAGGTTCGAATCCTGCACGGCCCACTTCAAAGGAAATTTGAGATTGTTGATTGGGGATTGCAGATTGAGGATTGGTATTCGGCAGAGGGAGTGCGTGTGAATCAGGATACGTTCAGGCGGCGTACGAAGGTGCTCGGTCTCGGCGTCATTGAGTTCGTCGGGGCGTTTCCGCGCGGGCGTTCGGTTGACATCATTGCCAGACAGCTTGTCCGGTCGGCTACCTCGGTCGGGGCGAACTACCGAGCGGTATGCCGGGCGCGCTCGACCGCCGACATGATTGCCAAACTCGGTGTTGTTCTCGAAGAGGCGGACGAGACGGCCTACTGGCTTGAGATATTGCTTGAGAGCGGACTGGTATCCGGACAGCGACTTGACGAGCTCAAGACCGAAGCGGATGAGATTGTCGCCATGACCGTCGCGTCAATCAAGACACTGAAGTCCCGCAGCAACCGTTCCCCCCGTGGTTCTTCAATCTGAAATCATCAATCTCAAATCTACAATCCTCGGCTCTCCCTCGCCGGCGGGTGCGGGCAGTGCGCACCCGCCGGGTTCCTGGCGACGAACGTCAGGTATCGGGTGTTCAGCCTGGCTTACGGCCCGGCTGGCGCGCCGATGCTGAAGACGTCGTCCCGGATTTTCTCCAGGATCGACTGAGTGAGTCCTCTGCCGACCCACTTATTAATCAACACCTGTGCCGCCTTGGCGTAAGACGCGCCCGACAGCTCCTGCTGGTGCTGGTACTTCCACATCTCGCGTCCGAAGCAGAGGTAGAACGGGTACTGGATGGTGGATGCACCCTGTCCATCCAGCACCTGCTTCACCTGGGCTTCCATCGAGACCAGGGACGGCAGCACGGCGGCGAGCCGCTCCAGCATCGTGGATCGCTTCGCGTCCAGGATTGCCTTGATGCGCTCGGTGTCGAACTTCTTATCCCAGTTCTCGAGCCGTTTGGTGGGGTCTGATGCCATGATTCTCACCTCCTTTCATTGTGGGCTGGAGGTCCTGCGGCAGTCAGGGCAACCGCGGGCGGACGCCGGTGCACCGCTCTGGCCGGGGACGGCACTGCCTCACCGGCGCCCACCGGTTCGGACATCTCTCCGGATTGTCAAAGAGCGATTTCCGTTCTCACAATAGGTATACACCGGACCCCCTGAAATTCGCCCGGCTGTGCGGCATCAGGCGGCAAAAAGGCGCCGGTTGCTGAACCGGCGCCCGGAGGCTATCGACGGAACGACATTCATCCTGCTTCAGTATCCTCCTTTGATTCGACGCTCCGCAGGGCATCGTGCAGATTCACGTCCGGGTGATGCTTCCTGAACCCGGCCGCGGCCCTGCCCACGAGCGCAGCGCCTTCCAGTACCGGCCGCAGCCGGTCGGCATATCCGGGCCACGGGGCCAGGAACTCCTCGATATCGGGCGGGGTTCCGGTCCGGGCCAACTCCTCGAACTTATCGACGATATCCAGCTCCTCGTTGCTGAACTCAGACTTACGAAGATGCTTCATACGCTCCTCCCGCTCAGACTTCAGCTACACCTGCTCTGCTGTTTGTCGCTTCGGGGCCAGGTCGGCCAGCAGCAACCGCAGGCGCTCGCCCGCCCCGGCCAGTGTCCGCCGGACGGCATGCTCGGTCACGCCCAGCCGCCGCCCGATTTCGGTTTTTGACAGCCCGTCGTAGTAGAACATGACGACCGCCTCGCGCTGCTTTTTCGGCAGGGACATCACCATGCTCCAGACCCGGTCCTCGAACTGCCGCCGGGCCAGGATCGCGGGCGGCCCGTCGCCGGTCGGGAGCAGTTTCTCCGGCACGTCCTCAATCCGGCTGAACTTCCTTGCGGCAACGCCGCGGTCCCGGCGGCGATTGAAAATCCGACACCGGGCGAGTCGGTACAGCCAGGTACGAAACGACGACCGGTCCGGGTCATACCGGTTCAGGTAGCGCTGGACCGCGACGAATACTTCCTGCCTGACTTCCTCGGCATCGCGGGCGTTGTGGAGTATCACGTACGCCAGCCCGAACACCTCGCCTTTGTAGCGGTGGTACAGCGCATCGAAATACCCGTCCTTCCCGGCTTGTGCCCCCCTGACCAGTTGCGTATCGGTCATGGCAGAAAAATCTGTCTTGGCCACGGCGCACCTCCCCCGGACTGTATTAGGGGCCTTCAATCATCCCCGGAACGGCAGGCGTGGCAGGCGGTTCGGGCCGAGCCTTCGGCGGCCGGCATTGCTCAGCCCGAAAGGCCGGAAACCCAGATTGTAACGACGAACCGGCCGCCGCAGAGCTACTTTGTCAATGCTCCATTTGTTTCTCACCAGTATTATACACCCCTACCCCCGCAATTCGACCAAATCACATAAACCCTGACCTACGTGGAACTTGCAACACACGCAGGATATGGTATGATGGATGGTCGGACGGCCGTTCCGGTTGACCCGGCCCGCCTCACACTTCCACCTCAAACACCTCGGCACAGACCTGGTTGAGGTTGCTGCGGGTGAGGCCGCGGATCGGCTAGGGCTGCCGGGACTGGCGTCGGGCTATTCGCCCAACCCAGGCCAGGATATCGCTGAAAGCCATTTCCTTCCTGGCAATCTGTACTACGACATCAACGATTTCGCGTTCGGAGACCTCAATTGAGTACCCATGTTCACGGAGGAACTCAAAAGCCAGCATTGCCGCCGTCCGCTTGTTGCCGTCCACAAAGGGGTGATACTGTATTATCCGCTCAAGTAGTACTGCGGCCTTCTCCTGGTCGGTCGGGAACAGCCGGGTGCCGTCGCTCAGGCCCGCAGTTGTCCTTTCAATCGCGGCCGCGAGCAGGCCGGGGTCAAGGATGCCTTCGGCACCGCCGTATTCACTGATGATATTGTCGTGGAGTTCGACGACCCGGGTGAGCCAGCCGGTTACTTGTTCGCGAGCTCTTTCCACGCTGCGTCGTACTTCCTGACGATTTCCCGATACGATTCGGAGTCCGGATCGCTGAGGTCCTTTGCCGCCCTGCCCACGAACTCCCGCACCGCCCGTTCGTACATCCTGAGCAATTCCCTGCTCCTGGCAGTGGCACCGGTCTCCTGGCCGATTTTGTCGCGGTCGTCCGCAGTCACGTCGCGCCCCTGCTCGGTCAGACGCCGTATCCTGTCGTGGTACGGCATCCGGGCCTCGTTGAGCCGCCGGTTGTACCAGACTTCAAGTGCCTTCAGACCCTGAAGCTCTCGTATTTCCCGTTCGCACGCATCAAGAAATTCCTTCAGCCCGTTATCATCAGACGTGTTCACAACTAGAGGTTACACCCTGTCCGCGCAGAAGTCAAAGGTCAGACCTCCACCTCCACCTCAAACACCTCGGCACAGACCTGGTTGAGGATAGTGCGGTCCAGGCCGCGGGCGTGCCAGTAGTCGCGCAGGAGCCCGACTTGCACGAGCAGGGTTTCCCCACCGAATTTACGCATGAACTTGGCGACCTTGCGGGCGAAGACGTAGTAGTAGGGGAAAAGAATGGTCGGGACCGGGTGTTTACAGATGACTTCTTTCACCATCGAGACCAGCTCCGCGTCCCGCACCTGGGCCTGGCGGAAGTGCTCGACCTGCTCCTCGATGGTTACGTACCGGGATTTCGAGCCCCGGCCCAACCGGAGTTTCACTTCGTACTTGGTGCAGGCTCCGTCAATGTTACGTGACATGATTTCTCCTTTCGGAAATTGAGAATGGCGTTCTGCGACGCAGGAGCAGGTGCCATCGGACGGCTCGATGCCGAGTGTCGAATTGCGGCCACATCATGTGTCCTGTTTGCCGGCTGACTGGTGGTTGTGGTCGAGAATCGCGGCGCCGATGCGCCAGAGCACGTGACCGGCGAGCCCCCGACGCCACCATTTCATCACCAGCCGCTTCGTTGCTTCGGAGAACCCGAGCGGGGGTTTGTGCCGCATCGTGACGTAGAGTTCACAGGCGAACCGGAGATAGCTCGGGTACTTCTCCTCCGGCACGCCGCACCCGGCGACTATCTGTTCAAGCCAGCCGTCATTGTGATGCCCGGACCGGCCTTCATCGTGTCTCGGGCGCTTTCGACGAGGCATCGTAATCCTCCCGGGCCGATTCGGGAATGGCCAGCCTGCCGCAGCTCTCGCCCAGGAGCCGCTGGAGCAGCGCCGGGTCCAGTCCGTATCCGGTCCATTTCCTGAGCAGGGATTCGAGTTCGAATGCCAGGTCCCAGCCCTGCTCTGTGCGCAGCAGCTTGCCCAGTTCGCGCAGGAAGCAGCGGAACTGGCCCAGGGCCGACTGCCGGAGCCCGGCCCGCTCGATGAACGGGCGGCAGATTTCGGTCAGCGCCTGCCCAGTGACGTCCGGGTCCAGGTCATAGACCGACAGGTTCATGCCGCTCTTCCGCAGTCGGGTAAGCAGGGCCCGGGTGGACGGTGTCAGCTTCAGATTCTTCATGATTCTGTTTCGACTCCTTTTCTGAACTCATATAGTTATACACCAGACCCCTCGAAATTCGCCCGAATTGAAGCGATTTCAGGTCAAAGTGTGCAGATTTTGCCGTACCCGGGTGAGGGAGGGGGTGGTTCCCCCCACTGTTGCCCAAAGACTTGTCCAAAGTGTTGCCACAGGACTTGTCAGAAGAGTTGGAAGACGAGTTGCTGCAGCAGTTGTCCAAGGAATTGTCAGAAGAGCTGCAAGATCACTTGCCGGAAGAGTTTGAAGACCTCTTGCCACAAGACTTGCCGAAAGAGTTGCTGGATGAGTTGTCAGAAGAGTTGGAAGGAGTGTTGCTGCAGTACTTGTCCAAAGACTTGCTGGAAGACTTCTCAGATGACTTGCCCAGAGACTTCTCGAAAGACTTGCCGGGAGCTTCCCTGCGGCATTTGGCTCAGGTTCTCAGCTTGACACGGCCCCGGCATTTCCTATCCTTGGCGATATAGGGAACTTGCACCCAACCCTGTCGGCACTTGAAAACCGATCCGGCGGAGTCAAGTCCCATGTGGCCGAAGTAGTCGAATCCGTTCCGGTGACGCGGTGCAACCGTGGTCAAACGGCCGGCGTCGGAGCACTGCCGGAGAAGTCTTGCTAAGGAAGGAGTGTTTGCCATGAAGAAAGGACTATGGATTGTCCTGGCTGTCATCGTGGTGGCAGCTATCGTTGTAGTGGCCGTCTTGACGAAGCCCAAGACAACTACTGACGAGGATCTCAAGGTCAGAGTCGGCTACAAAGCCAATGTAGGATATCAAGTGCTTTTCGTGGCGCAAGACAAGGGTCTGTTTGAGAAGCACGGTGTAGAGGTTAAAGGCCAGACCTTTGAGTCCACCGAACTGATGCTGCAGGCAGTGGCGCTCGGGCAGGTAGACGCGACACCGGCGGGGAACTTCGAGGCCATCGCGAAGATGGACCAGGAGAGCCCTGATATCTTCAACATCTACCTGACCCTCGTGTTTGACAAGGAAAACGCCTTCTTCTCAATTCTGGTGCCGCCCGACTCGAAGATGAAGACACTGGCTGACCTGAAAGGCAAGAAGGTTGGCGTGCTTCCCGGGGCGACAGCAACGGCAAGGCTCAGAATGTGTCTGAAGGGGTTCATGGACCCCGACGAGGTAACATACCAGCAGCTTTCGCCTCGCCTTCACCTTCAGACGTTGACCGCCGGAGAGGTGGATGCGCTGTACACGATGGACCCACTCACAACCATCGGCCAGGTCAAGGGCATCGCAAAGGTACTGATCAAAGGGCCTGAGAACGAGTACTTGTTCTCGCCACAGGCAACCGCGGGCGGCATTATCTCATCTGCGTTCGTCAAGAAGAACCCGAAGACGGCTCGGCGATTCATCGAGGCGATGTACGAGGCGGTCGATTTCATGAGGGCCAACGACGCCGAGGCCAGACGGATTATCGGAGCAGCCACAAAGCTCGATACAGTTGTGGCCGACCGGATGAACGTCATCGGCTACTGGAAACTGGACGAAACCGAGTTCGACATGGTCAAGAAGTACTACGACTTCGCCGTCGAAGCCGGGGCGCTGGAGCAGGCACCCGCCGACGTCAGGGAGCTGTTCATCCCGGCGAGCGTCCTGAAGTAGTAGCAGCCTACTCCTTCCTGCTCGACGCCATGGCTGCGCCGGCTGTCTCCGCCCGCGGGTTGACGTTTGCCTTTCCGAAAAGGGATCGCTCTGGCAGCGGATTGCCGGTGCTGACGGATTTCAACCTCGATATCGGTGAGGGCCAGGTAGTCTGCCTGTTCGGTCCGAATGGCTGCGGCAAGACAACCCTGCTGCGGCTGTGCGCCGGGCTGGCCAGGCCCACAGGCGGGGAACTGGAGATAAGAGGGCAGATTCCCGAGAAGTCGGCTGTCGGCTACATCCCGCAGAAGTTCAGCGAGTCGCTCTTCCCGTGGCTGAGTTGTCTGGACAACATCGCTTTCCCACTCTACATGAACGGGATGTCCAGAACGAAGGCGCGGGCAAAGGCAAAGGAAGCAGCCGCCAGGGTGTCACGGACTCTTGCGCTTGACCGTAACCCGTACGAACTCAGCATCGGACAACAGCAGATGGTTGCGTTGGCAAGAGCTTTGGTGCGTTCCCCTGCCGTCCTGCTGGCCGACGAGCCATTCTCCGCCCTGGATTTCCAGGCGCGAATTGAGATGCAGGACGTGTTCCAGAACGTGCTCAGGCCGGACGAGAAAGTCGGGGCACTGTTCATAAGTCACAACGTCGAGGATGCTGTCTACATGGGAGACAAGGTAATCGTGACGTCACCGCTGCCTATGGCAGTACTCAAGACCTTCGACGTCCCGGCTTCCAGGCCCCGGACCCAGGACTTCAAGAAGAGCGAAGAGTTCTTTCGCCTGGTTACCGGGATTACCGACGAGTTCCTCAAAGGGCGCGGAGCGTGAAGAACAACTCGTGGCTTGGCAACCTCCTTGCCAGCCTGGTGATTCCAGTGCTGGTTCTTCTTGTCTGGTTGCTTGCCACGTCTGTCGGAGGGGTGAATCAAATCATTCTCCCCTCTCCAGCCAAGGTGCTCAGCAGGCTGTTTTCTCTGATAGCCAGTGGCGACATGCTGGGTGATGTCGGCTGGACATTGTTGCGGACGGTGTTGGGTTTCGTGTCCGGCGCTGTAGCAGGCGTTCTTCTGGGCACCGCGATGGGCTCCTGGCGACGCATCCACAGCATGACGGTATTCCCGGTGGATTTCCTGCGGTCGCTGCCTGCAACGACCATATTCCCTTTGTTCATGCTCGTTCTCGGGCTGGGCTTGAAGTCAATGGTTGCCCTGATTGCCTTTCCGTGCTGCTGGTTGGTGACCATCAACACCATGTACGGGGTCCGCAATTCAAGCCTCATCCGGCGGGAGATGGCCGAGGTGTTTCGCCTCAGCAGAACCAGGCGGTTCTTCTTCGTAACACTTCCAGATGCAATGCCTTCTATCGCCGCTTCATTGCGGCTGTCAGTTGCCATAAGCCTGCACATGGCAATCATCGGCGAGATGTTCATGGGAAGCACCATCGGCATCGGCAGACGTGTCTTCGATGCGCATATGCTGCTTCGCGTATCTGAAATGTATTCTATAATCATCATCGCTGGAACTCTCGGGTATGTTCTGAACCGAGTGTTCGTGGCGTTCGAGAAGAAGCTGGTGTTTTGGGGAGGGAGGTGACGGATGGCGGAATCCGCCAGAGCCGAGGTTCTGCTTAGAGAAATGGGAGAGGAGTCCTTTCTTCTCCTGACTCAATGTGAGCACCTGTCGAGATCAGTAGACAACTTCAATTTCGCGCACGTTCTGACCAGCATCAACTACGATTTCGGGAGGAATCGCCGGAGGACCGCTCCGGAGTTGAATCCCGCTGAAGTCGACGTGAAAAGCCTGATGAAACCCTTCCTTAGTCGCCTTGGAGTGAAGCTCGCGGAGGTACTGCCTGGGTACAAGTACTCCGTTGTGGTCTACTTTCTACCTGGAACCACGGAGCCGTTGCCAGTGTACTTGTTGTCTGAGAGCCACCGCAAAGAAGCTGGCCGGTACAAGTACGGGGCCTATCGCAAGTGGCTTGGTGAGATCGAAGACCGCATTCGCGATCTCTCGGCAACTATACGACACGAAGGTATGCCTCCCGTAGTGCGGGACGAAACGAACCCTGAACGGAAACATCTGTTTCATCTAACTTTCCTGCACGCAAGGCTGCGTGCCGAGATCTTCCACAAGTACGGCGTGCTTCCGAACGACAGCGTATCGGAGAAGAAAGACCTAGGGTTCGCTGGCTCGACTCTCTGGCTGGACCTCGATTACAAGCCCACACACAAGTACGAACTCGTAATGAGCGGTTACTCGGGTAGCTGCAAGACGAACATATCGTGGAGAAGAGGCAAGCTTGACCGCACCGAAGCAGTTCTCGTTTCCCCCGTCTTCGTGAACGAGGACACTCTCGTCAGTATGGCCTCATACCTGACTGGCGCGGAATTCAGGAGTTGTGAAGAGGATTCAAAGAAACGGTTCTTGGATATGCACGGATCCTGTGCCAGGCAAGTGTTTGGCCCAGTGTACGCGGCCATGCTTCGCGGTGATATGGCCATGCTTCGCACGAGCCTCAAACGCACCAGTATTTCAGGAGTTCTGCTCGATGAGGTCGGGAAGAACCTAGGAGAACCCGCCAAAGACCGGGGCTCCTTCACCTCCAAGTGGCGACGGAACAAGGGCAGCAAGAATCTACAGGCCGACGATTTCAAGGCGAGCATATACGGCGACATCATAAAGGACCCCGACAATATTTACGTTCATGTGCTCGGCCTAGAACAGAAAGTCTACACGCGGCTGCGTCATGAGTGGCGACAAGAGGAATCCAGTAGGTTTCATCCCTCACGCACGAAACTGCCAAGCGAAATGCCTCTCGCGGACCTTCTGAGGGGCATAGAGGAGGCGGGTCGTGCGCTTCTCACAACAGAGCGTGACCACATTGTCCACCAATTCCAGGTGTTCCTTCTAGGCTCTCTTGTGATACGGCTCTTCGCGTGTTTGTGTGGGTGATTTCCGGGGTTCCGGCATCGCTTTCT
>CBDUVZ010000080.1:0-14267 GCA_965370805.1 uncultured bacterium | reverse complement strand
GCCGGACTTGGGCAGCGGAAATGACCTGCGAAGTCATAGCCCGGGTCCAGCGGGGGCTGGACGAGGAGGCCGCGCTGGAGGCTTTCACCGCCTGCTGGCGGATACTGGTGCCGGACTGTCCGGACGAGGAGGCGGAGTGTCTGCTCGAACTGTGCCGGGCGAAGCTGCGGCCGCCGGTGCCTCACCCGAATGAGGAGGAAGCGTATCGTCCTTTCGGTGTGGACCGGGTTTCAAGCGAACTGCTCCAGGTCGACATCGGCAAAGAAACCGGATTCGATCTGGCGAAGCGGCGAAGCGCGATGGACAGCCTGAGTCAGGCGCTGACGATCATGCCGCCGTGGACGAGGCGGTGCGTGATGGGCAGGCTGGCGCATCGGAAGAGCTATGCGGTCCTCGCCCGTGAGTTCGAACTGCCGGTGGAGAAGCTCAAAGAACTGCTGGACCACGTCCGCAGCCAGGTGCGTCGGTACACGACGTTCTTTGACGACGACTGGTACTGGTGCGACTGCGGGTCGCCGGGCGCGGCAGCCGGCGGAGAGAAGTAGGCCGTGATGCGGGTAGTCGGACCGTACCGGAACCGGGTGCGCTACTCGACGTATGAGGAGTTGACCGGGGACGTCGGCGACCTGGTGCGGACACACGGGCGCATCGTGACCCTGGTCGTGCCCTATCTCAACTTCGCCCGCAAGGCGGCAAAAGCAATAGCGCGGCTCGAACCGGACGAGTCCCGGGCTTACTGCGAAGGGCTGATGGCCGAGTACCTGAAGTCGCCGCGGATACCCCGCGAGATGTTGGAGATGATCCTGGCCCGGATTGCGGGCTGAAACACCAGGACACCAGGGGCTCAGGAGCGGAGGAGGTAACTGCCGGGGCGGAAATGACCAAGGTCCCAATGACCAAAGCGGACGAGACAACCGCCAAGGTCGCCAAGGCGGAAGCCAAGAGCTAGAAGCCAAATGGGATGGGGGACACGATTCCAATCCCGGGACGGGATTGGGTCATGTCCCCGATGCGTTCCGCGTCGGGCATCCGGCGTGCGGCATCTGCTTGACAGCGTCGTTTTCCGGCCGCATACTGTCTGCGACTGAAGGAGTAGTGAGAAAAGCCATCTTCGCCGTCATCCTCCTGGCCGCGACCGTCGCGTCGGGCGTTGAGCGTGAGGCGTCAAATGTCCGGAAGACCGTTATCCTCCAGTAGGAGGTGACTATGGGAAGAATCATTCTGGTAGTCTGCCTGGCTTTCGTTCTGTGCCCGGCCTGGCATCATGTCGGCCTTTCCGGACACAGGGTCTGGTCTGTTGCGAATCCTTCGTGCGACCGCTGTTACGCCGCCACCGATTCCGCGGTCTTCCTCACTTCCAATCGCGGCGGCTGGTGGCATGAGGTGTACGACTACGGTGTGCACGAGGGCTTGAGAGTCTGTGTTCGTGCTCCGATGCCGTATGATGACAGCGTGTATCTGGCCTGGGGTTGGGGTTCACGTTCGGACGGACTCTGGTGCTCCCCGGACTGCGGCGACTCCTGGTATGTCATGCAGTACCTCCTCTATTCCAGCGTGGTTGAGGTGTCGCCACAAGATGCGTCCTTCATCCTGCTTGCGAGTGACACCCTGGAGAGTGGCCTGTGGCGGAGCACGGACGGAGGGCACACGTGGGCGCGGTCTGACAGCGGGCTTGCAACTACAAACATCCGCTGCCTGGCGACAGGACATATCTGGGACAGCTTGGTCTGGTGCGGCACCAAAGGACAGGGGCTGTACCTGAGCACGGACCGTGGGATGTCCTGGCGTTTCGCCGGACCTGACAGCCAGATGGACGTGCGCGGCATCTGCTGGTCCTGTTACGATTCCGGGGCGGTCATGATCGGAGAAGGAGTCGGATCAAGCGGAATCTGGCGCACGAATGACCATGGCGTCACTTGGAACCGTGAACTTGCGCTGGACAGTGGCCGTTGCGTCGGGGTCCACTATGCCGGAGCACAACAGCACCCGGGTATGTACTATTACCGGGAAGGTAAGTGGCGGCCCGACGCCACTGTGCCTGACCGCGTGTACAGCCTTTCCGACCACTACCGGGCTTTCTGGTACGCCGGGACTGAAGATGGAGTCTACCACTGCGATGAAACACCCGGCGTGGGAGAACTGCCGTCATCCGTTGTCCTGTCCGCGAACCTGTTGTGGCAGGTCCGGTTCCATTCGGTCCTCCTTGACATCACCGGGCGTCGGGTGGTGGACCTTGTGCCGGGGGAGAACGACGTCCGGCACTTGAGCCCCGGCGTCTACTTCGTGCGTCCGGCGTCAAGCGTGAGGCGTGATGTGTCAAGCGTCCGCAAGGTCGTGATTCAGCGGTAGGCGCAGTCCAACCATAAGGAGAGCCGGACGAGACGGGCGGGGAGCGTGTTCGGGGCTGTTGACTGGGTTCCGGGGGTGTGTATGCTGCTAGTTCATGAGTGAGAAGCCGCGCGGTGATTGCCTGGTGTTCCTGGGTTCGGGCGGAGCCCGAATCGTGGTCGCCCGGCAGGTGCGGGCTTCGGGCGGCATCTGGTTTTCGCTCGCGGGAACCGAGTTCCTCGTTGACCCGGGCCCGGGCGCTCTGGTCCGGATGACCGGGAGCCGGCACCGGCTGGACCCGGCCGGGCTGAGCGGCATCCTGCTGTCGCACCGGCACCTGGATCACGCCGGGGACGTGAATAACATGATTGAGGCGATGACCATGGGCGGGACCCGGCCCGGCGGCAGCCTGTTCGCCCCGTCCGATGCGCTCGAGGGCGAGGACCCGGTGGTGCTGCGCTACCTGCGGGAGTATCTCGGCGGGGTTGTCACCCTGATTGAGGGCGGGACCTACCAGTTGGGGAACGTCGAACTGGCTACCCCGATTCGGCACCGGCACCGGGGCGAGGTGTACGGGTTCCGGTTCACGATTCCCGGGTTGTCGGTTTCCTACGTCGCGGATACGGCTTTCTTTCCCGAGTTGGTAGAGAGCTACAAAGCTGACGTGCTGATTATGAACGTGGTGCGCTACCGGCCTTCGAACCTGGACCATCTGCATCTGCCCGATGCCGAGGAGTTGGTGAAAGGAATCAAGCCGGGACTGGCGGTGATGACCCATTTCGGAATGACGATGCTGCGGGCCAAGCCGTGGCTGCTGGCGCGGGAGATGAGCGAGCGGACCGGGGTGAAGGTGCTGGCCGCTTCGGACGGGAAGTTCATCGACCTGACCGAGTACCGGAAATGAGCGAGCAGAAGCGGCCCGAGCCGCGGCCGGTAAAAGCCCTGCCCGAGGAGACGGTTCGCCGGATCGCGGCAGGGGAAGTCATCACGCGCCCGGCAACGGCGGTCAAGGAACTGATTGAGAATTCGCTGGATGCAGGCGGAACCGAGATAAGAGTTGAAGTGAAAGCCGGCGGTAAGGATGTAATAAAAGTCGTGGACAACGGCACCGGCATGACCCGGGCCAATGTACGGCTGGCCGTTGCTCGGTACGCGACGAGCAAGCTGGAGAGCGCCGACGACTTGAGGCGGGTGACGAGCTTCGGGTTCAGGGGAGAGGCGCTGGCGTCGATTGCCGCGGTGTCGCGCTTCACGGTTGAGACGAATGTGGACGAGAGCAAGCCCGGGACCAGGCTTGAAGTCGAGGGCGGTGTTGTCAAGGAGCTGGCCGAAACGGCCCACCCGGTCGGCACCACGGTTACGGCCCGGATGCTCTTCTACAATCTGCCGGCCCGGCGGAGTTTCCTGAAATCGGACAACTACGAGTTGCGACTGGTCGTCGAGACGGTGAAGAGCTACGCGGTCGCGTTCCCGGGCGTCCGGTTCGGACTGGTGTCGAACGGCAAGTCTTTGCTCCGGCTGCCGGTGGCGGCGGACCGGAAGGAACGGCTGCAGGAGCTCTATGACCGGCACGTTGCCGAGAGCCTGGTTGAGTTGAAAGTGGATAACCCGCTGGTTTCGCTCGAAGGGTTCCTGGCCGAGCCGAGCCAGGCAAAGGCGTTCTACGACGTCCAGGCGGTCTATTTCAACGGCCGGCCGGTGCGCAGCCGATCGGTGCTGCGGGCGGTCTACGACGGGTACGGCCCGGTGCTGGGCAACAACCGGCCGAACTTCGTCCTGCTGGTCAGCACCGACCCGTCCCGGCTCGACGTCAATATCCACCCGACCAAGCAGGAGGTGCATTTCGCGGATGAGCGCTTCCTGTTCGACCTCGTGTCCGAAGCGGTGCGCAAGACCCTGGGGACCAGGCACGCGGAATCGTCCGGGGCCGAGGAGTTCCTGTTCCAGCGCAGCTTCGCCGGGGGAGACGATGAGAACGCGCAGGGTTTCTGGCAGTTGCACAACTGCTACATTTTTGCCCAGGTGACGTCCGGCCACGTGATTGTCGACCAGCACGCGGCGCACGAACGGGTGCTGTTCGAGGAGATAACGAAAGGACGTCGCCATGCGTCGCCCCAGGGATTGCTGTTTCCGATTACAATCGAACTGCCCGCGGAGCAGTTCGAGGCGTACGAACGGCTGGAGAAGCGAATTGCCCGGATGGGAATCGAAACCAAGGTTTTCAGCGGCCGGACGGTGGTGGTCGAGACGGTCCCGGCCGGGTCGTTCATGGGGAAAGACGACCTCAGGGAGTTCTTCGCCGAACTGGCTGAGGCCAGTTCGGACAAAGCCGGGCCGGACATCGGGCTGGCAAAGCTGATGGCGTGCAAAGCCGCAGTCAAAGCCGGCCAGCGATTGACGCAGCCGGAGATGGAGTCCCTGTTCAACCGGCTGTTCGCGTGCGAAGAACCGTACTTCTGTCCCCACGGCCGACCGGCGATAATCCGCATCAAGAACGAGGAACTGGAAAGGAAGTTCGGCCGGACGTGAGGGTCCTGGTTCTGACCGGTCCGACCGGGGTCGGCAAGACCGAAGTCGCCGCCGAGCTTGCCCGGCGACACAGCCTGGAACTGATTTCCGCGGATTCCCGCCAGGTCTATTCGTGGCTGGACATCGGCACCGCGAAACCGGACAAGGACCTGCGCTCGGAAATCCCGTTCCACATGGTCGACCGGGTGGACCCGAAGATTGCCTATTCCGCCGCGGACTACGCCCGCGACGCGACCGCGGTGATGCGCCGGCTGGTTCGGGAAGGCAAGCGGTTCATGATGGTCGGCGGCTCGGGCCTGTACATCCGGGCCGTGTTCGAGCCGTTCTTCGATGCCCCGAAGCCGAACCCGGACATCCGGAAGCGGCTCGAACAGGAATCCCTGCCGTCACTGTACGCCCGGCTGAAGCAGACCGATCCCGAGCGGGCCGCCAGACTCCATCCGAACGACCGGCAGCGGATAGTCCGCGCCCTGGAGATACGAGAACTGACCGGCAGGACCATGACCGAACTGGAGCAGGAAGCGCACCCGAAGCCGGAGTTCACCCCGGTCTACGTGGTGCTGTCAATACCCCGACCCAGGCTCCATCAACAGATTGACGAGCGGTTCGACCGGATGATGGAAGCCGGGCTGCTCGACGAAGTCCGCCAGTTGAAGGAAGCCGGACTGGGAACGGACAGTCCGGTTGCCGATGCGTACGGCTACGCCGAGTTGCTGCTGCATCTGGACGGAAAGCTGGACCTGGCCGCGGCGGTTGCCGGAGCCAAGACCAAGACCCGCGCCTATGCGAAGCGCCAGCTCTCATGGTTCCGCTCGCTCAAGGGCGCGCACTGGATCGAGCACGAGGACACCGGGTCAACGGCGGACAGGCTTGAATCCCTGATTGGGGAGATGCTGACCGGAGTTGCCGGTTGACGGTGGCCGTGTTTCGTCTATGATTGCCACGGCGACAGGAGACCCCGGAAGAATGCCGCATGTCGCCGGGCAGTGAACTGCGGAATTCCCGTTAGAGGAGGTCTACTTGAAAAGGACTCGATACACTTCAGAGTCGGTGACCGAAGGCCATCCGGACAAAGTCTGCGACCAGATATCGGACGCGGTGCTGGACGAAGTGATGCGCCGGGACCCGAAAGGACGGGTTGCCTGCGAGACATTCGCGACCGCCGGCCTCGTTCTCGTCGGTGGTGAGATCACGACCAGCACCTGGGTCGACTTGCCGCGGTTGGTGCGCGGTGTGCTCGAAGATATCGGGTACACCAGGGCCGAGTCGGGCATGAACGCGGCGGCCTGCGCGGTGCTGGATGCTATCGGCCGTCAGTCCCCGGATATCGCCCAGGGCGTTGATACCGGCGGCGCCGGGGACCAGGGTGTAATGTTCGGCTATGCCACGCGGGAGACGAAGGAGTTGATGCCTTTGCCGATTATGCTTGCCCACCGGCTTGCCGCCCGACTGGCCGAAGTCCGCAAGAAACGGATTCTGCCCTGGCTGCGCCCGGACGGGAAAAGCCAGGTGACTGTCGACTACCAGGACGGTATCCCGGTGCGCGTTGACAGCGTTGTGATTGCGGCCCAGCATGACGAACAGGTGCTGGACCGTTCCGGGCGTCGAATGACGAAAGTGGCCCGGCAGGAACTGATTGATACCGTTGTCCGGACTGTGATTCCGGCCCAACTCATCGACCGCAAAACCAGGTTCTACGTGAACCAGACCGGCAAGTTCTGCGTCGGCGGGCCGCAGTCGGATACCGGCATGACCGGACGCAAGCTGGTTGTCGATACCTATGGCGGCCGGGTGCCGCACGGCGGCGGGGCCTTCTCGGGCAAGGACCCGACCAAGGTCGACCGCTCGGCAACGTACATGGCCCGCTACATCGCCAAGAACTGTGTGGCCGCGAGACTGTGCGACCGGATTGAAGTAAGACTTGCCTACGTTATCGGCCGGGCGACTCCGACCGACGTCTGGGTTGATACGTTCGGCACCGGACTGGTCGATGACAGCAAGCTGGTGCGGCTGATCCAGCGGACGTTCCCGTTGAAGCCGCGCGACATGATTCGCCACCTCAAACTGCAGAAGCCGATCTTCCGGCCGACCGCCGCCTACGGCCACTTCGGTCGCAAGCCGGTGAAGAAGAAGGACCCTCAGTCCGGTCGGGACCTTGATTTCTTCACCTGGGAGAAAACGGACCAGGCTGCTGCACTGCGCGGGATTCTGAAGTAGAAAGGACAGGAAATGGAATACGATGTCAAAGACCTCAAGCTGGCCGGCCAGGGCCGCAGGCGTATCGAATGGGCCAACCGGTTCATGCCGGTGCTCGGGTTGATCGCCGCAAGGTTCGCCCGGACCAAGCCGCTGCGCGGCGTCAAAGTGAGTTGCTGCCTGCACGTTACGTCCGAAACCGCCAACCTGATGACCGCGATGAAAGCAGGCGGTGCCCGGGTGCGGCTTTGCGCTTCCAATCCGCTCTCGACCCAGGATGACGTTGCCGCGGCCCTGGTTCGCGACCACGCGATACCGGTCTTCGCAGTCAAGGGCGAGAATCGCCGGCGGTACTACCAGCACATCGACGCCGTCCTGGCATCCGGTCCGCAGATAACCACCGACGACGGCGCCGACTTGGTTTCCACACTCCACTCGAAGCAGCGCCGGCTCCTCGACGGTATCGTCGGCGGCACCGAGGAAACCACGACCGGTGTCATCCGGCTGAAGAGCATGGAGAAGAAGGGGGTGCTCGCCTACCCGATTCTGGCGGTGAACGACTCCCAGACCAAGTTCATGTTCGACAACCGGTACGGCACCGGCCAGTCTTCGCTGGACGGCATCCTGCGCGCGACCAACATCCTGTTTGCCGGTTCCACCGTTGTGGTCTGCGGCTACGGCTGGTGCGGCAGGGGAGTGGCG
Source organism: uncultured bacterium (assembly GCA_965370805.1). Taxonomy (GTDB): domain Bacteria; phylum Hydrothermota; class Tepidihabitantia; order Tepidihabitantales; family Tepidihabitantaceae; genus CBDUVZ01. Next base: position 6,512 of record CBDUVZ010000080.1, on the reverse strand, counting down.
TTCAAGGCGCGCGGACTCGGGGCCGAGGTAATTGTGACCGAAATTGACCCGGTGAAAGCGCTGGAAGCCAGGATGGACGGGTTCCGGGTGATGCGGCTGATTGACGCCTGCCGCTACGGCGACCTGTTCATTACAGTGACCGGCAACATCAGTGTCATTGACAAGCAGCACATGCTGGCGATGAAAGACGGCGCAATCATGTGCAACTCGGGTCACTTCGACGTTGAGATCAACAAGCGGGCGTTGGCCGCACTGACGAAGTCGAAGCGGGAACTGCGTCCGTTCTGTGTCGAACACAAGCTGAGGAACGGCCGGAGACTGGTACTGCTTGCGGAAGCGAGGCTGGTCAATCTCTCGGCGGCCGAAGGTCATCCGGCGATGGTAATGGACATGTCATTTGCCAACCAGGCCCTAGCGGTGGAGCACCTGCTCAAGAACAAAGGCAAGTTGGAGAAGCGGGTCTACAAGCTGCCCGATGAGCTGGACCGGCGAATCGCGGCGCTCAAGCTGAAATCGATGGACACCAGGATCGACAAGCTGACGCCGGAGCAGACGAGGTACATATCTTCCTGGCAGATTGGAACCTAGCGGCCCGCTGGTTCCTTGACAGGTGTTGCGAGACCGAATATAATCGAAAAGCGTAAAGGCATGGAGCAGAATACCGGCGTACAGGAACAGGACCTGCCGAGTCAGGAGAATACGGCCCTGGCAGCGGTCGGCTATCTGCCGATGATGTTCTTCCTGCCACTACTTGTTGGTGGACAGGACGACTTCGCCAGGTTTCACGGCAAACAGAGCCTGTTGCTCTTCCTGGGTTTCTTTGTGGCCTGGATGGGCATCTGGGTAATCGACCTGCTGTTCGGCAGAATGATGGGAAGCATCATCCTGCTGGGGTTCATCTTCAAGGCAGTTGCTTGGTTTGTCCACAACCTGGTCGGGATGCTGGTGTCGTTGCTTTACATCGGTTTGATGATAGCGGGCATGGTGCAGGCGGCGACGGGCCGCTACTGGCAGGTTCCGTGGCTGGGCAGCTACGCTGCAAGATTCGGGAACCGGACCGGACGCCCTTGATAACGGAAACGTAACAAAGGAGAAGAAAAGATGGCTGAAGAACAGAACGTAGGAACACCGACTCCCGAGCAGCCCAAGCCGGAGAAACCCGCACCTGAGCCCGGCTCGAAGGCCAGTGGCGATGAATTCGAGCAGGCCAAGGGAACGACCTGGCTGTCCTATCTCGGCCTGTTATGGTTGATTCCGATGCTCACAATGAAGGAGAACGAGTACGCCAAGTGGCACGTCAAGCAGGGCATCGTGCTGGACATCTACACCGTGGGTGTTGCCATTGTCACTGGGATACTATCGTTCATTCTCATCGGTATAGTCATCGGACCGATCGCTTTTGTGATTATCCTCGTATTCCGGATTATCGGGATTGTCAAGGCTGTCGGTGGCGACTACTGGAAGTGCCCGCTCGGTGTCTACCAGCTTGCGATGAAGTTCAAGTTCTAACGAACCTGAATCCCGGCTCTATTCCGATAATAGGCATTATGTAAACTAGGCAGGGCGCTCTCACGGGCGTCCTGCCAGTAGTCGCTTGTAGCTGCCGGCCAGGATGCTGGCCGCTTCTCCCCACAGATAATTGGTTCTTATCCGATCCCGGAGACTCGACGTTTTCGGCTTCCCGACCGACTCACGCAGGGCATCCTCAATCGACCGCTCCGATTGTGGGTCGAGATAGGTCGCGTGGTCAGCGAAATACTCGACCGTTCCACCGTACTTCGTAGTGCAGACCTTGGCACCGGCCAGACCGGCTTCTAGCGCCGCCAGTCCGGGCGTCTCGTAGTGCGCCGGCTGAACCAGGGTGTCGCACGCGGCGTAGGCCGACGCCAGCAGATCCGAATCCGCCGACAGCACCGGGATATGCGTAATGTGCGAGTGCTGCTTTACCAGTGCCATGCATTTCCTGCCGTAGTCATTGCCAATTACCTCGCCGATGACAACAGTCGGATGACCGAGCCTGCCGGCCGCCTTCAGGAAAGGGAGAACGTTTTTCCGGCCCCAGCCGATATGACCGGAGTAGAGAATGAAATCCCGCAGCCCGTACTTGTCGACAAAGGCGTCCGGTGTGGCAGACAGGAACCTCTCCTCCACGCCGTTCGGCAGGATGGACATCTTGCTGCGGGGAACGAAAAAGGCATCGGCGACGAGGTCGGCCTCCGCCTGGGTGTTCGGGAGAACCATGTCGGCCATGCCGCAGAGCTCTTTGCAGAACATGTGCTCGGTCCAGAAGCCACCGCGCCGGCGCAGCCGCTCAGCGACCGCTACCAGGCTTCTGACCCGCCGCGCCGGGTGGCGGCTGAAGAAGACCGGACTGACGACCAGCTTCATACCCAGGGTCTTCATTGCCCGGCCGAGGTGGTAGGTTCCGACGTGGGCGCTGAAGAGGTGAAACAGGTCGAACTGCTTCAGGTCGTACTCATGCCACGGGTCGAAAAACTCCACCTCAATACCGAATTCCCTGAGTTCGCGGGCCAGGGCATTCACCTGGACCTTGACGCCTCCACCCAGTACTGTCAGGGCCGAGAACGATCCGAACATGACTTTCATATCAGTTGTTCCTTTCCGTACTCTATGCTTTCGTTTGTCGCCGAAAACGGCGCAGGCGCTCCTTGAGCGATAGAACAGCACTGCGCCTGCAGGCCTCACGCAGTTCGCGCCGGTCGAATACGAAACGCCGGGGCATGGGTCGCCAGTCCAACTCGCTGAGACTGGTGCGTCCGGTCCGCAGCGGCACTGCGGCGCGGCTTCCTTCCTGCTCGACCAGGAGGTCGATGCCATCCTGTCCCTGGTGGACCTCAATCACTAGCTCTCCCGAATGACTGCTCACCGCGTACCCGGCCTGCTCCCGCTTGCGCCACCACGTTGCGTAGTCGGTCATGGAGGTCCACGTACCGCACTGCTGCCGGCCGTATGCCAGGACCCGGCCAATCTCATCGGCAAGCCGGGAGACGCGACCGGGATGCCCGTACATGAAGCAGGGCTCTCCCCGCGCCGCCTGCAGGTCCACGTACCGTTTGAAGTAGCTCACCACCGTTTCTTTGTCAGCCCGGGCCGAAAGCAACCGACCCGGGCAGACCGGATGGACCGGTATCTGAAGCACCCGGGTTTCGATGCCATCAACGACCGGACGGAACGGCAGGTCATCATACGCGAGGCAGAATTCCGATGAATACGCGAATCCAAGTTCAGCCAGGGCTTCATTCCAGCCAGTGGTCCATTCGCCGAAAGGACCGGCCACACCGGTCGGGTTGATTCCGGCCCGGCGCAGCAGTTCGCGGCCACGGCTCAGATTGTCCAGGTTCCTTCGCAAGTTCGGGTACACCTTGTGAAAATAGCAGTGCAGTTGGATATCCTGTCCCTTCAGGTCGTCGGCAACCCGGTCAACTGTCTGCTCCAGCGCCTGAGCATTGAGAAACCAACTGAACTGCAAGCCCAGCCTTTCTGACAAACGGACTACGGCCTGAAGTTCCCCGGCCGCGTCAAAGTCGGTATCGACCCGGAATCCAATCAGGCCGCTGGTGCCGGCCGGGATGCACGCGAGATGGACGTACGGTCGGCCGACCCTGGCGAGCAGGAACTTGAGGCTGTTCGCCACCAATCTCCTTACCTCTCCCCTATTGACCCTGGCGACGGTTTCCGATACCGAACGACTCGGCGTATCGGCGTGGAACGTGCGGACGCTGGTTCCGGTTCCGGCAAGCAGTGTCGGCACCTCGAATGGCAGCAGCACGCACCAGCCCTGGCCGAATCTGCCGGCATAGATCGCGGGCGTGCCGTCAGGCGTCCTGCCGGCATTGGCCTGCCGGGGAATGCAACCCCTGGTTTCAAGCTGCACGACCCCGACGTTCCGGAACAGGTTCGAATCATCCGGGACAATGTATCTCAGTCGCTTGCTGCTGAATCCGATGTCCGGCCAGACCCGGGCCGCAAAGGCGGTGCTCGCCAGGACGGTCCCTCCGGAGTCGGCGAACTTCCTGATAGCCGTCTCCTCGGAGCGCATCGGCTTCCGGTCCAGTATCAGGACCGCGGTCTGATCGAGTTCCCTGCCGGTCGCCCCGGTTCGGAAAGCGACTCCTTCCTGGCCGAGAAGCTGGCGCCAGTGGATATCGTTTCCGAGCAGGCTAATCATTCTTCCTCAGCAGCCCAAGGTCGTCGAGAGTAATGCCTTTTCCGAGGGCCAGGATGGCGAGGTAGACCGCAGCTCCGGCAACCGCGGCCACAACCCAGTTCCAGTCGCGCAGCAGGATGATAGCCGGCACCATTCCCACGCAGGCAAACACCGGGACCAGGGTTCTCCACCCGGCCCTGGGCTTGACAGTCTTCAGGAAGTCGCGAGCCATGAATCCGAGCAGGCACAGTTCGCCGGCCACGATACCGAACGCTGCTCCCTGCGTGCCCCGGAACGCGATTCCGAAAGCGATGAACAGAACCGACGCGGCAACGCCGAACACGGTATTGCGGGCGAAACGACGTTCCCGACCCGACGCCAGCAGCGAGTATCCGGCAAGGCTGGTCAGCAGGCTGAGCGGAATGAACCAGATCAGTGTCTGGAGTACCGGGACCGAACCGGCGTAGTCACCGCCGAAAACGAGCAGGACGACGGGCGATGCCAGCAGGAAGAACCCGACCGAGACCGGAAGTCCGGCCGCGAGTATGGCCCGGAGCGCGGTCCCGGCAAGCACCGGCAGCCCGGCCCGGTTGTACTTGATGTGCCGGCTGATAACCGGGTAGAAGACGGCCTGGAAGATGCGGTCCAGCATCAGCACGAAGAAAACCAGCCGGTGAGCCGCGCTGTATAGCCCGGCTTCGACGTCGGTCCGAAACAGGGCCAACCCGACGATGCCCAGGTTGACGTGCAACTGGGTCAAGATAGTGGCAATCCCGATCGGCCAGGCCCGACTCACCAGGAACTTCACAGTCGGTTTGTGCAGGCGCAGGCGGGGCCGGCCGAAACGCCTGGCGAACGCAACCCAGAGCACTGCGGCCCCGGCCAGCGTGGCTGCCGAGAAGGCGATCGGGACAAGCAGTATCTGCCCCGGGCCGCGGACAAGCACGATTACCAACACGAAGTAGACCAGGTTCGTCAGTATCCGGGCGACCGAGATGTACTCCGTTCGTTCGATGCCCATGAATACCCACTCGAGCAGCAGGGCTTGAGCGATAACGCCCAGGCTGAAAACCACGAGCAGCCATTTGACGGTCGGGTCCTTGTGCACCAGCAGGGCAAACACGACCATTCCCAGAACGGCGATGCCGCCGAGGATGAACCGCAGGGAAAGGATATTGCCGGTCAGGGCCGGAATCCGGCTCCGGTCCTGGGCAGACTCGCGAATCCCAACCGCAAGCAGCCCGGACTTGGTGCAGATGATACCGTACGCCATAATCGACATCGCAAAGCCAATCTGGCCGAACCCGTCGACGCCGAGGCTCCGGGCCAGGAACGCGGAAACCAGGAAGCCGAAGAACCGGGCACCCGCTTCACCGGCGAACAGGAAGAGCACATTGCGGGCCGGCCGCTTCATTCCCGCAGCCCTTCGTAGAGCGTGAGCAGCGCGCGCTCGGCGGAACCCCAGTTGTACCGGGCAAGCACGGCGTCTCTTCCGGCCCGGCCGCGTGCCGCGCATTCCTCCGGATTGCCGAAAGCCTGCTCGATGGCCGTGGCGACCGATTCCGGCCGGGTCGGGTCCACCAGCCAGCCACACCCGGTCTCCTTCACCACCGCGCTCATCTCCGGGAACCGGCCGGCAATCACGCCCAGACCTGCGCCCATGAACTCAAACAGCTTGTTCGGCAGCCCGGTGTAGTCGTTCCACCGGTCCGGCTGGAGCAGAATCGCGCCGGCAGAACACGCCCCGAGACGGTCGAACATCTCCTGGTACGGAAGCCAGTCATGGAGACTCACCCGGTCCTGGATTCCGGCTTCGGCAAGGAAGCGCCGGGTCCACTCTTCGAGCCCACTGCCGGGCTCGAACTTGCCGATGACTTCAAGCCTCAATTGCGGGAGCTTGTCGGCCGCAATCGCAAATGCCCTGAGCAGCACGTCGAATCCGCGGTGCCGGCTCACAAGCCCGGTATACACGAGCCGCGGCTGCCGCTGCCCGGTCGGTTCGGGCAGGAGTTCGAGCGGCGGGTAGTTACCGACCAGGGTCACCCGGCGTCCCCGGCGGGCGAACCGGCGAGCCCTTGTCCGGTTGGTTTCGATGATGCGGTCGGCAGTGCGCATCCCGGCGTGCTCGATGAGACGCACCAACAGATAAAGGGCGGCTCGCAGGACTGGTGACAGGTCCTTCCGGTCTTGGTAGACTTCGGGGAAACTCTCGGTCGAATCATACACCAACCGCATCCCGGGTCGCGCCCGCTTCAACCGGAGTCCTGCCGCTAGGGCCCAGGGGTCAAAGCAATGGCAGGCCCACGTATCCAGGTTTCTAACTTGCTGGACCAACTCTTTCACT
>CBDUVZ010000079.1:0-14319 GCA_965370805.1 uncultured bacterium | reverse complement strand
ACTTGTCAGCGCAGTTGTCGGCATAGTTGTCGGCGTACTTGTCGGCATAGTTGTCAGCATAATTGTCGGCATAGTTGTCAGCATAATTGTCGGCCTAGTTGTCAGCATACTTGTCGGCCTAGTTGTCAGCGTACTTGTCGGCATACTTGTGAGCATAGATGTATCTTTACTCGTCGGCCTAAAACCCGGCTTAGCTGTCAGGCTAGACGCCGAGGGCGATGTCTTGAGGAATTCCGAATGTCGAATCGCGATTGCCGAATTGCGGAATTCGGACTGCAGCAGCAGAGCTGCCGCTTTGGTCTGCCGCAATGTCGCTTCGGGAAAGAAAAAGCTGAGGGAACGAAACAGACGGTTCCGGCAACGGCAGGTCCGCGCATAGGAGCGACGGGGGCGGAATCCGTCCCCGCCGCACTCAGGCAGCAATCCGGACGATTCGGAGCGCAGGCAACGCAGTGGCGCTGCCCGGACGACACGCGCTACTGCCGAATCACCAGCTTGCTGGTAATATCCATGCCCTCGGCACGAATCCGCACCAGGTAGGCGCCCGTTCTCAATGACCGCAGGTCGAGTTGCGCGACTCCACTGCATCCTCCGAGAATGCTCCGGGTGTGCACCATTCGCCCGGTTACGTCGTAGATGTTGATCCTGACGAGTCCCGGACTCGCAAGACCATAGCGGAGCGAAGCATGACTTCCGGTCAGCAGGCTGGGAACAATCGAGAACCCGGGCTCGATACCGTCGACCCGACCCGCCATCACCCCGGACCGTCGCGGAGGGGGAGCCACCAGGTCAACCGACGCGACGTAGCGCCAGAACTCAAGGGTCTTGTTGCCTTTGAGCGCATAGAAGACGCCGTCACAGAAGCCCTCGATGTCAGCGCCGTATTTCACCCGTTTCTTTCTTCCGGTCACTCCCAGGGCCGGGATAGTATCGAGGAACTGCCAACTGTCGCCGGACAGGTAGTAGCGCCAGAATTCCTGGGTGTTTCCGCCTTTCAAGGCGAATATCGTGGAATCGTACCACGCGCCGCAGCCGCCGTCCTTTGACTTCTTCCTGCGGAGGGTATGGGGGTTCATCATCGGCATCCCGGCGAGTGAGTCATCCTGCCAACTGTCGCCGCGGATGTCGAACGCCCAGAGCTCGTGGTACTTCGCCTTGTGGGCGTACAGATAGTCCTGGTCGTCGTCAACAACGAGCCAGGAGCCTTTGTCCCACTTGCCTCGCCGGCCCATGGGCGCATCTGCCAGTGTCTGCCACTCCTCGGACCGGACGTTGTACCGGTAGAACTCGGTCCTGTAGCCTTTGAGAAGGTAGACGTACCCGGTGTCTTCGAGCGTCAGGTACTGGACGTCGGTGCCGCCTTTGATCTTCTTGCCCGACACCCCTGACGGAACGTCAGGCAGTTCCTCCCAGGAATCCTGTTCGACGTCGTAGCGCCAGAATGCAAGGGTGTTGTTGCCCTGCGTAGCGTAGACGTAGTTGTCGCCGTCGGACACGCCTTTGGATCCCTTTCGCGGCGGCTTCCTGGCCCACTTGTAGTTCGAGTGCTTCCGATAGGGAATCCCGGTCAGCGTGACCCAGTTGTCCCCGATCGGGCCATACGAATAGAAGTCGCGGGTCTTGTTTCCCTTGGCGGCGTAACACAGACCGTTGCCGCGGTTAAAGGTCAGCCAGCCGCCCTGCTTCACCCCGGTGTTTGAGGGAATCACCGGCATCGGAGTGACTTCGCGCCAGCCTTTCGGCCACGGCGGTCGTGACAGCACCTTGAAGATGACGCTTGCCGTATCGTTCAGCCTGTTCTCATCCAGCGCCAGGTAGACCGAGCATCGTGCAACCCGCGGTCCGACTTCCTGGAAATCAATGCCCGGGAACTCGACATTCCGGAATCCTCCGGCATTCAGGAAGACGGAAGTCGACTCCAGATAGAGCAGTTCACCGCCGGACTTCCTGATCTCGAAGAAAGCCTGGAAGCTCTCCCCCCCGGTGCCGTAGTTGCCGATCCTGGCTTCAGGGACTGTGGTCCGAAACGTATCAGTGAAGCCGACCGGTGCGAGTATCTCGCTCACCCCGACGTCGTGGACCTGAGTCACCTGCCGGGGATGCCAGTACCCGACCCAGGCATCGTAGTTGCCGGCTGCGTTCCCGGCCCTGCCGATTGTCGTCTGGTGGAAACTGCCGCGTTGGATGTAGTTGCCGCCGGTCGCGGCAATCTCGGGTCCGCCTCCGTCGATAACCCACTCGGCAAGCCGATACGGCGTCTGGGCGAACGCCACTGACGCCGCAATGAGTATTACCGCTGTGGCGCGACTGCACACTTTTCGTCGGTTCATACCAGCCTCCTCTCGCTGAGCCGACTAGCGAACCGGCGTTCGGTCAACCGGAGCCGAACCGATGGGTGTGGCGACCTTCTCCATTGGCGACGATGCGGCCGGGAAACGCAGATGCTCCGCGCCGGCGCGGGTTCCGACCACCCGGTAGCTGAACGCGGCATCGGAGGTCCCGCCGGCCAACTCGGACACGTCGAATCCGGTCGCATCCGTCTTGACGTAGACCCCATTGCAGTCGTCGTTCAGCGTGATGAAAACCATCGGCGCACAGTCGGCGTTGGAACTGACGCATTCGGCGAAGAGCGGGTCGAGTTCGACCCGGCAGTGCCCGCTTGCGAGCTGTGCCCGGCCGAAATCCTCGATATGCGGCTCGGGTGATACCGGCGCGAACAGCATCTTTTCGCCGGCACTGGTTCCCATCGTCGGTGCCACCATCCCGGCACCGCGGATGAGCCACGGCGCTCCCATGTGCACGCTCGCAACGTAGGCGAAACAGGTATCCGGGCCTTCGACGGTAAAATACCCGCCCGAACGGTCACCGGACTCATTGCGGGCGAGTCCGTAGACGCCGACCGTAGATCCGTTGAACGAACCTCCCGACCCTCCGGCAAGCATGTACACCGTATCGGCAATCCGGTTGCCGCAGACTGCTACTCCGGTGCCGTTGGTGTCATGCGCATACGCGAAGAGCGCGATGTGCCGGCTCGAGAAAGTACCGCCTGAACCGCACGTCAGATAGAACAACGTGTCGTTGCATCCGGCTCCGGCAACACCGGTCCCGCTCGTATTGGAGTTGTGACCACGAACCGCGAACGCGCCCCCATCCGAACTGATGCCGAAAACGCCGGTGGAGCTATCGCTCCTTCCGTAGACGCCGATGTACTCCTCGCTGTTCCCGTAGACGCCGACGTTGTCGTCGGTAGCGTCGCCAATGACCGCTGCGCTGCCGGCGAGCCCGTTGGCGTATGCCGCAAGCTGCTCCTCGGCGCGTCCGCCTCCCGATATCCAGTAGTCGGCTCCCGACTGCATCGCTGTGCCGTTGTAGATGAACTGGTTCGCGTGGCGGCCGTCAAGCCGGTCCGAATTGTCGCAGTAGACCGAACGCATGCTGTAGGCCGTGCTGGTAATCTCGGTTCGAGGCAGCAGTGTATGGATGCCGACGCGGAGTTGCACCCAGCGACGGCTGCCGGGCATGAACAGGCTGGTGTCGACGGCAGCGAAAGCCAGCTTGACGTTGAACACGCCGTTCTCAACCGCAACCGTATGGCCCTGGCTCCACAGCGCCGTACCGCCGGTACTGAGAGCGAAGATGGAGAACTGCATCGCCAGCGAACCCGTAATCGCCTCCCCGGTGGTATCAGTCAGGTAGCCCTGGTAGTTGATGAACATCGGGACGTTGTCCGTTTCGGGGAAGGCAACAGCACGGTGGTTCTGTATTGCCACTGCCTGAGTGAAGAGAACTGCGCCGACCAGTACGACGGCTACGATAGACACGCGCATCCAGACCTCCTTACATCTCGACATCTCTGCCCCGGCTGCCGGCTGCACCGGCGGCCAGATACCGGGACAGAACCCAAGACAGTCTATCGAGCAGTCCACCGCGCAGAACACGCACAAAAACTATAGTGACCTCAGTGCGGGTGTCAAGTATCGAGCCACGGTAAGGACCCCGGTCGGAATCCTCCTGATTCCCGGCCAGTTGCTGCAACAGACCCGCTATCAACTCAGCCGCTTGACAGTCAGCCACCCCGAGGTATGCTCAGCGCCAGTGGTCAAAGCCTGCGTCCTGTTCGCCGCCGGCACCAACTGCGACGGCGAAACGGTTCACGCCCTCGAACTGGCCGGCGCCAGTCCGGCGACGGTCCATGTCAACCGATTGAAGGAACGGCCGCGACTCCTGCGGGATTACCAGTTCCTTGTCATTCCCGGCGGCTTCTCCTATGGCGACTACATCAGCTCCGGCAGGATTCTCGCCGGAGAAGTCGAACGCTACCTAGCAGAGGAGATCCGCGACTTCCACGCCGCGGGCAAACCGATTCTCGGCATCTGCAACGGATTCCAGGTTCTGGTCAAGTCCGGGCTGCTCCCTGCCGTCGAAGAACTCTTCGCGCCCCAGACCGTCACGCTCGACTGGAACGAAAACGGCAGATTCGAGGACCGCTGGGTGAACCTGAAGACCGAGCCTTCACCCTGCATCTTCACCCGGGACCTGAACCCGATCTGCCACCTGCCGGTCGCTCACGCCGAAGGCAGGTTCATCACCCGTGACGCCCGAACGCTCGCACAACTGAAGAACGGAAACCAGGTGGTCTTCAGATACGCGACCGGGGACGGCGAACCAATCGGCTATCCCGGTAACCCGAACGGCTCGGTCGACGGCATCGCCGCAATCTGCGACCCCTCGGGACTCATCATGGGCATGATGCCTCACCCCGAACGCTACGTCCGCCGCGAGCAGTACCAGCACTGGCACCGCGAACGCGCCAGCCGGCCGCAGGGCATCAAGCTGTTCAAGAACGCCGTCGCTCATGCCGAAGCCAGTCTCTGACGCGGATTCCCGCCGGATAGCCGACCACCCGGTTCTTACGTTCAACCGGGGCAGGGCAATCCGCTTCTTCTTTCAGGGCAAACCGCTTCGCGGGTACGAGGGTGAAACGATTGCCGCGGCGCTGGCCGCGAACGGCGTCAAGGTCTTCCGCCGCACCGAGAAGCTCAAGCGACCACGCGGATTCTTCTGCGCGGTCGGCAAATGCGCCTCGTGCCTGATGGTCGTTGACGGACAGCCGAACACGATGGTCTGCACGGAGCCGCTGCGTGAAGACGTCCGGGTCGAACTGCAGGAAGGACGGGGAAAGTTGCCTTGAAGAGAACCGACATCGCTGTCATCGGCGGCGGGCCGGCCGGGCTCTCCGCGGCAATCGTGGCGTCGCGTCTCGGGGCCCGGGTCACGCTGATTGACGACAACGAAACCCTCGGCGGCCAGCTCACCAAACAGACCCACAAGTTCTTCGGCGAGAAGAGCCACTACTGCGGCACCCGGGGAATCGACATCGCGACCATCCTGACCAACGAACTCATCGCCACTTCCGCAGCGATCCTGCTCGACACTTCCGTCATCGGCTTCTTTCCCGGACGCGTGCTCGGGCTGGCCGGACGCAGGCAGTTCTCCCGACTCCGTTGCCGCTGCCTGGTCGCGGCGACCGGAGCCGCCGAGAACTCGATACCTTTCCCGGGCAACGACCTGCCCGGGGTATCCGGTGCCGGAGCGGTTCAGACCCTGATGAACGTGCAGGGAGTCCGACCCGGCAGGCGTGTACTGATGGTCGGCTCCGGCAACATCGGCATCATCGTTTCTTACCAGCTCATCCAGGCCGGAATCGAAGTCGCAGCGGTCGTCGAAGCCCTGCCCCGGATTGGCGGATACCACGTCCACGCCGCGAAACTGGTGCGGCTGGGCGTGCCGATCCTCACATCCCATTCCGTCAGGAGGGCCCTCGGCAGGGAGTGTGTCACCGGTGCGGTCATCGGCGGCGTTGACCGGCGTTTCCGGCCGATTCCCGGAACCGAACGGAGACTGCCGGTCGATACCATCTGCCTGGCCGTCGGACTGACACCGCTGACCGAAATCCTCCGGCAGGCCGGGTGCCGGATGGTTACAATCCCCGAACTGGGCGGTCTGGTCGCGTGGCATGACGAGGAAATGCAGACCAGTATTGAAGGCGTCTTCGTGGCCGGCGACGTCTCGGGGATCGAAGAAGCATCCACCGCGATGCTTGAGGGCCGAATCGCCGGGGCCCGCGCATTCGAGCAGTTGCACGGCGCCGGCGCGGAATCGAAACGGACAATCAGGCAGGCCGCGGCCGGACTCCGGGCAATCCGCCGGGGACCATACGGCGAGCAGGCGGCTCAGGGCAAACACCGACTCGCGGCAAGCTGACCCCGACGAACCGCACGCGACCGCTTTCAGCTAGAATCTGACGTAGAGAATCACAACCACGCTCGCGATATAGAGCAGGATGTCGACAATCAGCGGCGGGTCGGTCAGGAGCACCTTCTCCGGCGCGCCGCCCATGTCGCGACGGTACACCAGGTACAAGTATCGGTAGACTCCATAGAGCACAAACGGAAACGTGAAGATAAGGTTGCTCGACCCGAACTTCGCCACTGTCTCCGGTGCAATCGTGTACAGGCAGTACGTAATGACCGTCGCCGAAGTCGCGACCGCAATCATCTGGTCGAGCAGCCGCTCCGAGTACTTGCCGAGCACACTCCGGTGTGATATCCCGCCTCCTTCGAGGAACATCAACTCGTGCCGGCGCTTGGCAACCGCAATGAACAGCGCCAGCAGGATGGTGCAGACAAACAGCCAGGACGAAATAGCCACGTTGACGACGACCGTTCCGGCAATCGCCCGCAGCGCAAACCCGGCCGCTACAATCATCACATCGAGCACCACGACCTGCTTCAGCTTCAGCGAGTAGGCCAACTGCATGGCGAAGTAGCAGGCACCGACCAGTGCGAACTGCCAGCCCAGCAGCACGGCCCCGGCCAGCGCGATGCCGGCAATGACTACCGCTGCCGCGACCGCGGGCCTTGGTCCGATCTGGCCGGACGCAATCGGGCGGTTCTTCTTGCGGGGATGACGCCGGTCGTTCTCCCGGTCGATGACGTCATTGATGATGTAGACCGCGCCCGAAAGCAGACAGAACACGACGAAAGCCACCCCGGAACGCAGAACGCTCGTCAGGTCGAGCAGATTGTAGGAGAAGATCACCCCGGCAAACACCAGTACGTTCTTGACCCACTGCTTGGGCCGCATACTCCGGACGATCGCTCCGACCATAGTGGCAAGACTTCTACAGGAAAAACCAGCCCTGTCAACCGGTAACGACAGCATCCGCGACGCAAATAGCAGCGACCGGCGGGAAGTTCGTTCTCCGCCGGTCGCCAGCTCGCGGTCCCGTTCCGGGAGCGCGGCCTACTGTCCGATCAAAGTCGAAGGCTCCTGCTGAGGGTCCTCCCCGCCACTGCGGCCGATTACCCACACTCTATCCTCATGGTTGCAGCAGACGTAGACGGCGTTGCCTGACGGCAGGGCGGCCATGTAGTTGGGCCCGCTGGCCCCGGACGCGGTCCAGACCACTTCATTGGTCGCGGTACTGAACGCCTTGATCGTGCCGCCGACGTGACTGGCAACGTAGACGTGGCTGCCGCCCGGCAGCGGCTCTGCATCGACCGGATACCCGTCAATCGACACCGATGCGACCACGATGTTTTCCTGCACGCGGATGATATCGCAATTGCCGGTGTGACAGGCAACGTAGATGTACTCACCGTCCGGTGAACTGCTCATCCCTTCCGGTCCGGCCCCGACGAACACCGTATCAACGACCGTGAAGTCCGACGTCCGGATAACGAAAACCCGGGGACCTGCCGACCCGCCGACGTACAGGTACTCGCCGTCGTTCGTGACCGTGCTCCCCCACGGCACCGGTTCGATATCGACCGTCGCCACAACGGCGTTATCCGCCGTGCGGATGACGGAAAGGTCACCCGAGTACCGGTTGGTCACGTAGACGTACCGGCAGTCCGGCGACGGGGTCACGATGTACGGGAAATCGCCGACCGGGACTGTCGCAACGACCGCATTGTCGGCAAGCCGCACTACCGAAACGTCATCGCTGCCGCAGTTCGCAACGTAGGCGTACCCGCCGTCGGGCAGGACGCACAGCGCGTGTGGCCGGGAACCGACATCGACCCGGTCGACGACCATGTTGTCCGACGTCCGGATAACGGTCATCTGGTCATTACCTCGCGCTGCAACGTAGACGAACTCACCACTCGGACCGGCCGCAATCCCGACCGGGTCCCTGCCCGCATTCAGCCTGGCCACGACCGTATCCGGGTAGCCCGAACCGCCCCCGATAGCAATGCGATGACCCGGTGACCAGCAGGACTTGAGACCAAGGATATCCCGGGCTTGCGCTCTGACAACGTAGATGCCCGGATCAGCCCAGCCGTACTCGATAGTGACCGGCGTCCCGCTCGGGACGAAACCGCCCCAGTCCGATACGCAGCCATCGCCCCAGTCGAATCGGTAGGCAATGTAGTCTCCCTGAGGGTCGGTTGTAACCGCAGTGAACTGGTAATCGACACCCGTTTCTCCACAGCCTGGCCCTTCGGGTGCGCCGGGCGGAAACGGCGGCAGGACGTGGCAGCCGACAACCGTAAGCATGAAGGCTGCCAGAATCGCTGGCGTGCACAGTCTCTTCATATACGCCTCCTTGGCTCAATAGAACCGTAAATCTCCAGACAGAGATCCCTTACAGTTCAATCGTAGGCAGCAAACCACCCTTGTCAAGCCGAGTATCCAACCCGGCGGAAAGAACCTGCCCGGCCATTGACATGGAACAAGCAGAGGCTACATTGTGAACCGAGTTGAAAGCCGATTCCAATCCTGCCCCGAACCCGGCCGTTGACAAGACCGACCTTCTGCTTGCGCTCGGCACCGGCCTGCTGTCGCTGGTCGCCTATCTGGTCTGCCTCTGTCCGACTATCGGCCCGGGCGACTCGGGCGAATTGACCCTGGTTGCGCTCAGGCTCGGAATCGCCCACCCGCCGGGATACCCGCTCTTCACCTGGACCGGCCGTCTCGCCACACTGCTTCCCTTTGCCGAACCGGCGATTGCGACCAACCTCTTCACCGCACGCACGGCCGCGGCGGCGGTAGTCCTGCTCTACCTTGCGGCCCGCTCGCTGCCGGTTTCGCGAACCGGCTCCGTCGCTGCGGCGCTCTGCTTCGGCCTGTCGCTCACCCACTGGACGAACGCCACGAGTCACGAAGTATACGCATTCACGATGCTCCTGATGGCCTTGACAGCGTTCCTCGCGCTGCAGGCGAGACAAAACCGTCCCCGCCTTGTCCTGGTTGCGGCGTATGCCTTCGGCCTCGCGGCAGGTCACCAGCCGACCGCGCTGCTCTGGCTCCCCGGCCTTGCCGTCATCCTGCTGTCCGGCCGAACGAGATTCAGTCCGCTCTGGCTGCCCGCTCTTCTGCTCTTCCTGCTCGGACTCTCCACCGGCCTGGGCAGCCTCCTCCGGGCGGTTGCCGGCCCGGAGATAAACTGGGGCAACCCGAACACCATCGGGCGTCTCTGGTCCCACATGGCCGGTGTCCAGTACCACGACCTGGCGCTCAGTGTTCCTTCGGCTCTGTTCCGGCAGCGGCTCGTCGGACTGCCGGCCAACTGGGCAATCGAACTCGGCATCCCGGCCGCCCTGCTGGCAGTCGGCGGAGTCGTCCGGCTGGCCAGACGAAGCAGGTCGGTGCTGCTCGGCCTGCTCCTGCTTGTCGCTACTGCCGCATTCGGGTTGTCCTACGCAGTACCGGACTTCAAACCTCATCTTCTCCCCTCCTTGCTGGCGCTGGCGCTGCTGGCCGGAATCGGAACCGACTGGGTCTCAACCGCATTCCGCAAGTACCGACGCCATGCCGCAATCGCCCTGCTCATCATTGTCCCGGGCTTCGTCCTGTTGCTCAACCTGCCGAAGAACATGGAAAACAGGACGACGATTGTCAAAGACCTGGGCGTCAATATCCTCGGCTCGCTGCCCGACCGGGCGACCTTCATCTACGGCAGCGACGTATCCGGCAACTCGGTCGGCTACCGGCAGGCCATCAAGCAGACCCGCAGCGACGTCACCCTGGTATCCGCCGAGATGCTCTTCTCAACAGCGTACTGGGAGGAACTGGAACACCGGATCCCGCTGCCCGACCACCGAACGGCCCTGCTGAGTGCGGGAACCGGCCCGAGAACAGAACGCAAGCAGATACTGCTCGGTATCGTTGTGGAACGGCTCATCGCCCGCGGCCCGGTCTATCTGGCTATTGAACTGCTGACTCCGGATTTCTTCGGCGGCCCGGTCGCCCGGATGAGCCAGGTGATTCCCGAAGGAATCGTCAACCGGTTGGCGCCGCTCAATGACAGCCTGCGCAAAGACGAAATCCTGGGCCGGAACCACGACCTCTGGGAATCCTACCAATCCCGACTCGGCTCGCTCGAGCGTCGCTACCGATCGCCGGCATACCAGAACATCCAGCTCACCTATGCCGGCAGTCGCAACAACCTCGGCATGTTCTGCCTCCAGCAGGGCTGGCAGGAAGAAACGGTCGCAAACCTGGACGCCGCCCTGGCCCTGCCCGCGCCGGACGAGTTCAAAGCCGTCGTCCGCCGGAACCGCGCCCGTGCGCTTCACCGTTGACGTCGGCTCCCAACCGACTACAATTGGCCCGTTGAAGAGAATCCGTAGCGCAGACAGACCACGTATCGCCAGCCGAATAGACCCGGCGCAATGAACGCAAACCCGCAACCTTCGGCAATCATCACCGGGACCGGCTTCGACGTGCCGGCCCGGGTAATGACCAACGCCGACATCGAAAAGATAGTCGATACCTCGGACGAATGGATTGTCACGCGCACCGGCATGAAAGAACGCCGCATCGCCGAACCGGAAGAAGCCGCCTCCGACTTCGCGCTTGAGGCCGCCCGCAAAGCCCTGGCCGATGCGAAGACAACACCCGAAGAGATCGACTTCATCATCGTTGCCACGGTCACCGGCGATACGCTTTTCCCTTCTACATCCTGCATACTCCAGGACAGACTTGGCGCGAAGAACGCCGCGGCGATGGATGTCAGCGCCGGATGCTCCGGCTTCATCTACGCGCTAACCACCGCCCGCCAGTTCATCGCCACCGGCACCTACAAGACAATCCTCGTAGTGGGCGTGGAAGTGCTCTCCAAGATTATTGACTGGACCGACCGCGGGACCTGCGTGCTGCTGGGAGACGGCGCCGGAGCCGCAGTAGTCAAGGCCGCGCCCGAAAGCAATCGAGGCATTGTCGCCGGCCTGCTCGGAGCCGACGGCTCACGCGGACCGGACCTGTGGCAGCCGGCGGGCGGTTCCAGGATTCCGGCCACCGTGGAATCGGTCAAACAGCGTCTCCACTATCTGAAGATGAACGGCAATGCCATCTTCAAAGTCGCGGTGCGGAGCATGGCCCGGATGGTCAGCCAGCTCATCAAGAACGCCCACCTCACCGCCGATGACATCAAGCTGATTATCCCGCACCAGGCCAACCTGCGCATCATCGAAGCGATGGCCAGGCTGATTCACTTCCCGATGGACCGGGTCTTCGTCAATATCCAGAAGTACGCCAACACCTCATCCGCTACGACCATCATCGCGCTGGACGAAGCCCGCAAAACGGGCAGAATCGTCCCCGGCGACCTCGTTATCCTGGTCGCGTTCGGCGCCGGCCTGACCTGGGGTGGGGTTCTCATCCGCTGGTAGTCCCTGCACCCAACGCTCGACGCATAATGCTCCACGCCCGACGCCGGAAGCGTTCGGCGTTATGCGTATTGCGGCTTTGTGTTTTGCCGCTCCGTTCCGGTCCTCAACCTTGGCGCACTTGGCGACCTTGGCGGTTGGTCTTTTCCTCTGTCTTTGTGGTGAGATTCCTATGTCGGTTTTCGGGCTGCCGGACAACCATTGCCACTGCCCGCGGATTCTGGTATAATCAGCATGAGGATGTAGAGTATCCTCATGGATGCCTAGCTTCCTCCTTTCCGGCATCCCCACCCCCTGCCTTTCTGTGGGATGCCGGATTGACTTCCTTGTCCCCGAGCATACCACCCAGGAACCGGGATAGAACCACAGATGGACACAGATTAGTGACGAATGTCGAATTGCGATTTCCGAATTCGGCATTTCCTTCTCTGCCTGCGTTCATCTGTGTTTATCAGTGGTTTTCGCTCCTATGTCGGTTTTCGGAATACCATTGGCTGGTGGACTACCGGCTGCTCTGCCTGATTGTCCTGGCCGGCTTCTTCCTGACCCGCCAGTCCTCTCCGGCGCCTTAGGGTTAGGGTACGAGCCTACGCATGACCTGCAGCCACTGCCGGACCGCACCGGCTTCGTCCACCCGGCCCCGCGCTTCCAGGTTGACAATACGCTCCCGGGCGAAACGCCCGTACCGCGCGAGGTTGACCCGCGTGCGCTCGTCAGGCCGCGCCGGAACCCGTACCGTCAGGACCGAGTAGTCGAACGCCGGGACGACAGTGTCGGCGCGAAGTTGAAACAGCAGGCCGACCGGAACCCAGTTCCGGCCGCCGAACATCTGCCGGGCATCCTGGTTCTCATTGCCTGCGAACGTGGCGTACGCCGGCCGGTCCGGGTTATTCCTGACAAAGCTCTCAATCAGTGCGATGAATGCCCGCTGGATTCCGGCCGGGTCTCGAAGCACGCCGTGTTCGAACCGGTCCAAGTACTCCAGGTAGCGGTCAAGCTCGGCCCGTGAGTTCTCAATCAGCCAGGGATAGTCATTGGCCAGGTATTCGAAGTACCACGACCGGCGGAGCAACTCCTTGTCGATGATGCAGACGTCCGACCGCAGGCCGGCCACGTGCCGAAAATAGAAGACCGGCGAATAGACGTCCCACCAGTCGGTCAGAATCGTGGCGTTCGCTTCAGCCGAAGCAAGCGTGTTCAGCGCCTCGTCGTGGGCAACGTACTGGTCCCGGCGACTCGCCACGGAGAAGTTCAACACCAGCGCCGCAACACCTGCCACCCAGATAACGTACCGCCACCGGCCGACCCTGCGCGCGATGCCGTCCAGCCCGACCGCGCAGAAAACCGCGAGGGCCAGGATACACGGCAGGTAGTATGCTTCGATATCCGGGATGCTGTAGTTGACGGCGTACCCGAAAGACAGCAGCGCGGTAACCGCCAGGCCGATTGCCAGGTTGCGGCGCTGCTTCAGCAACCGCCACGCACCGTAGAAGACGACCGGGACGAATACCCACACGAAACTGCGGGCCAGCAGGGCAATTCCCTTCCCGGCATTCGCCATCACTTCGGAAAACGGCAGCGAGAACATCCACACCTGGTACTGCTTGCCGGTAACGTGCCACCAGAGCCGCTCCAGGCTGACCGGATTCCCCCAGGCCAGCAGCGGTCCGGCCCTGGCCCGGAGCATCAGGAACAGGTACGGCGAGACGCCGAGCGCAAACAACAGCAACAGCACCGGGAGCCGCTTCCAGACGAAACGCCGGCGGCTCAGCAACACCGCAACTCCGGCCCCGGCAACCACCGATGCCACTGACATGTGGTTGGTCAGGGCAAACCCGGCCAGGTAGGCGAAGAGCAGCACCATCCGGTTGTCGCCCGCCCGCTCAACCGCCAGCCACACCAGCACGGCCAGCACCAGGGTCAGGGCGTAAACCTCTACGTCAACACTCACCGCCCAGACCGGGAGCGAAAAAGCCAGCATGACCGCGGTCCCGCCGGCAGCGGCAACTCCAATGCGCATCCGCCGCAAGAACAGCAGCAGCAACCCGACCCCGACCGCACCCAGCAGCGCACTCAATCCCGCCATCCGGTTCACCACGCTGCCCACCGGAATGATACTCGCCAGACGACCAATGACGGTGTACAGCGGATACCCGGTCGGATGAAGGATATTCAGCAGGTGACAACCAGCAGCCAGCTCGCCCGAATCAATCAGCCCGACCACCGGTGCCAGCGTTGCCATGTAGACTGCCAGCACGGCCGGGACCAGCAACCAGACAAGACGATTCACAGTCCAGAGAATACGACCGCAAGCAAAGGAGTCAATCACCCGCCACAACCGGACCCATGCCCTGGCGGCCATCGCAATTGCGAATGCCGAAAGCGGACTTCCGGCCATCATCTGTGTCTATCCGTGCCCATCTGTGGTTCTGCTCTTGGCGGCCTTGGCGGTTATTCCTTTTGCCTTCTGCAATCTACAATCTGAAATCTCAAATCTGCAATCCGCCCTCTTTGTGCTCTTGGTGCCTTGGTGGCTACTCCTCTCCGCTCCGGTCCTCCACCTTGGCGGTCTTGGCGGTTATTCCTTCCGCCTTCTGCAATCTACAATCTGAAATCTCAAATCTGCAATCCGCCCTCTTTGTGC
>CBDUVZ010000078.1:0-14655 GCA_965370805.1 uncultured bacterium | reverse complement strand
CGGGCTCTGATACGCAACGCCGACATGACGGTCGAGGAGTTCCGGAAGCTCCTCTAACCCGGCCGTCCCCCCCACGTCGGATTCGGACGGAGCGATTCCGCTGCCCGCAACCCGCAGACCGGAAAGGCGGCAGGTTCCCTGCCGCAGTCCATATCCTGTCACCCTCACCTCAATCCTCTCCCGTCAAGGGAAAGGAAGTAATCTCTTGGCGGCCATCCGAATTCCGAATGCCGAGTGTCGAATGACGAATGGGGACTTCCTCCCTCATCTGTGTCCATCCGTGTTTATCCGTGGTTACTTCCTCTTCGTGTTCCCTCGGCTCCGCTCGGGACAAGCCTTGGTGTTTATCCTCTCCGCTCCGTGCCTCGGCGGCGTCGGGCCGGGCCGGCTTAGGGGGTCAAGGACGACTGGAACTGTTGGGTTGCGAGTGGTTGCGGTCCGGTGGGGCTAGTGGATGGTTATTGCGAAGCCTTTGGTGACAACCGTTGCCGGGTCCGGTTCCGAACTGCTTGATGAGTCCCGGGCCTCGACCGTGAACAGGTAGGGCCCGGCCAGCGCCGGCGTGCCGTCGAGCTTGCCGTCGTTCTCATCCTGCCCGAACCCGATACCGGGCGGCAACTGGCCGTCTTTCACCGTGATGAACACGTTGCCGTGCCCGCCCGACGTCCTGACCCAGGCGGCGTACGGTTGGCCGACGTATCCGTCCGGCAGGGAACTGGTGTCGATTGTGAGCCGCTCGAACGGCTCGCATCCGACTGTCACGAACAGAACCGCGGCAATCAGCAGGACTCCGTATCTTCTCATCTCAACCTCCCGCGCCGACTCGCGCGAGCTTTTCCTCAAGCCAGTTGGTCCACTGCTCTACCCCTTCGCCGGTTTTTGTCGAAAGGCTGAAGACCGGCAGTTCCGGCTTCAGCTTGTGGATTCCGGCGGTCAGCGCCGCAACGTCGAAATCAACGTAGAGCAGCAGGTCGATCTTGTTGACAATCACCAGGTCGGACTTGCTGAACATCAACGGGTACTTGGCCGGTTTGTCGCTTCCTTCCGGCGTTGAAATCACGGTCACGTTGAAGTGCGCGGGCAGGGTGAACTCGGCCGGGCAGACCAGGTTGCCGACGTTCTCGATGAGCAGCAGGTCAACGTCCGGGAAATCAATACCCGGAAAGACCGAAGCCATCATCAAGCCGTCCAGGTGGCACGCGCCCTGGGTGTTGATCTGGGTGACTTTCGCCCCTTTGGCCGCGACCCGTTCCGCGTCCAGGCTTCCCTGGATGTCGCCTTCGATGACGTAGAGCCGGTGTTTGTCCCCGAGCGCTTCGACCGTCCGCTCGATGAGACTGGTCTTGCCCGCGCCCGGGCCGGACATGATATTCACGCCGAGCACATTGTGCCGGTTCAGTTCTTCCAGTTGGGCTGCGGCCAGCGCGTCGTTGCTGGCCAGCACTTTGCGCATTATCGAGATGGAGCGCCCGGCGCGGAGTCCGGCAGGTCGGGTTCGGGATTCGGATTCGGAATTCACATGGCCATCCGATGCCCATGTTTCAGCCACTTCAGCGCTCCGGTTCTCATCTCAACCATCTGCCGGCGGTCAGGCCCGACCGATACCAGTGCAATCGGGCACCCGACCAGGTCTTCAATCTTCTTCAGGTACTTCCGCGCGGCCGGCGGCAGTTCCCGGTACTTGCGGCAATCGCCGGTCGGCTCGCGCCAGCCCGGCATCGTAATGAACTGGGGTTCGAGCGAATCGGCATGCGCCGCGTCGAACTCCTTCACCACCCGGCCGTCCAACCGGTAGCCGGTGCAGATTCTCATTTCGTCCAGGGAATCAAACACGTCCAGCTTGGTAATAACGAGCGCGGCGAACTTGTTGTAACGCACCGACGCCCGCAGCAGCCCGGCGTCGAACCAGCCGCAGCGCCGCGGCCGGCCGGTTGTCGCTCCGTACTCGGCACCGAGCTTGCGGAGCAGTTCGGAATCGGCGTCCTTCATCTCGGTCGGGAACGGCCCCATCCCCACCCTGGTCACGTACGCCTTGGCAACCCCGACGACTTCCTGGAGCCAGACCGGGCTGATTCCCGTTCCGGAACTCACCCCCCACGCCCCGGTTGAGGAAGACGTGACGTACGGATAGGTGCCGAGGTCGATATCGAGGTGGACTCCCTGCGCCCCTTCGAAGAGCACCCGCTTCCCACCGGCCAGGCTCTTCTCAATCAGCAGGCTGCCGTCCCGCACCATCGAAACCATACCCCTGGTGTTCCGCCAGTACTCCTTGACCAGTTGCCGGTACGAAATCGGGTCGGCTTTGTACCGCTCCATCAGGACCGAATTAGCCGCGGCGACGTTCCGGCCGAGCTTGTTCGCGAAGCTCTCCTCGGACAGCAGATCGGCGGCCCTGATGCCGACCCGGGACACTTTGTCCCGGTAGACCGGTCCGATACCCCGGCCGGTCGTCCCGATCCGCTTCCCGGCCGCCTGCTCTTCCCGCAGCCGGTCAAGCGTCCGGTGATAGGGCATAATCATGTGCGCGCGGGCGTCAATCACAAGCCGCCCGCGTGCGGAAATCTTCAATCTGCTCAGCGACCGGAACTCCTCCTGGAGCACGTAGGGGTCAACCACGCAGCCGCAACCGATAACGCATTTCACTCGAGGAGTCAGGACCCCGACCGGAAGCTGGTGCAGTACAACCTCTCTGCCTCGGAAGCAAACAGTGTGTCCCGCGTTAGGCCCTCCCTGGTAGCGTACTACCATATTTGCCGACTGGGCGAGGTGGTCAACCACCTTGCCCTTGCCTTCGTCGCCCCACTGAGCGCCGACAACAACCAGATTAGGCATCAGTGTGTGTCATGCGTCCCGGGACAACGACTCGCAGTCCATTCAGAATTGATAGGAGAAGGAGAACTTGTAGTTGGAAGTGGGGAAGTCGTAGATCATCTGGTCGATGCTGATGTCGAACTTGAACTTGGCATACTCGATGCCGCCGCCGAAGCACAGCCCCATGGACTTGAAACTGCCCAGCCCTTTACGGGTCAGGACGTCCCACACGCCGACGTGCTCCGGACTGCTGCCTTCGCGCTCCACGACGATTCCGCCGCGGGCCCCGGTCAGGTCCTCGAAGTACCCGACCCGGGCGGAAAGCGCCAGCGGGTCTGCCCGGAACGTTCCCTCGAGCCCGAAGGACTTCCAAGCGTCGCGCAGTTCCTCCTGGAACATGGTGCCGAAGGTCTTGGTCCCTTTGGGATTGTAGAACATCCCGACCAGCACCTTGTTTATCTCCGGCACCAGGCCGACCCGGAAGTGCTCGGTGTACACCGGGTAGTAGGCCAGCCCGACCCGCAGCATCCGCGGCAGCGGATCGGATTCGCCCGACGAAGTGTAGGAGATATTGGGGCCGATATTGGAAACCGCCACCCCGGCGTTCAGGAACTCCCACGGCTTGTAGAGCGCTCCGGCGTCGACCGCCCAGGAAATGCCGGTGCCGCCGGCCGAAATCCCGAGCTCCGGCATCACCTCCCAGACCCAGTCCGGCACCAGGAACGAGTAGATGAACTTCGCGCTGAACCCGACGCCGAGGTTGGGCAGCACCTTGGTGCCGTATCCCCCGGCCACCGCCACGTCGAAAGTCGTGTACCGGCCGAGGAACTCGCCGCGCTCATTGATCACGTCGGTCTCGCCGGTCGTCAGGTAGATGACGTTCACCCCCGCGGTCCCGCGGTCCCCGAGCTGATGGGTGACCCCGGCGTACTCGTAGTACATTCCGGGATACAACCCCGGCAGCCAGTTGGCGTGCATCAGAGTTGCCTGGGTGCCTTCAAGGAACCCCATTCCTCCCTGGTTATAGTAGACAGTACTCGCGTCGTCGGCAAGGGCGGTGAAGGCGCCGCCCAGCGCGGTCGGTCGTGCTGCGGGCCAGATCATCAGAAAGACTGCGCCCGGATTTTGGCTCGGGTAGGCGATTCCAACGAGAACCGCCAACAGGAGCCAGAAGGCTTTTTTCCTCATACCGAGGCCTCCTTATGGTTAGCTTGGATTATAGACAGTGACATGAACCGGTCAAGCTCAACTCCCGAAAACCGACACAGGAATCTCACCACAAAGGCACGAAGAGAAAGCAACCACGGATGGACACGGATAGACACAGACTGAGCCATCCGACGGCACTTCGTTCTGTTCTGCCTGCGTTTATCTGTGTTTATCAGTGGTTTTCGTTCCAATCGGCAATCGGAATTCGCCATTCGCGATTAGCCAATGCCTTGGTGACTTGGTGTTTCGATTTCGGTTCCCGGGTCAACAGGCGCTTGCCTCTGTCAGCGGACAATCAGAAACCGGTCCCGGACCAGCACCGACCGGGCTTCTCCCGGCCCGGTCGTCCGGGCGGTCAATGCCAGGAGATACACGCCGTTCGCCGGCCGGTTGCCGTTCGTGTCCCGGCCGTCCCATCGGACCTGGTTATACCCGTAGACCGCGGGTCGCTCCCCGAGGTCGCGGACCAGCCTGCCCGAGAGCGAGAAAACGCGGACCCGCACGCTGGCCGGCCGGTTGACGCTGAAAGTGAAGTACGCCTCGCCCTTCACCGGGTTGGGATAGACCAGCACCGAATCGACCGCCAGCACGGCATCGGTAGCCAGTACCCTGACCGTCAGGTCGGCAACAGTCCGGTTCAGCAGGTTGTCGAATACGGTCACCCGGAGCGTATCGACTTCGCCTTCGAGCCTGACGCTCAGCTTGAACCGGGCAGTTGTGCCCAGGCTGTCATCGAACACCAGCCGGTCGGTCAGGTCCACTTCGTCCTCATGCTGATTGACGAAGAACCTCGGGTTCGCTTCCGGCACCGGGGCAATCATGATTCCCGACGGGTCGGAGACCACCCCTTCCAGTTCAAAGCTCGCCGGCACCGTCATCCCTTCCCACATCGGCCGGCCGTCCATCAGCAACCGGATGCAGGGCCCGGTCTCATCGGTCGTGACGACCGGCTCCGCCGCGTAGGTAATGGTGTCGCGCACCACGCTCAGATCAACCGAGTCGTTCCAGGCCGAACCGCTGAGCCGGCACGACCGCACCACCGGCGCGTAGTAGCCGTTGTCGACGAAGACGGTATCCAGCGGAACGCCGAGCGGGAACACCCCCTGGCAGAAAACCCGGCCGTCCTTCAGCCTCGCATTGCCCCGCGCCAGTTCGACGCCCGGAAGTCCGTAGAGCACCGTACCCCGGTCCGAAATGTACTTCCGGGTTCGCCTTGGCCCGAACAGGTTCCACGAGAGCCAGCCTTCGGGCAGTTCAACGATGGAACGCGCCGTGAACCTCGCGCCGGGACGTAGCGTATCCGGTCGGACCGCCAGTTCCTGGGTGGAAGCGACGGGCAGCCGCAGCTTCGTCGCCGGGTCCCCGAACAGGTGATAGGTCCGGTCCGTCGGCCAGGCCGCCAGGAAAGCCGACCCGATAGTCGGACACGAATCCGGACCGCGGAACAGCGGAATCAACAGGTTGCGGGCGAAGACCAGGTTGGACCCGGAAGTAGTCGCTTTGGTGGCCCCGATTGTGGCAATCGCCCCGCCCCTGGTTTTGCGTACCAGTTCCTCGGAGATGCACTCGTACCTGGTGTCTTCAAACCGGCCGACGCCGCAACTGCCGAAGAAACAGAACGGCGACCGGTAGTCATTCTCCACTTCGCCCACCTGGGAGATATTCAACACACTCTCGTGGGTCAGGTCGAACGCGTCGCCGTGGCCGAAGAATATCAGGAGCAGGCCGCCGAGCCGCAACTGCCGCATCAACTCGGCCCGGGCCGCCGGCTTGTTCTTCACCCCGGCAAAAGGATACTCGGTGAGGTAGACCTTGACCGGCTCCATCAGGTTCCCCGGCAGAACCGCCATCGCTTCCGCCTGCTCGACGTGGCCCAGCCCGATCGGGTCAGGCTTGCCCGGGTATCCCTCGTACTCATCGTCGGCCAGAAGCAGGTAGCGCTTGCACCAGCTTCCGGCCGGACCGTTCTCGTACCCGGCCACTTTGTCCACGAAACCGCGGAACTCGGCAGCGGTTCTCGAAGTCACTCGTCCGAGCATCATGTCCGGGCTCCGGCCGTCGCCCTCGAAATCGGCGTACCAGGCGTCATAAGCCAGCGCGGTCCGGTCGTAGGCACCCGATGCCAGACCGTAGCCTTGCTCGTAGCTCGGAACCCCGGGGGGCTTCTCACGTCCGAGGTTGTTCTTGTAGTCGTACGTGGCATCACCGGCCAGCAGGCCGTACGCCGGCCGCTTGTCCGCCAGGAACCGCTTTATCGCCCCCGGCTCCTGCATTCCGAACGCGTAGTTGTCGTAGATGTCCTCAAGGACCGCGACGTCGGCCCGGGCATACGCGATTCCCGAAATCCTCCCGGTCCGATACCGGGCCAGCTTCCGCGCCGGGGCAACGAACTCGGCCGGGGTAATCACCCAGTAGTCCGCCTGGTTCTCCTCGCCGGCCAGCCGGCCCGGCTGCCGGAGCTCCATCCGGTCCGGCTTCATCAACCGGGAAGAACCGGCAATCGCGAACCTCGCCGGACGGACAACCCGGCGGCAGAAACGGATACTGTCATCCCACTGCTCGAACCCGACGACCATCCCCGGCACATTCGGGTCCGTGATATCGAAGACCACCGGCGTATCCTCCACGTCCCGGACCGAGAACCGATACGTACCGGTGTCGTCCTGCAGGAAATACAACTGCCCATCAGCCAGGGAGAAACGCCGGGTGTATTCGATTTCAAGATAATCGACATACACCTTCTTCTCGCCTTCGCCGCGCAACTCCAGGCTCAACCGGTTGCGCCGAGAACCGGCCGGCAGGACCGTATCCACTGCGAAGTCGAACGGCATATTGGGCGTGGCGGCATTGAACTGCAGGGTATCAATCGGCCGGTAGTTGAAATACACGACAACCTCGTTGGACGCCGTTTCGGAAAGCAGCCGACCCGAAACCCGGTGCAGGTGAACCGCACACCCGAGCCCGAGTTCGGTCTCGAAGCGAACCGCATCCTGCTGGGCTCCCTTGACCAGCAACTTCCACAACCACAGCAGCCCGGAGCGGGCCGGGCACTCGCTGTCTTCTTCCCGGCGCACCTTATCCCGACCTTGATTGAGAACCACCGTCCCGGTCGTGTCCGGCCCGAGCCCGACCGCGGCCCGGCGGCCGCGGCCGCTGCCCCAGGTCAGCCAGTAAACGCTGGTATCGGTGTAATGGTTGGTCACAAAGGCCGAACACCGCCCGAGCCAGTGCTCGGCCCCGACCCCGTAGAACAGAATCCGGTCATCAGGGTCGAACCTGCCGTCCTCTTCCCCTTCGACGACGATTCCCACCGCCGGCATTGTATCGGGATACGGACCGTTGGGCGGATGCTCGCCCATGGTGTAGAGCACGAGCGTCGTCGGGTCCACCCCGGCAAGCGGAACACCGGCCGCCTCAAGTTCGACGCCCGTTATCCGGTGGATACCCGACCGGGAAACGCAGACCTTCACCCAGTACGGAGACCGGTCGAAGAACCCGGCCCGGTCCTGACTGCTGCGGACCTTCCATGCCCGCGCCTGCCCGCCGTTCAGCAGCAGCCTTTCCAGGTTGCCGTCAAGCGGGTCCGGCTGACTCACCCGCACCGGCGACTGCTCGAACTCGACTTCCACTTCGATCCACTCATAACACCGGAGCAGCCTGCGGTCCGGGTCGTACCGCACCGGGTTGAGTCTCAACTCGGCGAACCGCACGTCCCGGAACATCTCGATGGAAACCAGTTCCGCGACCGCCGCTGTCGTCCGGTCTATCGCCGTGCCGGTGCGAAGCGAACCGCTCCCCCGCGCACAGACCGCAACCCTGGCAACCACGACCCCTTCGAACGTTCGGGCCGGACCGGTCCGGACCTTGAGCCTGACGCCGCCGGACTGCGGGATGCCGACCCTGACCGTCCTGGTCGGCAGGTCCCATTCCCCCGGCTCGGCCAGGTGCTCTCCATCCCCGAGCCTGACCCTGG
Organism: uncultured bacterium; assembly: GCA_965370805.1. Classification (GTDB taxonomy): domain Bacteria; phylum Hydrothermota; class Tepidihabitantia; order Tepidihabitantales; family Tepidihabitantaceae; genus CBDUVZ01. The sequence goes on along the minus strand of CBDUVZ010000078.1, from coordinate 6,662 downwards.
TCCCTGCTACCGGGTCATCCTTCAGTTCCAGTTGTCCGGGTTCATATCTGAGAAGAACACCCCGGGAATCGGACCGGGCTGCAACCACACCGGCAGCGAGAATCGCGGGGACCAGCAGCAGGCCGGGAATCAAACGCCGTAGCAGCATTGCCGCTAGTCTAAATTCGCACCCAAGCAAGTCAAGCCAACCGGCTCACCCGAAAACCGCCATGGGGATTACACCACAAAGGCACGAAGAAAAAGCAACCACGGATAAACACGGATAGACACAGATGAAAGCCGGAAATCGGAACTGCAGTAAACACCAAGTCACCAAGAGCACCAAAAGGAGAGCTGTCATTGCGAAGGAGCGAAGCGACTGCGGCAATCTTCCTCATTCGGCATTCGGCATTCCCTTGGCGTTCTTGGCGCTCTTGGCGGTTTGTCTTCGGTTCCTGGGGCTCATCTCATCCGGGCAATCCGGAACCCGGTGCCGAGCGCCGGGCTGTTGGCGACTGCTGCGAGTATCTCGACGAACGCCTGGTTCCCCAGCCCGAAGAAATCGGCCGCTGCCGAATCGACTCCCGGGCAACTGCCCACCGCTTCGCCGTTGACCAGCAATACCAGCACCGACCCGCTGTCGCCGCCGGCCGGCAGCGGTTCTTCGAACTCAAGCACCAGTCTCGGCTCCGGCAGCAACTCGGCGCCGGAACCGGCCCTGAATCCGCCGTTGCCGGCGACCATCCCGCTCAGCAGAACCCGCCGGGCGGCGTCGCCGCCGACAACCACCGACCGGGCGCTGTCCGCTGCCGGCGAATCCCCGACCCAGACCCCGCGCCACACTTCGACCCTGCCCGCGGAAAGCAACAACTCCAACTGCCGTCCGGAAATCCGCCGGTCGAGTCGGAGCACAAGCCTGCCCCACTCCCGGTTCAGCCGGTACTCCCAGCCCAGCGATTCCAGCCGTTCTCTCAGCACCGTCACCGCCAGCCCGAGCCCGGAACGGCTGACCCGGCCGGCCAGCGCAATCTCGACCTCCAGTTCGGCCACGAACGGCACCTTGACCTGCCCGGCGCGATTGAACCGGTCGAGCACCAGTTCCCACTCCGCGGTCCGGGCCAGGTCCGAGCAGTGAATCCTAGTCGGCAGTCCGTATCGCCGGTCGATCTCCAGAACGCCGGTGAAACTCTTCGTCTTGGCCGGGTCGAGAATGCGCACCGACGGGTTGAACCGGTAGCGATACCGGTTGCCCGCTTCCTCCTCGAACTGCAGCTTCTTCCCGAGCAGCACGTGGTGCGCCTGCTCGAAGACCTGCGTCTCCACCCCGCGGGCCGTCCGCGACCACCCGGAACCGCTCTTCTCGTACTGGTCCGCGCCGCTGCCGACCAGTTCGACTCCCCACCGCTCGCCGATGCGCCAGGCCGTCCCGGACCAGGATTCGCGGTCGGGCGCCTGCCATACGCCGCTGAGGTCAGAACCCAACTCGAACGGTCTGTCCGTGTGATAGCGCAGCCTGAATCGGAATGACCGGACTGCCCGGAGCCGGTCCCAGGCAAGGGACGGCGCTCGCTCGGGGTCAACCGTAACCGGCCGTTCAATCGCCGGGAAACAGCCGGGGGTCAGCAGCGCCAGCAGGCAGGCCAGACCCGGAAGCAGTTGTCTCAACGTAATCAGCCTAGAAATCAGTCCCGATGCCGAACAGGAACTTCCAGCCGTTGTTCTCGGTCGCCGACAGCGGCTTGGCCCAGTCGAACATCAGGGAGAAATAGGAAATCTGAACCCTGATGCCGGCCCCGACTCCGAGCTTCAAGTCGGCCAGCCGGCTACTGTCGCTGTCCCATATCCTCATGCCGTCGCGGAAGACCATCCCCGCGTCGAGAAACGCGACGCCCCTGATACCGCCAAACGACAGCGGCAGCGGGAACGCGATGTCCAGCCGGTCGATGAACGGGCAGCGCAACTCGAAGCCGACCAGGCCCACGCCGGGCCCGGTCTCCTCGTAGAATTCGCCCCAGCCGTAGCCCCGCACCGACTCGCCGCCGATGTAGTACCGGTCCGCGTCGCGGCCGAAGTTGGCCAGCCCGTAGGCACGGGAGGCAAACACGAACCGCCGGCCCAGCCGCTGGTAGTTGCGCAGGTCCAGGAACGCCTCCTGGAACTGGCGGGCGGAAATCCGGGGAAGCGACACGTTGCCGCCGAGCCGGGCCCGGGTGCCGCGCGCCGGTCCCTGCCCGACCCAGTACGTATTGTCGAAGACAAACGCCCCGGTTCCGTAGAAGATTCCCTGGTCCTCACGGTCGTCCACGTACCACCCGCCTGCCGGTGCCGGGTCGTATTCCCAAAAGGTCACCTGGCTCCAGTACCCGGTCAGTCCCAGTTCGGCCCGAAGGAACCGGTTGAACGGATACAAGCCGAGCACGTCCCCGCCGCGATTCACCCGCTCGACCAGGTAGGACCACGGGTAGTAGTACGGAACCTCGGTGTACTGGAACAACATGAACCCGTAATCAATCCGGAACGGCAGCAGCCAGTACTGCAGGAACAGGTCCGAATTCAGCACGTCGCCGTAGATATCGGTGTAGATCTCGAAGCGGTGGTCCCCGAGCATATCGCTCAGCGAGATGTTCACAACCCCGGCCAGGCCGCCGTAGGTGCTGTACGACGCGGCCCCGACCGCATAGTCCGGCGACAGGCTGAACCCCGCTGGCTTCACCTTGTCGTAATCGATTCCCCGGCGGGAGAAAGCAACCGTATCGCCCGGGGCGCGGAACGCATCGCCGGCAGCAACCGGTATCCGTTCCAGCGGCTGCATAATCGTGGCGACATCCCAGCCGACGTCATCGAAGTAGGCGAACACCAGCTTCCGGTCGTCCCCGGACAGCGAAAGGTAGGAGACTTCGCCGAGGAAATCGGTCTCGCGCACGACCCGCTGCTCCGCCAGCGAATAGACGTGGATATTCCTGCCCGAGTCGGCCGCGACGTAGAACAGGTATTCACCGGAACCGGAGAAGATCGGGAATCCAAGCTCGCCCCCGCTTTCGGCAATCCGCTCGAACCGGCCCGGGCCGGTGTTCAGCCATAGCGCATACCGTCCCGGCACCCATTCCTCGCCCCGGTCCGGCCGGTCGGAAACGAACACAATCGTGTCCCCTCCGGGCGAGAACGACGGGTCCCGTTCCTCGTACATGTCGTACGTAATCCTCTCCGGCTCGCCGCCCGCGGCATCGACCACGTAGACGTCGCTGAACCCGTTTCTCAGGCCGATGAAAACGAGCCGGTCGCCGTCCGGCGAGAACTTCGGGCTGTACACCGCGTCCAGACCGGACGCCAGTCTCCGCTTCACCTTGCCGCCCGGGTACTCGACCAGCGCGATATTGTCCCGGCCCGCGCTCTTGGTCGCGATTGCCACCAGCTTCTCGTCCGGGGACCAGGCAACCCCGGGCCGCAGCAGGTGCATCGACTCGAACCCCCCGGAACGGCCGCCCTTGACCAGCCGCTTGAGCACCCGGCCGTCCATCGCGGAAACCACGTAGCAGTCGTTGTACTCCAGCCGGTCCGATATCATCGCCACTTTTGTCCCGCTCGGCGAAACCGCGGGCGCGGTGTTATAGACCGACCCGTCCTTCCGGTGTTCGGTCAGCCGGCGACCCAGGTCATCGAAGTTGTCGAGCTTCACCGCCTGGGGCCAGTACCGCTTCCGCAGCCAGCGCTCCCATTCCGAACTGAACTGCTTGATATCCATCCCGAACACGGCCCGGAAAGTCCCGTCGAGACTCCGCTTGTTCTTCAGCGTGTGCAGGAATTCATACACCTTTTTCCGGCCGTACTTCCCGGCCACGTACTGGAAGAACGATTCCCCTTCCCGGTAGACCAGGTAGCCCATGCCGTCATGCAGGTCCTGCAGCGGGACCAGCCGGTCATTGAGCACCACGTCCCGCATGAACACGTCGGACCGGACGTTGACCCACCCGGACTGGAACTCGGCAAAACCCTCCATCACCCAGAGCGGAATCTGGAACTCGCCGACCGCGCCCAGCAGGGTCGATAACTGCGACCGGTAGAACATCTGGAACTCGAAGATATGCGTCAGCTCGTGACCGATAACGTGATACAGGTCGCTGTACGAACCGTTGAACGGCACCACAATCCGGTTCTTGAACAGCTCGGCAAACCCGCCCACTCCTTCTTCGATTACCGCGGTAATGACATTGGTTTCCGTGAACTGGCCCGGCGAAAGGTAGAGAATCAGCGGGACCCTGGCATCAAGCTCGACGCCCAGGTCATGGGCCGTACCGGCGTAATACTTCTCCGCTGCTTCGGCCGCGAACTCGGCCACCGACTCGCCGCCCGGGTAGAACAGGATATTGAAATGCTCGGTCTGCAGGCTCTGGAAATTGTACTCCCTGGTCTGGACCTTGTTCTTGCCGAAGTAGTAATACTGGCCCGATACCGACGTAGCCACAACCGCGGTGAGCAGCAGAACCGCCCCGGCGCCGGACAACAAACGACGCATTCCGCTGTCAGCCATACTCAGTTTCGACCCCGCCGCTTCTTCTTCTCTTCGGCAAACATGAACAGATGGTCCGCAACCATATATCCGTAGGCCATCTCCGGGGCGGTATGACCGAAGCACACCCCGCCCCTCGCATCGAACCCGATCATCCCGCACCACGCCTTGCGCCGCCTCGCCTCGGACAGGGCCAGCGTGACCGAAACCGAACCCGGCATCGTCTTCATCTTCTCCACCGTTTCCTTTGCCAGCATCAGCCCGATAATCACCTCGCCGTGCCCGGTGCAGGAAACCGCCCCGCTCGGCCCGGCATACGTACCCGCGCCCGGAACCGCCGAATCCCCGATTCTGCCGGGCAGCCGACCCGCAAGCCCCCCGCTTGAAGTAGCCGCCGCCAGCTTGCCGTGCCCGTCGGTCGCCACCGCGCCCACAGTCCCGAGCTTCATCATCTTGTCGAAATTAGGCATGTACTTCGACTCGCCCTCACGAATCAGCTTGTCCAACTGCTGCCGGGCAACTTCGGTCACAACGTCATGCTCCGCAAAACCCAGCTTCCGGGCGAAACCCGTCGCGCCAGAGCCGCACATCAGCAGATGGTCGGTCTCCTTCATCACCTTCTCGGCCACCAGAATCGGGTTCCTGACCCCGGTGATACAGCAGACGCCGCCGAACCTGCCGCCCTGGGTCATCACCGCCGCGTCCATCTCCGCACGGCCGTCAAGCGTCAGGGAAGACCCGGTCCCGCAGTTGAACACCGGGTTGTCCTCCATGATTCTCACCGCCTCAATCACAACGTCCTGCGCGCTTGCGCTCTGCCGCAGCAGCCGGTATCCCTCCCGGATTGCCTGGTCCAGGCCAGCGGCCGCAGCCGCCTTATCCTTGATGACCCCCGAGCCGCCGTGACAGATGATTCCAAGCGTGCCCAGCCTCATCCAATCGCTCCTACACCTGGCAGTTCGGGCAGAAGTAACTGCTCCGGTTCACCAGCCGGATACGCTTGACTGTGCCGTCGCACCCGCGACGCCGGCACGGCAGACCCTCCCGGCCGAACACCCGCAAGTGCTTCTGAAAACCCCCGCGCTCGGTCCCGGGCCTCACGTACTGACCATCACCCAGCGTCGTGCCGCACCACCTGATACCGGAACTCAGCACCCGGCGCAGCCCCTGCGTCAGCCGGACAACCTCGGCCCGGGTCAACCTTCCACCGCGTCGGGTCGGCCGGACCCGGGCCCGGTGCAAAGCCTCATCCGAATAGATATTCCCCACCCCGCAGCAGATCCGCTGGTCAAGCAGCAGACCCTTCACCGCGGCCGTCCTGCCCTTCAGTTTGCCGGCAAGATAGTCAACCGTGAACCCCGGCTCAATCGGCTCCGGCCCCATCCGCTCCATACCCGCCAGCACCTCCGGATACCGCCCGGAATCAACCAGGTACACCCGCCCGAGCAACCTCGGCTCAACGAACGAAAGCACCGCCCCGCCCGAAAGCCGGAACCGAATCCGCTCGAACCGCGGCACCGAACCATTCCGGCAGACCTCCAGGTGCCCGCTCAACCGCAGATGGAAGACCAAGTCCTTACCTTTGTCCAGCTTGAAAACCAGGTACTTACCCCGGCGGCCCAGCTCCGCAATCCGCCGGCCCGCCACACCGGCAACGAACTCATCCGGCCCCGGAAAACCGACAATCTCACGCCGCGCAACCACAACCGACCCAATCCGCCGGCCGGCAAGCAGCGGCAACAGCTCGCGCCGGATAGTCTCGACTTCAGGGAGTTCGGGCACCGGCGTAAATCCTATCCCGCCCGCCACTGATGTCAACGACCGGCCCGCGCCCGAAAGCCGATACAGGACTTTCAACACCAAGGCACCAAGGTCACCAAGTAACAGACCAAGAACTAAGAAGCATTGTCACCCGGCAGGTGCGGCATCGGCTCGGCCGTGCGCAGTTGACATGTCTTCTTCGTGTTCTTCGTGCCTTTGTGGTAAGACTCCGCTCCGGTCCGCAACACACAAAACCGGCCAAATATAACACCCGAAATCGCATCTGGTCCGACCCCCGGGAACGCCCCCTGTCGTCGCCAACTACGTCGCCAACTACGTCGCCAATCACGCCGCCAATCGCGTCGCCAATCACGTCGCCAACTACGTCGCCAATCACGTCGCCAATCACGTCGCC
>CBDUVZ010000077.1:0-14675 GCA_965370805.1 uncultured bacterium | reverse complement strand
TGTCCGGTGGTGTGAGAGGGGGCGGAACCAAACCGCCCCCTACTCGATTGAGATTTCAGATTGTAGATTGCAGATTGAGGAAGCGGTCCGGAATGAACCACGGATAAACACGGATGGACACTGATGAGGTTAGTAGGAAGCGGTCCGGAATTGACCACGGATGAACACGGATGGACACTGATGAGGATAGAAGTCAGAATGCAGAGTGCAGAAGTCAAAACCGCCAAGGCGGAAATGACCAATGAGGGAGAAGCGTTCGGCCTCAAGCGTAATGCGTCAAGCGTCGAGCCTCGCGCTTCCTCCATCATGTGCTTGACAAGGATGACCTGCCGCTTTAACATTTGTTGTCCGGGTTGCGTCCGGGCCTTGGGTCCGGACAAACGTGGCCGCGTTATTGTCGTACCGCGGCATACGTGCCGAATACTAAACCGAGAGTCCTGACTGAGCGCTTGGAGGCACGGGTGATACATCCGAGACTGGTCGGCGTACTGGTTTGCCTGCTCAGCGTAGCCACGCCCGCTGCGGCGGACTGGAGCACGGCAACCGTTCCCGTCGGGGCAGACCCTTCCGCCCTGGCGGTCAATCCGTTTTCCAATCAGACCTACGTGGCCAACAGCCTTGACAACAGCCTGACGGTCATCGACGGCTTGACGAATGTCACGTCAACCGTAACAGTCGGAGCCGGTCCCTGCGCGGTGGCGGTCAACCCGGCGACCGACGTGGTCTACGTCGCGAACTCGCTGGGCGGCAGCGTGACCGCGGTCAACGGCGCGACGCACCAGACCGAGACGATTGCCGTGGGTTCCGGTCCCTGCGCCCTGGCGGTCAACCCGGTCACCGACATGATTTACGTCACGAACTCGCTGGGCGGCAGCGTCACGGTCATCGACGGCGCGAACAATTCGACCGAGAATGTGACGACCGGGACCGGGCCGACGGCGGTCGCGGTCAACCCGGTCACGAACCTGATTTACGTCGCCGACAGTTACGACAACACGGTGACGGTCATCGACGGCGCGACCAATTCGATTGAGACGGTCGCGGTCGGAACCGGACCCTGCGCGATTGCGGTCAACCCGGTCACCAATACGATATTCGTGGCGAACAGCTTCAGCAATGACGTGACGGTCATCGACGGCGCGAACAACTCGACGCAGACGGTGACGGTCGGAGCGGGGCCGGGCGCAATCGCGGTCAACCCGGTCGTCAATCAGGCGTACGTCGCGAACGAGAACGACAACTCGGTGACCGCAATCGACGGCGCGACGCTTGCGACCGACGAAATCGCGGTCGGGACCGGCCCCTGCGCAATCAGCGCAAACGCAATCAGCGGCAAGGTCTACGTCGCGAACTTCGGCTCGGGCAGCGTGACGGTCATCGACGGCACGACGCACTCGGCCGCAACGGTCGCGACCGGCAATAACCCCTATGCCGTTGCGCCGAACCCCGTGACCGGCAAAGTCTACGCGATGAACCGGGGCGGCGGCAGCGTGACCGTCATCGACGGCGCAACCAATTCGCTCGCGACGGTCGCGGCCCGGGACTACCCCTGCGCGGTCGCGGTCAACCCGGTCACCGACAAGGTCTACGTGACCAACCACAGCAGCGGCAACGTGACGGTCATCGACGGCGCGACGAACGAAACCGTTACTATCGGCCTGGCCGACGGCCCCTGCGCGGTGGCAATCAACCCGGTGACGAACCGGATTTACGTCACCAACATCTTCGGCGACAACGTCGCGGTCATCAACGGGGAAACGAACACCGCGGTCACCGTGCCGACCGGCTTCGGTCCCCACGCCCTGGCGGTGAATATCAGCACCAACAAGGTCTACGTCGCGAACTACTGGGGCCACAGCGTCACGGTCATCGACGGCGCGACCAACGACACCACGACCGTGCCCGCCGGGGACCGGCCGATGGCGGTCGCGGTGAACGCCGTCACCAACCGGATTTACGTCGCCAGCCGCAACAGCAACGACGTGACGGTCATCGACGGCGTCACCAATGAAACGGTAACCGTCCCCGCCGGCAGCCACCCCGAAGGAATCGCGGTCAACCCGGTCAGCAACAAAATCTACGTCGCCAACAGCCTCGGCAGCGACATCACGGTCATCGACGGCGCAACCAACGACACGATGGCCCTCTCCTCCGGAATCGGCCCCAAGGCAATCGCGGTCAACACCGCTACCAACCGCATCTACGTCGCGAACGACAACAGCGACGAAATCACGGTCATCGACGGCGCGACCGACTCGACCATGACGGTAACCGTCGGCGACCATCCCCGCGCCCTGGCAATCAACCCGGTCACCAACAAGATTTACGTCGCGAACTACTGGAGCGACAACATCACGGTCATCGACGGCGCGACCCACGCGACCTTGACGATTCCGGTCGACGAAGAACCCCGCGCGGTCGCGGTCAACCCGGTCACCGGCAAAGTCTACGTGACCAACCAGGCGAGCGACAACGTCACCGTGATTGACGACGTCGCGGTCCACGACACCCGGGTCCGGGCCGCCGTCCTTCCCTTTGCGGACAACGCGACCTGCCACGCGCGGCCGGGCGTCACCGGTCGGGGAGTCAACCGTTTCCACCCGCACCGCACGCCGCTGATGGGAATCCTCGTCCGTCCCGCGGGCGCGGCGCAGACCTGGCGCTGGGCCGAAGTCACGTCCGGGGCGGGAACGGACTCGGTCGACTGGAACTGGACCTGGGGCTCCGACTCGCTGGTGATGGGCGAGAACCTGCTCGTCGTCCAGCCGCTCGAATCCGACGCCGGAATCACCGGCAACCACGGCCTCGGCGTGCCCTTTGCCGGCAACCCGCTCGTCTACCCGCTCTACCGCATCGACGGCAGCGAAGACGTCGGCGTCACGCGGATTATGGCGCCCCTGCCCGCGGTCGACTCCGGGGTCCCGGTCGCGCCGCGCTGCTCGGTCTGCAATTACGGCACCCTGGCGGAAACCTACAACGTCCGGATGACTATCGGCGCGTTCTATGACGAAACCGTGCTCGTCGGTCACCACCCGCCCGGTTCCACGCGCTGCGTCGCTTTCCCGGCGCACTCGGCCTGGCCCCGCGGCCGCCACGCTATCGCCTGCTCGAGCGCGCTCTCCATGGACATGCTCCCGGCGAACGACAAGCTGACCGACACGCTTGCCGTCCGCGTCTCCGACGTCGGCTGCACGGCAATCATCGCGCCGACCGGCGTCGTCGAATCGGGAACCGCGATTACGCCCGCCTGCTCGGTGTACAACTACGGCTCGACCGTCAGAAGCTACACCGCCAGGATGAGAATCGGCGGCACGTACACCAGGACAACCGCGATTGTGAACCACCTCCCGGGAACCTGTCGCTACGCTACCTTCCCGGAATGGACCGCGGGCGAAACCGGAACCCACGCCGTCTCCTGCTCGACCGAAATGTATTGCGACGCCGCGCACGCCAACGATGCGCTCGTCGACTCGGTCACAGTCCGGTATCTCGACGCCGGGGTGGTCGCAATCACGCGGCCGGTCGGGGTCATCGACTCCGCGCACCCGGTGACACCACAAGTAAGAGTGAAGAACTTCGGCAGCGAACAAGCCGGCTTCCTGGTCTGGTTCCGGGTCCACACCCTTGCGCCGGCGGCCGCCGCGCACCTCCCCCGGGCTGCACGCTCGACCGGCCGCACGGCTGGTCCGGCCGCCGGCATCCACGGGCACGCGCCGTCACTCCTGTCAACCCAGGTCTATGAAGACAGCGCCTGGGTCACCATCGGCCCCGGCGATTCGACGCTCTGCGACTTCGCGCCATGGCTCCCCCTGACCCCGGGCGAATACCAGCTCGAATCCTTCACCAGCCTGCCCGGCGACCGCAACCCGGCCAACGACACGGCCGGCGGAACCGTAACCGTCGTAACGCTGCTCCGCGACGTCGGCATCGCCGCGGTGCTGGCGCCGGTCGGGCACATCGACTCCGGCACGGTCGTAATCCCGCAGGCGGTCGTCGAGAACTTCGGCACGCTGCCCGAGGAATTTCTGGTCCGCTTCACTATCGGCCAGGCGTACCGGGACACGATGACGCTGCTCCTCGGGCCGAGAACCACCGACACCGTGAGCTTCGCGTCGTGGAACGCCGACGAAATCGGGTCCTACCCGACCTGCTGCGCTACCCTGCTGCCCGGCGACATGAACCCCTGGAACGACACGATTGAAGGGACGGTCGAAGTGAACCAGGTAATCCGGGACGTTGGCGTGAGCCGGATTCTGGTGCCGGTCGGCACCGTCGACTCCGGGACCGCGATTACGCCCGCGGCGGTTATTGTGAACTTCGGCACGACCGACGAGGAATTCCAGGTCGAGTTCTCAATCGGCGGGTTCTACTACAACCTGCAGGACATGACTCTCCCGGCCGGACAAACCGACACTGTCGTGTTCTCTGCCTGGACCGCCTCCCCGGTCGGCCGGCACGTGACCCGCTGCGCCACGCTGCTCTTCGGAGACATGAATCCGCCCAACGACATGATTACGGACACGGTCCGCGTGGTCCCGGCGGGCGGAATCGCGGAGCAGGTGAACGTTCCGGCCGACTTCTCCCTCGGCCAGCCCGGACCCAACCCGTTCCGGGACCGGGTCGCAATCCGCTACGGGCTCCCCCGTCCGGCCCGCGTCGAACTCGCGGTGTACTCCACCAACGGCCGCCTCGTGCGCCGGCTCCGGTCCGGAACTCAGGAAGCAGGATTCCACCGGGCCACCTGGGACGGACGCGACGAATCCGGCCGCCCGGCCGTCAGCGGAATCTACTACTGCCGTATGACTGCGGGCCAATTCATCCGGACACGGAAGCTCGTGAAGTCCGAGTAGCCCGGGCCGGCGGCTGCCCGCCGCTCGTCCGGACGGATTGACAAAACCGCAACCCGGCCTACTATCCAGCAGATGAAGTACGGCAGAATCTGGGCCGAAATCAACCTTGACGCGCTGAACTACAACCTCGACCAGGTACGGAAACTCGCCGGTAACCGCCAGCTCATGGTCGCGGTCAAAGCCGACGCCTACGGTCACGGGCTCCGCGAGATAGCCGGCGAACTGGCCGACCGGGTCGACTGGTTCGGTGTGGCCGGCGTCGATGAAGGCATCAGCCTGCGCACGTCCGGCGTCACCGACACGAAAATCCTCGTCCTCTCCCCGGCCCCCTACCCGCAGATACCCGACCTCCTCGACCACAACCTCACCCCGTCGGTCACCGAATTCGACTTCGCCCGCGAGCTGTCCGGCGCGGCGGCAAAGCGGAAGATCGAAATACCGGTCCACGTCGAAGTCGATACCGGCATGGGCCGCACCGGCGTCTCGGTCGCGGAAGCGGCGGAATTCATCCCGCGGGTTGCCGGCCTGCCCGGCCTGCGCGTCGAAGGCGTCTTCACGCACTTCCCGGTCGCGGACAGCGACGTCGGCTTCACCGAAACCCAGTTGGCCGAATACAACGGTCTGCTCGTGCAACTGAAGCAGCGCGGCTTCGACAGTCTCATCTGCCACGCGGCGAACTCCGCCGGACTGCTGAACGTCCCCGGGTCGCACCTCGACATGATCCGCCCCGGCCTCATCGTTTACGGCATCCTGCCCGAAAGCTACCACGCCGGGCGGCGCTCCACCGACCTCGACCTGATTCCGGTGATGAGCCTGCGCAGCCGGGTCGTCAACCTGCGCGAGATGCCGGCCGGTTCCTCGCTCAGCTACGAGCGCAGTTTCACCACCGGACGCGACTCCCGCATCGCCGTCATCACCGCCGGCTACGGCGACGGCTATCCGTACTCGCTGACCAATCGCGGCGAAGCGATTATCGAAGGCCGTCGGGCGCCGGTCGTCGGCAACGTCTGCATGGACTTGACGATGCTCGACGTCACCGACATCCCGGACGTGGCAATCGGCGACCCGGTAACGCTGCTCGGCTCGGCCGAAGGCGACACGATCACCGCCAACGAACTGGCCGCGCGCGCCGGGACCATCCCCTACGAGATAATCTGCCGCGTCAGTCCGCGCGTGCCGAGGGTCTACATCCGCAAAGGCAAAGTAACAGAAGTAAGGAACCTCCTGAACAACAATGGAAGAGAAGAATAGCCCGAAACCGGAAACCCGGGAAGTACCGGCCGCCTCACTCAGCGGTCTGGTCCTGAGCTTGTCCGCCGCGGCCCTGGCGTACATGGGCAAGCCGGTCACGCCCGGTGCCGCGCAGCCGGAAACCAACCTCCCGCTGGCCAAACACACAATCGACACTATCGCCATGCTTCAGGCCAAAACCGAAGGCAACCGCACCGAAGAAGAGACCAAGGTGCTCGACGGACTGCTCTACCAGCTCAGGCTCACCTACGTCAAGATGGAAGAAGAGTCCGGCAAGCAAAAGACCACGGCCTCCCCCGAGCCGAAAGAAGCACCCGCCGAACCCGCGAAGCCGACCCCTGAGAAGAAGGAAGACAAGGAAACCAGCCAGTGAACAATCGCGGTCACCGGACCATCGGCAGCGGATGTTTCCTGGCGATTGCCGTCCTCATCTTCCTGCTCGCCAACTGTGGCGGCAGCGGCTCCCGTGCCAACGCCACCCCGCCGGCCGAAGAAACCGCACCGGACGACAGCCTGCCGATCAACTCCCCGCTCATCGCGCCGGACGTGGAACGCACGGCGGAACTGCTTCCCGGGTACGAGTTGACGAAGGAATGGCTGGAACCGTTTCCCCATCTCACTATCCACGGCCCGGACGACCTCCTGCTCGGATACCAGGTGGACTCAGACCACGCCGGGGCAACTGCCGAGGGCTACTCCGGGCCGGTGCCGGTCAGGGTCTGGCTCGACACAACCGGAAGCCTGCTCGGCCTCAACCTGCGTGAGAACAAGGAGACCCCGGCCTATCTGGGACTGGTCACGGAAAGCGACCTGTTCGAGCGTCTGCTCGGCTGCGAACCGGGCCGGACGGACTCGATTGACGCGGTCACCCTTGCCACCGTCTCTTCAATCGCAATCATCAAAGGCGTGACCGGCACGATTGACCGGGTTGCCGTTGAACTCATCGGCGAACGACCGGGTCAGACCGAGCCTCGTTGACTCGCCGGACCGAGTCGGTAGAATAAGGGCTGACCCAGGAGAAGAACTCTGGAACAGACACTCGTTCTCATCAAACCGGACGCCGTCGGCCGCAACTGCATCGGTGAAATCCTGCACCGGCTCGAAGCAGCCGGGGTCAGGATCACCGGCCTGACGATGGAGCAACTGAACCGCGACCGGGCCGAACGCTTCTACGCCATCCACCGGGAGAAGGAATTCTTCCCCGGCCTGGTCGAATTCATGACCTCCGGGCAACTGGTGGCGGTGCGGCTTGAAGGTGAAGACGTCCGCCGCCGGGTCCGGGACTTCGTGGGAACGACCGACCCGGCCCAGGCCCGGGCCGGCAGCATCCGCGCCGACTTCGGCTCTTCGGTCCGGATGAACGCGGTGCACGCTTCCAACCCGGCGGAGGACGTGGACGGAGAACTTGCGACATTCTTTGCAGACCGTAACCCAACAGCCTGAGGAGGCAATGTGAGGAAACCTGCCCTGCTGCTGATTGTCCCGCTGCTGGCCCTTGCCGGCACGGTGACCGAGACAATCGTTTTCGACAGCCGTGATATCGAGATTACCGAATACAACGGCTATTACGTAATCCGGTTCGCCGACTTCGTCACGACCCGGGAGATCGGCAAACCGATGATGCCCGAAGCGGTTTTCAATATCGCGGTCCCGCCGACCGCGACCGTGACCGGCATCAAAGTAACGCCGCTCGAACTCGAGGAAATCCCCGGCACGTACAACGTCTGTCCGACCCAGCCCGCGGTGCCGATATCCGCCACCACCAGGCCGGAGTTCGTCAAGCCCGACGAAGCCGCCTACGCGAGCGCGGAGTCCTATCCTGCCGCCCCGGTCGACTGGGGATGGACCGGCACGAAATCCGGCTGGCGCATCTGCGGCTTCGCGCTTCACCCGCTGACCTGGGTCCCGGCCACCGGCAGGCTCACCCTGTCCCGGAAGATGCAGGTCGAAGTCTCCTACCGGGAGAACGACGTCGGCCCGACCCGCATCACCGCGAGCCAGCGCGGGCTGTTCCGGCGCGACGTCGCCGGCATCGTCATCAACCCCGGGGACGTTGACCGGTTCGCCCCGCCCGAGCGGATTACCGACGACCCGGACGTCGACTACGCAATCATCACGTCCAGCTCGCTTGCCGCCGGGTTCGACGACCTCGTCGAATGGCGCACGAAGAAAGGCTACGCGGCCGCGGTGTTCACCACCGGTTGGATCACGACCAACTACACCGGCCGCGACACCCAGGAGAAGATTCGCAACTTCATAATCGACTACTTCGAGAACTACGGGCTCAAGTTCGTCCTGCTCGCCGGCGACAATTCGGTGGTGCCCGGCCGCCGCTGCCGCTCGATCATCGACGACGAAACCGGCAATATCCCGGCCGACGTTTACTACGCGGACCTGCAGTGGTCCTACGACGGCAACCACAATAACATCTTCGGCGAGATGATCGGCGACACCGTTGACCTGTTCTACGATGTCTACGTCGGCCGCGCGTCGGTCGACAACGCGACCCAGGTCGCCACGTTCGTCAACAAAGTGCTCGCCTACGAGAAGACCCCGACCACCGACTACCTGAAGAAGATGCTCCTGCCCTACGTCCAGCTCTGGACCGGCTACTCGGGCAAGATCGTCAGCGACACTATCGCCGTCCGGACCCCGGCGGACTGGACCGACTACCTGATCCAACCCGCTTCCACTACGCCGATGCGCAACGCCATCAACGAAGGCTACCACTTCTCCCACGTGGCGGCCCACGGCGACGCCTACGGCTTCTACACCCAGTACGGCTCACCGATCTACACCACGTCAACCGCGGGCGCCCAGACCAACCTGTCCCGCCCGGTAATCATGAACTCAATCGCCTGCATCTCGGGCAACTTCGAAGCCGGCGACTGCCTGGCGGAAGTCCTGATGAACAACGCGAACGGCGGGGCGGTGGCCGCAATCATGAACTCCCGCTACGGGCTCGGGTTCCAGCATTCGATGGGACCGTCCGAGAAGTTCGACGTCAAGTTCTACGACTTCCTCTTCACCGAAGACTCGATTGAAATCGGCGTTACCCACGCCCGGTCCAAGGATTACTACGCGTACTCGGCCCAGCACCAGGAAGCCTGGCGCTGGTGCTACTGGGCGCTGAACCTGTTCGGCGACCCGGAGATGCCGATGTGGAAAGGCGCGCCGGACACGCTCCACGCCACCCATCTCGGTACGATCGAAACCGGCGCGCAGGACTTCGACGTCGCGGTCGTAACCTCGGGCGGCGCCCCGATCCCGGATGCGCTCGTCTGCGCCTGGAAGGACGGCGAAGTGCACGCCACCGGCAAGACGAACGGCAGCGGCGAAGTCACCCTGACAATCAACCCGCTGACCACCGGCACGATGCACGTCACTGCGACCGCCAAGCAGATGCTGCCGGACGAGAACACCGTCAGCGTCACCCCGGGCGCGCCCCAGCCCTTCATCAACTACCAGCACCATTTCGTTGACGACGGCGGCAACAACCAGCTCGACCCCGGGGAGACCGCAAACCTCTACGTCACGATCAAGAACATCGGCAACGCCGACGCTACTACCGTCCAGGGCGTGCTGCGCACCGGTTCGAGTCACATCACGATGACCGACTCCACTTCCGACTACGGCACGGTCAGCGCCGGCGACACCGCCCGCGGGGACGCATTCACGGTCACCGCGGCCAGCGCCACCCCGCCCGGGTCCAGGGTCAGGTTCACGCTGCATCTCACCAGCGCCGAAGGAACCTGGGACCCGGAGTTCGAACTCATCGTCGGCACCGCGCCGATACCGGGTGCGGTGATAATGGACCACGACACCGGCTACTGCAAGCTGACCGTCACCTGCCTCGGCTCAATCGGCTTCACCGACACGCCGGGCGACATCGGCACCGGGTTCAGCTATCCCAAGACCGCCGCCAGCCAGCTCTACTACTCCAGCTTCCTGGTCGGCAACAGCCCCGCCTGGCTGGTCGACCGGTTCTACGGGCACCCGGCCAGCGGCGGGGTCAACACCGACTTCGAGATTGTCGACAGCCTGCGGAGCGTGGTCCCGGCCGCGGCCGGGGACCAGCACTACCGGGCGGTAATGAACGACGCCCGGCACACCTCGTCCAAAGACCTGAAAGTAACCCAGCAGTCCTACATGAGTTCAAACCCGGGCTACGACGATTTCGTGGTGCTGATCTACGACCTCAAGAACGAAGGCGCAAGTACGCTCGACGACTTCTACGCGGGAATCATCACCGACTTCGACCTCGGCGCCGACCCGCGAACCAACCAGGCCTACTCGAACGAAGCCAAACGCTACTCCTACATGCGCCAGAACACCAGTGCCAATCCCTGCGTCGGCGTCAAGATTCTCGACCCGCCGTCGTTCGCCAACCTCACCGCAATCGACCACGACCGCTACGTCTACCCGGACTCCTGCATGACCGACGGCCAGAAATACCGCATCCTCAACGGCGACATCTCGCTGCGCAACTCCAGCCGCAACTACGACTGGTCGGTCGGCGTATCGGTCGGCTCGTTCAGCCTGCCGGCCGGCGCGACCCAGCGGGTGGCGTTCGCCTTCATCGGCGGCACGAGCGTCTCCGACTTCGAGGCCAACGCCGATAGCGCCCAGTCCTGGTACGACAACTACATCGGCCTGCTCGAACGGGAAGGAATGACCGGGGTCAGGAACGTCGAAGGCATATCCTGCACCCCGAATCCGTTCACCCGTTCGGTCCGGGTCAGCTACCAGTTGCCGACCGCGGGCCGGGTGAGGATCCAGATCTTCGACATCACCGGCCGCTCGGTCGCAACCCTGGTTGACGACGAACTGCCCGCGGGCAAAGTCGAAGCCGTCTGGCAGCCCGGCAAACTGGCCAACGGCGTCTACCTGGTCAGAGCCTCGCGGCCCGGCGCGACCATCACCCGCAAGCTGATGCTCCTGCGCTGACGGCCCGGAGCGAGCAAAGAATCGGGGGGGGCCTTGCGGCCCCCGCCTTTATCGGTAATCGGAAACGGCTACTCGACCGGGTGGACCTGCCAGTCCTCGTCAACCCAGACCCCGATGACCTCGGCGTCGAACCCCCAGCTCTTGACTGTCTTCAGCGCGGAGACAAGCTGGACCATCTGTTCCGGCTTCTCTACCGGGTTACCGGCGCAGTCATAGTGAGTAACGATTGCGACGACCCGCGAGCCGTGCTTCTCCACCGAGATCGCCGTCCGGTCCCGGACCGAAACGGCTGCCGGCCCGTCCGGCACTTCGGCAAGCACTTTCACCGGACCCGGCTCGGTAATCGCATCGACGTACTCCACCCCGTAGCGGCTCTTCATCCACTCGATTACCGGCAACTGGGTCCTGCCGTCCATGCAGTTGATTGCGGTCGCGAAACGTGCGCTCTTCACAACTCGCTACGGTCCCCAGTAGTCGTCCCACGGCTCGCCGCCGATGCCGTTGGGAGCCGGCTGCCCGTCGAGCATCATCCCGTAGGCCGACGTCGCCTCCATGGCGACGAAGACCCGGAGCAGCCCCTGGACCGGCCTCGAGAAGTAGTACTCCGCCCGCGTGTCGTTGTTGGAAATCGTCAGTGTCCCGGGCACGAAGCCGGTCTCGTCGAACACCCGCAGGTTCTCCGGAGTGAGCGTTGCCGGGTCCATCGTCCGGTCGAAGTCGAACTGCTGCCCGTTGGGGATGTCGCTGACCTGGACCGTCGGTGCCGAAACCGTATCGCACAGGAAGTACGACTCGAAATCCGGCTCCGTTTCCTCGGGACCGTCGGCGTCGGCGTCCAGCACCAGCAGGTAGGACGGCGTGTTCGCCGGCGCGTCCGCCTTGACGTTCGCGCTGGCAACCGTCAGGGAGTACCGGTTCCCGAACCGCAGCACCGACCCGGGCGTGAACGTAACCGAAGTCGGAGTCACGCTCGACCGGTCGAGCGTGATTACGGCCCCGGTCTCGCTCACCAGTGAGAAGTTGGCGGAGACGAGGGTCGTCGTGTCCATCGCGGAATCGAAAGTAAGCTGGATTGCGGGCATCGTGTCCGGGGTCCTCACAGTGTCGGGAAACACGCCGGCCACCCGGGGCGGCTCGACCCGGACGCAACTGTCCGGCGCGCTGCCCGCGGTGTAGAACGTACTCAGCACGTCGTCATACGGCGTGCCGTCCGCCGTGCCGTTCCCGTTCCCGTCAATCTCCGTGCCCCACCGGTTCTTCACCCCGCCCGAAATCAGCACCAGCAGGTAGGCGCTGTTCTCGCTCCAGTCGGCATGACGCAGGTAGAGCTTCCTGGCGTCCGGGTTGTAGGTCATTTCCAGGTTGGCAACCTGGCCGCCCGCGGTCGTGTTCTCGACGGACACGTTCCCGTCGAAACTCGCCTCGTCCATGAAGTCGGTGAACCCGACTGTTATCGTCGCCTGGACTCCGGGCGTGTCCGGGTCATCGTCGGCAATCTGCTGCGCGTTCCCGGGCTCGACTCCCGCCGACTGCGGCAGGTTACCGGCCCCGGTTCCGAGCGGCAGGTCGGTATCGACCCCGAACTGGTTATCCCGCTCCAGACAACCGACCACAAACACGAAGCAGAGGATTGCTGTCAGGTAAATCGCCCTTTTCATCTCTCCTCCTTAGAACCCGAACGTCACCGACAGCGACCAGCCGGTAAGGTTCGTCAGCCGCTGGAATCCCATGACGTCAATCTGCAGATTCTTGATCGGCTTGTACCCGACTCCGTAGGTGAACGCGGTGGTGCCGGTCATCGAACTCTGCTCCTCGGACAGACCCGGATACTGCCGCGCCTCGCCCAGGGACTCGTGGAACGTCCCGTCGCCGTACTCGGTCCGCGTGTGCCTCGGCGACGACGCAATCAACTGGTCGTTGGTAGTCGCGTCGCGCCAGACAATCGTGTGGGTCGCGCCGAACCTGACGGCAAGCGGGGACAGTACCTGGTATTCGAACCCGACCGGGAACGCCAGGACGTTCGTCCGGCCGGTGGCCCGGTTCAGCCACATCTCGGACGAACTCACCGTTGTCCGGTAGTCCTCGCGCCCGGCAATCGTGTCGCCGTTGTCGTACGAGTAGTAACTCCGGTACGCGGTCGTATCGGTCAGCGAATCCTCCCAGGCACGGGTCGTGAACCCGACCCCGAAGCCGAGCAGCAGCTTCTCGGCAACCGTGAAAAGCTGGTTGGTCCGGAACTCGATTCCCCGGCTCGCCCGCCGGCCGGTGTACCGGTGGAAAGTCGAATCATAGCCCGCGGCCGTCCCCGGACGGCAGACGCTGTCGATCCGCGTCGCTTCCAGCCCGCTGGCACCGGCGTCCACCGCCATCTCCCGGCTGTACGCGGTAACGTAGAACCAGCTCCCGACCTCGGGCCGGGGAAAGTAAAACGCCTGCGCGGTCGCGGACATCAGCGCCCCGCTGTACGGCGTCGCCATCGTGTCGGTCAACTCCATCTCCATGTAATCGACAATCGACGGGTTCGCCGGACTCCGGTCCTCCCGGGTATGCCCGGTGAGCACGTCGAGCACGTTCTCCGTCATCGGGGCGTAGGTCGCGCTCAGCCCGGCGCTCAGGTAGGTGAAATCGTACCAGCCGCCGACAAGGAACCCCATCCGGCGCATCGACGACTCCTCGAACCCCGCGAAAGTATCGCCCCGGACGAAAGTCAACCGCGCATCGACCAGGCTCGAATCCCGCCGGTCGCAAACGTAGCAGCGCTCCGGGTCCTGATACCGGTGTGACGTCTCGGCGTAGGCGAACCCGGCCCCCAGCCGCAACTGCCCGGTCATGAACCCGAGACCGACGTAGCCGTCGAGACGGCTCCGCTCGCGCCAGGCCTCGGCTTCGGTCACATCCACCCGCTTGTAGTCATAAGTCCCGTTCGAATCCAGGTCCAGCAACTCGGTGTAGATCTGCCGGCCCCGGCCGAACAGCGAATCATTCGACCCGCCGAACAGCCCGGTAAACAACGGAGTTTTAGTCGCGAACTTATCGAACACGACTCCGGGATAGACCGGACCGGTCAAGTCGCTCGACCCGCCGACCAGAAAGAAATTCTCCGACCGCGAACCGAACTGCTCCTCCTGACTCGTGATGAAATTAGAAAGCGTAGTGTAGACCCGGCTTCCCTCAATCAGGGGAATCCTCGCCGGCTCGAACAACAGGTCGTAATCGTCCTCCCACAGCCCGGCCGTAGACTGCCAGCGGAACGAACCCGGCATGTAAGCCACGGCAAGACTGCAGAGCACCAGCCCGACAACTGCGTATCGCATCAGACCTCCTTTGGTGACACTTGCGGGAATCTAACAGAATCAACACAGCCGTCAAGCAAAACCCGCATTACGGACGATGCACTACGCATGACGCTACACGCTTCACGCCTGACGTATCGGGGACATGACCCAATCCCGTCCTCGGGATCGGGATCGTGTCCCCCAGCCCATTCACCTTGGCGCTCTTGGCGGCCTTGGCGGTTTTGACTTCTGCACTCTGCATTCCGACTTCTATCCTCATCTGTGTCCATCCGTGTTCATCCGTGGTCAATTCCGGTCCGCTTCCGCCTTCTGCAATCTACAATCCGAAATC
>CBDUVZ010000076.1:0-14849 GCA_965370805.1 uncultured bacterium | reverse complement strand
GTCCAGGTCCCGCTGTCCGATACCCTTGGCCGGCTTGCGCACCGGGACCGCGCCGATTCCCTCAATCTGCTTGATATGGTCGCCGTTGAGCCCGACGAACGTCCGGTAGGTCTTGACTCTGCCCCCGGCCATCTCCTCGGCCGCAGCAATCGCCGCGGCCACCGATTCGGTTGCCTTATCCAGGTTCACTACCACACCAAGTCTGAATCCGTCGGGCGGCGCGATGCCGTACCCGATGATGCTCGTCTTGTTCGCACCGTCGGTCTCGGCGATGATGCAGGCCACTTTGGTCGTGCCGATATCGATAGCTGCGGTTCGCCTGGACTTTGCCATGAGCTTACCTCCTGTCGCCGGGTCGCGCGCAATCCACTCGGGGCAGCACCTGCACTTCCTCATCGAGCACGACTCCGGTCTTTTCTTCCACGTTTGCCTTCACTACCTGGGCCAGTTCGCACACGTGGGCGAAACTGGCGCCGCCGGTATTGATGATGAAATTCGCATGTTTCTCCGACACCCGGGCCCCGCCGATCCTCGTGCCTTTCAGCCCGCATCGATCAATCAGCCGGCCGGCGGGCTCGGTCGGCGGGTTCTTGAAGAACGACCCGGCCGAAGGATCCTGCGGCTGCTTTGCCCAGCGCCGCTGCCGGATTGCTTCCGCCGGTTCCGGTTTCCCGGACGCAAGGCGCAGCACCGCATCGAGAACCACCATGTCTCCGGCGACGACCGGATTCCGGTATCCGTCCGCGAGACCGGACCGGTCCAACTCGCGCACATCACCTTCATGGTTCATCACCCGCGCCGTCTCAAGGAGATCGGTCAGCGACCGGCCGAAAGCACCGGCATTCGTCCGCATTCCGCCGCCGACCGTACCCGGAATCCCGGCAAGGAACTCAGCACCGCAGAGCCCGGCCTGCTCAGCTGCAACCGCGACGCCGTCCAGCGGCGCCGCTCCACCGACCCGGATTGCTTCGCCTTCCACTTCCACTTCGGCGAAACCCCGGCCCAGCCTGACGATTACCCCGCGCAAACCCTGGTCCGAAATCAGCACGTTCGATCCCCGGCCGAGCACGTACCAGTCAACTCCGGCTTCGCGGCAGAAAGCCAGCACCCGGACAAGTGCCGGCTCGTCCGCCACCTCCACGACAGCGTCCGCCGGGCCGCCGATCCCGAACGTCGTGCAACCGGCCAGCGGCTCATCGATCGTCACCGCCGCCTTGACGTCGGCTAGAGCTTCGCCAATACCTTTTCGCCAGTTCTGCATATGCTCCCTGCTCCCAGGGTAAGAATAATGTCACCCGACTTCACTTTCTTCTTCAGGAAATCCGGCACGTCGGCCAGTTCCGGCAGGTGGTGGACTTCCAGGTCCTTCCGGCCGCCGGACTTCACTGCATCGATAATCAGCTTCTCGTCCACGCCCTCGATCGCGGGCTCGGACGCGGCATATATGCCGGTAACAATAACTGCATCCGCCTTGTCGAACACCTTGCCGAACTCCGGTGCCAGGGCCTGGGTCCGGGTATACCGGTGAGGCTGGAACGCCACCCATACCCGCTTGTCCGGGAATGCATGCCGCAGGGCATCGAGCGTCACCGCTACCTCGGTCGGATGATGACCGTAGTCGTCATACACCACCACGCCGTTCTTCTCCCCGAGTTTCTCCAGTCGACGATGCACCCCGGAGAAAGCGGCCAGTGACTGCTCCATTGCCCGGAAATCGACCCCGAGTTCGGACCCGGCCGCAATCGCGGCCAGTGCGTTCTGAACGTTATGCCGCCCGGGCATGCCGAGATTGAACCGCCCGACCTCCTTGCCCCGGAACTGAAGGGTGAAAGCCGAAGACATCCCGTAGAGCTGAACGTCGCGTGCCCGGAAATCGGCCATGTGCTCCACTCCGTAGCTGACCACCCGGCGTTTCACCCGGCCGCGAATCGACCGCACCGCCGGCGAATCGACACCCAGTATCACACTGCCGTAGAAAGGCACCCGGTTGAGGAACCGGATGAAAGTCCGCTTGATATCCGCGAGGTTCTTGTAGATATCGAGATGCTCGGGCTCGATATTGGTCACCACCGCAACCGCGGGATAGAGCAGCAGGAAAGAACGGTCACTCTCATCCGCCTCGGCCACCAGGTACTCGGACTGGCCCAGCCTGGCCCCGGCATCCGCGCCCAGCACCCGGCCGCCGACAACAGTCGTGGGGTCCAGCCCGGCCCGTTCCAGCAGGTGCCCGAGGAGAGAAGTGACCGTCGTCTTGCCGTGACTCCCCGATACCGCAATCGCGAACTTCATCCTCATCAGTTCAGCCAGCATTTCGGCCCGCCGGATGACCGGTATCCCGTTGTCACGGGCAGACTCGAGCTCCGGGTTGCTCGACGGAACCGCGCTCGAATAGACCACGACCTCGGCATCCCGGCAGTTCTCCGCTGCATGTCCCACTGCCACCCTGATTCCGGCTTCGACCAGCCGCCGGGTGGTATCACTCTCCTGCAGGTCGGAACCGGACACATCGAAGCCCAGGTTCTTCAGAACCAGCGCGATGCCGTTCATTCCCACTCCACCGATGCCGACGAAATGAACTCGCCTCAGGCGGCCAAACACCGCTGTATCCTTTCCGCGATGACCTTTGCGGCATCGGGCCGGGCCGCAGCGTGTGCGGCCCGCGCCATCTTCTCCAGCCGCTCGCGGTTACCCATCAGTTCGTGAACAAGTGAAGTGAGCCCGGACAGACGACCTTGGTCCAGAAGGGTGGCAGCCCCGACCGAAACCAGGTGCTGAGCATTAGCATCCTGGTGGCCGTCGGTGGCGTAGGGGAAAGGAACAAGGATGGCAGGAATGCCAAAGGCAACGAGTTCAGACAGAACCATGCCGCCTGCCCGGGTCACTGCTATTGTGGCGCGCCGGTACAGTTCCTCAGGCCGGTCAGTGAACTTCACCAGCTCGCAATTGCTTGAAACGGCCCGCGACCTGACCATTTCGTAGTCGCGGGTTCCGGTCAGTATGACGAATCTCAGATTGACCAGTGTCTTGGCCGCATCGAGCGCGGCCAGGGTGAGCGCGCGAGCCCCGCCGCTGCCGCCCAGTACCAGCACCGTCCGGCCGTCGTCTTTCCTCCCGCCGGCGGCAATCGCCGCCCGCAGCGGGCTGCCGGTCACGCTGCACCGGGCGTCGAATCCGCCCTTGACCGGGAACGTCAGGAAGCACTCCCTTGCCCGGGCTGCAAACAGTCTTGTCACCCGGCCCGGAATGCAGTTCTGCTCGAGCAGGAAGAACGGCGTACCCGCAAGCCGTGCCCACAACAGCGGCGCGGCGCTCACGTATCCTCCGGCCGCGACAACCGCGTCAGGGCTCAACCGCCGCATCACCCGGGACGACCGAACCAGGCCCCGGAGCAGCACCGCCGGCCAGCGCAATCGGGCCATGACTCGCTTGCCCGAGAACCCGGCGGCCGGCACCGGTTCGAAACGGAACCCGTGTTCCCGGGCGACCCGGCTCTCCAGGCTGTCGGGCCTGCCGACCCAGATGACCTCGACGTTGTCCTTCATCAGTTCAACCGCGAGCGCCAGCGCGGGAAACACGTGACCGCCGGTTCCACCCGCGACCATTAGAATTCTCATCCGGCCTCCTGCGGTATCGCGAAATGCTCAACAGAACTCCGGCCGCAAACAGGTTGCTCACCAGGGCCGACCCCCCGAAACTGATAAACGGCAGCGGCTGGCCGGTCGGCGGCAGCAATCCGAGCGCCACCGCAACGTGAATCAGAGCGTACATGAATATCGTTATCACTATCCCCGAAGCCAGGTACTGGCCGAAATAGCTGTTGGCCCGCAGCCCGATTGCCATCCCGCCGATCAGGAACCCTCCGAAGAGCAGGAAAATCCCCAGGCTGCCGATGAAACCGAATTCCTCGCCGACCGCGGCGACAATGAAGTCGGTATGCAGCTTGGGCAGGAAATAGAACTTCTGCTTCCCCTCGCCCAGTCCCTTGCCGACCGGTCCTCCCGACCCGATGGCAATCAACGATTGCCGCTGCTGGTAGCGGTCGCCGGTCATGAAGTCGCGGATGCGCTTCTGTGCATAAGGATGAAACTTCACGGTGGCGGCCACGAGCAACACCACGACGATGCCGATTGGAACAAGATACTTGAACTTCACGCCGGCCACGAAGAACAACGCACCTGCGGAAGCGGCAATGATAACGGTTGTCCCGATTGCAGGCTGGAGCAGGGTCAACACCAGGACCGCGAGCACTACCGCCCCGGGTGTGACCACCGACTTGCGGAAGTTCCACTCGCTGGAAGGCCGGGACTTCAGGTCCGCGAAGTAGGCGGCGAGCCACATCGGCAGCACGAACTTCGCGACCTCGGCCGGTTGAATGAACCCGAGCCAGCGGGTTGCCACGCCCACCGATTTCCCGAGGACGATGGTTACCACCAGCACCCCGAGGGTGGCAACCAGCAGCGACCGGCCCAGCCTTCCGGCCAGAACCGCAAACCGCAGCCTGGTTCCGATCAGCAGCGCCAGCAGACCCACGCCAGCCCTGATCAGTTGCCACTTCAGGTGGCTGATGCCCCGGTGGTAGGTCGCAGCGTAGACGACCATCAGTCCGATCATCACCAGGGTAACCACCACGAGCAGCAACCACGGGTCGATCGGGCCATTGGGCCGTTCCCGCTTCGTGCTCCGCCGCGCGGGACTGGTTGCTCCGGGCCTCCCGCTGCGACGATTCATCAGAATCATCCGCTTCGCCTGCGAGGTTGAACGCGACCTACGCAAGTCTCGCCACCTCCTTCCGGAATGCTTCCCCTCTCGCCTGGAAATCCGCAAACCGGTCGAAACTCGCGAAGCCGGGCGAGAAAAGCACCACGTCTCCGGGTCCGGCTACTGCCCGGGCCCGAACCACCGCGCTTTTCAAGTCGTCGCATAACTCAAATCGAGCGAACCCCGCCCGGCCGAGCCTGCGGCCCAGCTTGCGGGCGCTTTCTCCCAGCAGGATTACGTACTTCGCGCGCTTCGCCATCTCTCCGGCATAATCATCCACCGGCAGCCCCTTTTCTCTGCCGCCGGCAATCAACACGACTTTGTGTGCAAACGCCCGTAGCGACGCAACCCCGGCTGCCGGGTTCGTGCACATCGAGTTGTTGACGTACTCCACTCCGTCCTTGCGTCGCACCGTCTCAAGCCGGTGCGGCAGACCCGTGAACCCGGCCAGGGCCTTCCGGAGCGCCTTCGGAGCCGCGCCGACCAGCCGGCTTGCACATATCGCTGCCAGTGCGTTGGCGACATTGTGCTTCCCGCGAAGCTTCATCTGTCGCTCGGCGGCGACCGGCCTCCCTTCAAACCAGAGTTTCCCGTCGCGGCGATACGCGCCCCGGACGCGACGGCGCATCGAGAAGAACTGCTTCCCCGCGCGGCCCCGGTCTTTCGCCTTCATGACAACCGGATCGTCGCCGTTCAGCACCGCGTAGCCAAGCTCGGACTGCCGGTCCAGAATCCGGAACTTGCACTCGGCATACCGGGTCGTACTCCGATGCCGGTTCAGATGGTCGGGCGCAAGATTCAAGATCACCGCCACGTCCGGAGCAAACCAGAGCGCCCTCTCCAGTTGGAAACTCGACACTTCGACCACGTAGAAATCCTGCAAGCCGCCGCTCAACGCGGCTGACAGCGGTCTGCCCGGCGCCAGGTTGCCGCCGACGAAAACCCGGTTTCCCGCCGCCTTGAGCATCTCGCCAATCAGGGCAGTGACGGTCGACTTGCCGTTCGTGCCGGTGACCGCGATGATCGGGGCCTTCACCAGTTGACTGGCGAAATCGAGTTCGTCCACCACAACCAGTCCCCGGGCGCGCAGGGACCGCACCAGCTCGTTCTCCTCGCTGATTCCCGGACTCACTATCACCCAGTCGGCCTTCGCAGTCTGCGGCCGGCGGGCGGCTATCATCCCCGCCTGCCTGAGTCGCTGCACCACCCCGGTCTTCAGCACCGCCGGGTTCTCATCGAAGCCGCTCACTTCCGCCCCGACCCGCAGCAGAAACCCGGCAACCCGGGTCCCGGCCCGACCCAACCCGAGAACCAGCACTTTCGCTCCGGCCAGGTCGCTGCGGGTTGGTGGTCGTATCCTCTCGGCTCCCGATCTGCTACGTGGTGCTCTTGGTGCCTTGGTGTTGGTAGTCCTACTCATCATCTGATCTTCAGGCTGGCCAGCGCCGTCAACCCGAACAGCACCGCCAGTATCATGAACCGCGCGACAATCTTGGGCTCATCCCACCCCTTGAGTTCGTAATGATGATGCAGCGGGGCCATCCGGAACAGCCGCTTGCCCCCGGTCGCCCGGAAGTACCCGACCTGCAGCAGCACCGAACCCGCCTCCATCACGAAGACTCCACCGACCAGGAACAGCAGCAACTCATGCCGGGAGACCATCGCTGCCAGTCCGAGCGCGCCGCCCAGCGGCAGGGACCCGGTGTCGCCCATGAAAACCTCGGCCGGATGCGAGTTGTACCACAGGAAACCGAGACAGCCACCCACCAGCGCAGCGCAGTAGACCGCCATCTCTCCGCTCCCGGTTACGTACATGATATTCAGGTAGTCGGCAATCTTCGCGTGCCCGGACACATAACACAGTACCGCGTAACTGCCCAGCGCGACAACCAGCAGCCCGGCCGCGAGCCCGTCCAGTCCGTCCGACAGATTCACCGCATTCGAAACGCCGACCAGCACCAGCATGACGAAGGGGATGTAGAACCAGCCGAACTCCAGCGTGACGTTCTTGAACAGCAGGAGATTGGTCTGGGCGCGAATCGCCGGGTCCGGGGGCAGGAAATACAGCACCGCGCCTACGAACAACGCCAGTCCGAACTGACCGACCAGCTTGAAAGTCTTGCTCACACCCCGGGGCCGGCCCAGCCGCACCTTGACGTAGTCGTCGTACAGCCCGAGCGCGCCCAGCCACACCAGCACCAGGATTCCAAGCTGCACCTGCCGGTTGCCCAGGTCCCCGAACAGCAGAATCCCGATCAGGCTGGCCGCCAGAATCAGGACCCCGCCCATTGTCGGCGTGCCCGCCTTCTGGCGATGCCGCTCCGGTACTTCTTCCCTCACGTTCTGCCCGAGTTGCAGCCGCTTGATCAGGCGGATGAGCGCCGGGCCGAGAACCAGGGTCAGCACAATCCCGGCCACGCCGGCTGCTGCGGCCCGGAACGTAATGTAGCGCAGCATTCTCAGCGGCCCGAAGACCTCATGCAGGGGCCAGAGCCAGAGAAGCAGCACTACGCCTTCCCTCCGAGGCTGTCCAGCAATTCCCTCACCACCTGCCGGTCATCAAACTCCAGCTTCTCGTTCCCGATCGTCTGGTACTCCTCGTGACCCTTGCCGGCGACAATCACCGTGTCGCCCGGCCCAGCCAGTTCCAACGCCCGGGCAATCGCCGCGCGCCGGTCCGGCTCGACCAGGTTCTTACCGGTTTCCATGCCCTGCCGGATCTCCTTGATTATTTCTTCGGGTGACTCGCCGCGCGGGTTATCCGAAGTCACCACCGCCAGGTCGGCCAGCCCTGCTGCCGTGGCTCCCATCTTCGGCCGCTTGTCCCGGTCCCGGTTCCCGCCGCACCCGAACACCACAATCACCCTGCCGCCAGTGAACTCACGGGCCGTTTCGAGTACGTTGCGCAGGGCGTCCGGGGTGTGGGCGTAGTCCACGTACACCCGGAATCCACGATCTGAAGAACCGACCCGCTCCAGCCTGCCCGGGACACTGGCGAGTGCTTCGGCTCCCCTGACAATCGCCTCGACCGGCCACCCGAGCGCACACCCGGTACCGAAAGCGGCAAGGAGGTTGTAAAGATTATACCTGCCGGCCAGCTTCAGTCGCACCGGGTAGGTCTTGTCCTGGTAGCGAACCTCGGCCTCAAGCCCGTCGGGTCCGACGCGCTTCACTTCTCCAAGGAGATCCGGAACCGGCTCCAGGTCCGCCCTGGTCCCGAAGGATAGAACCCGCGCCCTGGTCGTATCGAGAATCGTGCGACCGACCCGGTCGTCGATATTCACCACCGCGAAGCTCGTCGGCGCCACGTCGGCGAACAGCTTCAGCTTCGCCTCCTGGTATTCCCGGAACGTCCGGTGGAAATCCAGGTGGTCCTGGCTCAGGTTGGTAAATACCCGGACCTTGAAATCCAAATCGAACACGCGGTCGAGCTCGAGTGCGTGGGAAGAAACCTCGACGATGCACATCGGCACCTCGTGACTTGCCAGTCGATCCAGAATCCTGACAAGGTCAAGGCTCTCCGGGGTAGTCTGGCCCGCCCTGGTGCTCCGCTCCCCGTCCCAGTACTCCACGGTGCCGACGAACCCGGGCTCGATTCCCATCTCCCGGGCCATCTGGCGCAACAGGTAAGCGGTCGTCGTCTTGCCGTTCGTCCCGGTGATGCCGATCAGGTCCAGCTTGCGGGCCGGAAAGCCGTAGAACCGGTTGGCAACCTGTGCCAGCATCCTTCGGGGCGAGCCGGTCACGACACCGGTCACCCAATTCTTCGTCACCCGGCGCAGATCGGTGGTTGCGACCGCGGTCGCGCCCCGGTTTATCGCCTCGTCGATGTAGTCGGCGCCGGACACGCGGAACCCGTCAATCGCCACAAACAGGTAGCCGGACTCAACCCGGCCGGAATGGTACGCAATCCCTTTTATCTCCACCGCCGAATCGCCGTGTATCTCGCACGGAATCCCCTTCACCAGGTCAGCCAGTTGCTTCATGGCCCGACCCCTGCCAGCTCCAGTCCGCTTTCCGTTTCGACAAGCTCCGTCCTCTCCCGCAGCCGTTCGAGAACCAGCAGCCCTTCGCCGATCTCCCGGAACAGAGGACACGCAACCGCAGCCGCGTACCGGGAGGTGCTCGGCTCATCGACCAGCACCGCGATGATGTATCTCGTCCGCTCCTTGGGAAGGAATCCCACAAAAGACATCCGTGATTTCGTCGCCGAATACCCGCCCGCCGGGTCGATTTTCGCTGCGGTGCCCGTCTTCCCGCAGACTTCAATCCCGGGAATCGCTGCAAGCCTTCCGGTTCCCTCGGTTACGACGCGAGCCAGTATCTCCTTCATCCGGCGTGCGGTCGCTGGTTTCACCGCGTGCCGCACTTCGGTCCGCCCGGACCGGTACAGATTCCGTCCCCGGGCGTCAATCGACGCAACCAGGTAGGGACTGAGATACACCCCGTCGTTGGCCACGCAGAGATACGCGGCCGCGAGTTGCAGCAGGGTCACCGTCAATCCGTGACCGAATGCGTTGTTGGCCAGCCGCAGCCGGCTGAGCTTGGCCGGCGGGTCGATCATGCCCCGGCCTTCGCCCGGCAGGTGGACGCCGACCGGGTTCCCGAACCCAAGCGCCCGGGCCACCAGGAAGAACTCCTCCCGGTCGATCTCCAGCGACAACATCGCACAGCCCGGGTTCGATGACTTGACGAACAGCCCGTCGAAGTCAAGCACCCCGTTGTTATGGACGTCGCTTATCTTCCGGCCCGAGACCTCGATGAACCCCCGCGACACGTCGTACTCCCGGTTCAGCAATTCCCGGGCCTTCGAGCTCTCCATCGCCGCCAGCCCGATGACCGGCTTGAACGAAGAACCGGGTTCGAACTGGTCGCACACCGCCCGGCATTTGTACCGCGACTGCGGATACGAACCGAACCGCGCCGGGTCGTAGCTCGGGTAGTCGGCCAGTGCCAATACCGCGCCGGTCTCGGCTGAAATCACTACCGCGCTCCCGCCCAGGGCCATCGTCTCGGTCACCTTCGATTTCAGGGCACGGTAGCAGATCTCCTGCACGTCGGTGTCGAGTGTCAGCCGGATATCCGCTCCGGCAACCGGTTCGTGCCGCGGGTAGCTCGGGTCGGGCAGGACGAATCCCACCGCGTCCCGCTGCAGCAGAACCCAGCCGGCTTCCCCGCGCAAGACCGAATCGAACCTGGTCTCGACTCCGGCCAGGCCCCGCTCGGTACCGACGAAACCCACCACCTTTGCGCACGCTTCGCCGTACGGATAGACCCGCTGGTTCTCCTCGTCAATCAGGGTGCAGTTACGGAAATGCCGTCTCACAAGAACCCGACGCAGCGAATCGGCCAGTTCGTAGTCGACTCCCCGCCGGAACCGGAACAGCCGGTCGTGTGTTTCCAGTTCCCGCCGCACCGCGTTGCGCCTGCCCAGCCCGAAATCGGCCAGAATCCCGGCAAGGGTATCCTTGCCGGCGTCGCCGTTCCGCACGTACTGGGGAAGAATCTGAATCGAACAGGTGGAACGGTTCAGGGTCAGGACCCGGTTCTGCCGGTCGAACACGCGGCCCCGCCGCGCGTTCAGCTCAAGCCGCTCCCAGTGCTGCTTCCGCGCCTCGGCTTCGAACTGCTTCCACTTGACCAGTTGGACGTACCCGGCCCTCACGAACAGCCCGACCCACAGAATCAGGAAGACTGCAAGCAGGAACTTGACCCGGTGGTTGGTCGACCTCAACCCGGGCACTCCTGGTCCGGACGGCAGCACCCGTCATTCAATACTAGCCACCGCTTCTCTCCGGGACGCTGCCCGAGCCGGCAGTGACCGCCTGCTCGCCGGCCGGAACCGACTCACCCGTCTCCCCGGGTCGCATCGAGCGGAACCGGGCCCTGATCGGTCCGGGCTCAAACGGAAAAGCGACGAAAGCGCCCGGTGTAATCCTGACACCAGGGTCGCCCGAGCGCAGAACGCCAAGCTGATGTTTCACTAGCCACCTCTTTCCCGGTCGGCAACGACGACCGGCATTGCTTCTCTCTCAGGAACATCCGGCAGGCTATCCGGCTTGCACGCCACTGCGACGGGCTCTGGTGACGGCGCGCACGGCCTCCCGGCTGCCACCCACAACGATTCCAGTCGGGCGAAACTGGAAAGCCTCTCGGCATCCACCCGCGCCCCGGCCAGCTCTTCACCCAGCAGTCGCCTTTCGATCTCCAGGTCGTTCAGCTTCCTCGCTATCCTCAGGCTCCGGTTGTGCTGGTACAGGTATCCCAGCGCCACCCCGCAGAGGAACACAACCAGCCCGATCCGCCTGAGCGTTCTCACGCCCGTTCCCGTCGCGGTCCCGCGACTCCGTTCGACTCCCGGGCGACAACAACGGCCGCACGGAACCTTGCGCTCCTTGCCGCGCCGTTCTTCCGGACTTCCTCATCCCCGGGTCTCAAAGGTCGTGCGGTCAATACCCTCACCCGGCCCTGCTGCTTCGCTTCACGCAGAGCCAGCTTTGCCAGGCGGTCCTCAAGGGAGTGGTAGGCAATCACCACCAGTCTGCCGCCCGGTGCCAGCACGTCGAGCGCCGCTTCGAGTCCGGCTTTGACGTTATCCAGTTCCCGGTTGGTCGCAATCCGCAACGACTGGAAGACCCGGGCCAGGGTCCTGCGCGCCTTCCGCGCGGGAACCGCCCTTCTCACGACCTCGGCCAGTTGCCGGGTCGTCCTGATCTCTCCTTTGCGCTCATCGATGCGCCGGGCAATCCTCGCGGCAAACGGCTCCTGACCGTAACCCCGTAGCCAGGACAAAATCTGCCGCCGGGTCGCCCGGCGCATCAGGATGAGCGCTGGAGGCTGAGATGCGGACTGGTCGAAGCGCATGTCAATCGGCCCGTCGGTATCAAAGCCGAAGCCACGCGCCGAAACGGTGAGCTGATGCAGGGACACCCCCAGGTCCATCAGGACGCCGGTGACCGGCATAAGCCCTTTCCTGCGGGCAATTAGCTCCATGTCAACATAATTCGCATGAACAAGCTCCACATTGTCGTGATTAACCAGTTGCCTTCGGGCCGAGGCTATTGCCTCGGGGTCGGTATCTATGCCGAGAAGCCGACCCTGACCGAGAAATTCCGCAATCGCGAGGGCGTGACCGCCCCCGCCGACCGTCGCGTCAATGACCGTTCCGGTGCCTGGTCGCAGATACTCCAGTACCTCATCGACCATCACCGGCCGGTGAAACACCGCCGCCGGTTGAACCTTCATCCTCCGGTACTACCCCCCATCCGGTTCGCTCCAGTTCGGCCAGGTCGGTATCATGACTCTGCCCGGCCTCGGCGAGGAACTGGTCATACCGGCCCGGCTCCCAGATTTCGAAGTACTCACCGACTCCGGCCAGCACCGCTTCGTTCGCAATCCCGGCCTCCTTGCGCAAGTGCCTGGGCAGGAGAATACGCCCCTGAGCATCCATCGCGA
This sequence comes from uncultured bacterium, assembly GCA_965370805.1. Taxonomy (GTDB): domain Bacteria; phylum Hydrothermota; class Tepidihabitantia; order Tepidihabitantales; family Tepidihabitantaceae; genus CBDUVZ01. The sequence goes on along the minus strand of CBDUVZ010000076.1, from coordinate 2,636 downwards.
CTTCGGTTGCGCTCGCGAAACGGTAGCGCCGGGTTCTCAGCGCGGCCGGCTGGTAGAGCGGCAATTTGAGCAGGGTGCGGTTCACAAACTCGTTCCATTCGGACAGGGGGTGGACTTCGATAGTACTGTCACGACCTCGTAGAAGGACGAACCTTCTCTCCGAATCGGGAGAAAGCCTCCTTCTGAACGAGTTAGGAACCGCAACCCTGCCTTTGCTATCGACAGAATGTCTATACTGACCAAGGAAGTTCGCCACTTTTCACCACTCTTATGTTATGTGGCTGAACTATAGCCCCACCCTACCCCACTGTCAAGCAAAACCTTCACCCTCTGAACGAACCCGACAATCGGCCTAACCTGCTAGCTTGGATTCACTTGCAGACAGAGCAGAACTTCCGTACCCCTCCGGCGCGGCGATTTCCTCTGTTTCTTGGCCCTGGCGCGAACGAATCGTCCTTCCCGGTCTGCCCCACGAATCCCCACCGGCCGAATCACCTGTCACGGCGGCATCCGGGGCTCTTCCAGACAGAAAGCCGGTCTCCGGCCCGTGAAACGCGAATTGCCGCAGGCTACAGAACCCGAACCCACCTCAGCCAGGAAACAAGGACCATGACCAGCAGGGCAATGACCGCGACCGTAACGACCAGCAACAGACAGCCCAGCGCATTCCCGGTCACCATCTCCTTCAGCCTCATTGCTCGACCTTCTCCTTTCCCGGTTCCGGCTTCAATCCGCCGCCGGCCGTTCCGACCCGACGCTCGACCGGTTCCCGGACGCTACGCTACCCCGACGCGGACAGCAACTCGGCGACCGCGGCCAGGAACTTCTGCCGGTCAACCGGCTTGGGGAAAAACGCGGCCGCGCCGGCGTCAAGCACGCTCGCAATGTTCATCGGCTCAACCGTACCCGACACAACGACGACCGGCACGTTCAGCGTCTCGTCGCTGCTGAACATCGCCATCGCCTTCTTCCCGTCGAACACCGGCATGTCCATGTCGGTAACAACCAGGTCCGGCTTCTCGGACCAGGCGGCCTGCATCGCGGACTGGCCCTCCTCGGCAAGGCTGACCCTGTACCCCGCGTCCTCCAGCATCTGCTTGAGCAGGAACCGCGTTGCCAGGTCGTCGTCGACCACCAGGATATGCTTCTGCTGATTCATACATCAGCATAACAGGACAGCAACAGCGGTCAAGCCGTCAGTAATGGTGGATGGTGGTCAGCGGATAGCGGTCAGCCAGCCGCGCCTCGCGCCCCCGGAAACAGACGGCCGACCCCGAGCAAAACCGAATGGTCCCCGGACGTGCTGCCAGGTCAATCCTCCAGGCAACCTAACACCAGCCCCCGCCGGCCGGCGCACTTCACCCTCGGTCATGCCCGGCCCGTTGACAGCCCGGCTCTGCCGGCTATGCTCAGCGCTGTCATGAGCACAACGGAAGCCGACCAGTTCAGGAAGTATCAGGCCATCGCCCTGGCCGCGGGCGCGGCCGAAGCGAAACTGATTCCCGCCGCCGACATCGTCACCAGCGAAGACGACGACCCGCGCTTCGTCCACCTGCTCCTGCTCGAATAACCGGGCCGGAAACCGTGCACCTGCTCCTGTTCATCTCCACCGGCCTGCTTATCATCCTGCTGGTCGCGGCCTGGCTCTACGGCCCGGACGTATGCTACGCCCCGACCCCGCGTGAAACCGCCCGCATCATGCTGACCATGGCCGGGGCCAGACCCGGCACCACGGTCTACGACCTCGGGTCCGGCGACGGCCGGCTGCTCATCATGGCCGCGCGCGACTTCGGTGCTCACGCGGTCGGCATCGAAATCAACCCTTTGCGCTGGCTCCTCGGCCAGGTCCTCATCACCTGCTACCGGGTCCGCGGCCGCGTGGAAATCAGGCGCGGCAGCTTCTTCGACCTTGACCTGTCCGAAGCCGACATCGTCGCCTGCTACCTCGCGCCGGAAGCCATCCGGAAGCTCACGGCCAAGTTCAACCGGGAACTCAAACCCGACGCCCGCGTTGTCTCCTACCGCTTCCCGTTCTTCGACCTCATGCCCCTCGCCGAAAACGACCAGGCCAGGGTCTACCTGTACAAAACAGCGGGAACCTCCGGGTAGAAGCGACCCGGCGACACGCGGCCCGACCACAACCGGAAAAGGCCCTGCCGGCCAACCCCCTGCCTGGCGTCCACCGCCATCCCGAACACGCTGTCACGTCACGTAGAGGCAGAGTTGACAAGTAAACATTCCAGCGGCAATGTGTTTACTGTAGTAAACACATTGGAAGGTAGCTATGGGGCCATAACCTGACTACTGATATCCGACCTTTGCCGGGCAGTCCTTCCCGGAGGCAAGGCAGGCAGGACTATCCTGGCCGGAAGTCAACCGACGTGGAAATGAACGCCATCCGCAGCCATAGCCGCACCGGCAGCCCCCCCCCTGACAGCGCAGCCCTCATCGAAGTACTGAAGCGGAAGTAGAAAAGGCCTCTCAAACGGCAGAAACCAGACCCGATGCGAGGCCCGAGGAATCGAAACAGGGAAAGATAAGTATTGCGTCCCCTTACCCCCCCCGGGTTTCCCCACATTCAACGTCGAAGTGCAACAAAGCGGGCGGTAGCCTCTAACGGTGGTCTGAAACCCATG
>CBDUVZ010000075.1:0-15190 GCA_965370805.1 uncultured bacterium | reverse complement strand
ACAGGTTACATGCAGCCAGATGCTTCCATCCACCCACACGAATCCACGAAGAGCCCGTTTGTTTGACAGGCGGTTGCTTTCGTTCTATTGTGCAGACGATGATGACGACCAGACGGAGTCGGATGGGCAGGAGACAGGTAGTGCATCCCCGTGACTTCCAGAGAGATGGTGAGAGATGAATCGGGTTGAAGTGATTGATACGAACCCGGACAATATCTGTGGATATGGGTTCTGTGGCTACAAGAACCTGAAGAACGAAGAATACAGACGAAAGACCGACTGGCTGAAGCAACGTTTCTCTGAAGGCATGAGGTTCAAGGTCCTGCATTCGGACAGTGAAGGAGATATCGGCTTCATTGAATACATACCCGGTGAGTACACCTGGAGAGCGATTGAAGCAAGCGGATACATGGTCATTCACTGCATCAGCGTGAACGGCAAACACAAGGGAAAGGGCTATGGCTCATTGCTCCTGAAGCATTGTCTGCGGGATGCCGGGAAGGATGGTCTGCAGGGAGTCGCAGTGGTAACAAGCAAGAGCACCTTTATGGCAGGGAAAGAGCTGTTCCTCAAGAACGGGTTCGAACCTGTTGACCAGGCCCCGCCTTCATTTGAGCTCCTTGTGAAGAAGCCGAAAAAGGCACCACCGCCTGCATTCAAGGGCAACTGGGAGAAGAAGCTGAGAGGCTATGGTTCAGGACTGACGATTATCCGTTCCGGCCAGTGTCCGTACACTGTAAGAAACGTCAGAGAAATGACCAAAGCCTCGCACGAGTTCGGTCTGAAGGCGACCGTAGTGGAGCTTAGCAATTGCCGGGAAGCACAGAATGCCCCTTCAGCATACGGGACCTTCGGGATAGTGTACAACGGCAAGTTGATTGCCGACCATCCGATAAGCAAGACGAGATTTGTCAACATCATGAACAGGGTTCTACAATGACATCGTTCCCGGTGGTTCTGCACCCGAATCGTCCGGAATAGCCCCGGACACTTCTTAGATTCCCGGCCGGCTGCTTGCCCATTGTTTGACATCCTCGTTGCTGGCGCTGCCGACGCGGTTGTGAGCGGGGACCGGGATATCCTGGATTCGGGACCGGACTTCGGCGGGGTCCCGATTCTGACCGTGTGCCAGGCACTGGACCGGTTCTGAGAGCCGGAAGCCTCCTGCTGCCAGGTACGGATAACCTTCTGCTCCTGATCCAGCCAATGATACAAAGATTTATCATTTGGCGCTGGCGGAAATCGGGGCTAAGAGACGGTCCGGCAGGCAGATATGCGCTATCTGCCGAACTACCCTCCCCGGCCCCCTGAATAGTTGTCCGAAGACTTGTCCTGAGACTTGCTGCGGCATTTGCCGGAAGACTTCGTCGGAGACTTGCGCAAAGACTTGAAGCAGGTGTTGCTGCAGCAGTTGTCCAAAGACCTGTCAGAAGACTTCGAAGAGACGTTGCTGCAGTAGTTGTCCAAGGACTTGTCGAATGACTTGCCGGATGATTTCAAGCAGGTGTTGTCACAGCACTTCTCAAAGGACTTGCCCGAAGACTTGCTGGAGTACTTGCCCGAAGACTTGTCAGAGGATTTCCTCCGCGCAAGCGAATCCCGGCCCGGAAACCGACATGGAGCGACTGATTTTCTTGACATCGGGCGGTGGTGTTTCTATTATCGCTGCGCAATCCGCTACAACGGGAGGAAGTGCTCCCAGCGCCATTGCGCGGATTATGTCCGCCACATGGCCATCACCGGTGAGTAAGTTCCGTCCGGCTGGGTACAGTAGTCCTACTGCTGGCATGACAAGCGGTGCGAAGCAAACCAAAGGAGGTAGGAATGGGCAAAGTGGCCCTCGTCTGTAACGGTGCTGAACCCAAGAACCTGTTCCCGACATTCGTACTCGGTGCGTCCGCGGCCGCGAGCGGTGATGAGGTATACGTGTTCTTCACCCCGGGTGCAACCGATGCGCTCAAGCCGGGTGTGGTCGAGAACATGAAGAAGAAGGGTTTCCCGGACCTGATCGAGATGTGGAACGGGGTCAAGATGCTCGGTGGCAAGCTCTATTTCTGCGAGCTGGCGCTTGAGTCAAACGACGTGAAAAAGGAAGACCTGCGGGATGACATCGAACTGGTCGGCGCCACCACGTTCCTGGCCGAGATTCAGGGCGCGCAGATAACGTTCTCTTTCTAAGGAGGAGAAATGGCAGTTCACAAGCTGGATACTCTGGGACTGAAATGTCCCCAGCCGGTACTCAAACTCGCGGTTGAGGCTCCGAAAATGCAGGCCGGTGATACCCTTGAGATTCTCGCAGATTGTCCGTCGTTCCCGAGGGACATCGAGAACTGGTGCAAGCGGACGGGCAAAACCCTGCTGTTCTGCCGCGACGAAGGCGGCAAGTTCAACGCCCAGATTCAGTTCTGAGCAGCGTCTTGGCCGACAAGTTCGAGCCCAATATCGTCGGTTTCCTGTGTAACTGGTGTTCCTATGCGGCCGCAGACCTGGCGGGAAGCAACAAGCTGGAGGTCCCGGCAACACTGACTACAATCCGGGTGATGTGTTCCAGCCGGGTGGACCCGGTCATGTTGCTTTCCGCTTTGCTGCGGGGCGCGGACGGGGTGCTGGTTGCGGGTTGCCATCCTGGTGATTGCCATTACCAGAACGGCAACTACCTCGCGCGGAGAAGGTTCGCGTTGATGCACAAGATTCTGGAAACCTTCGGGCTGGATTCGAACCGGTTCCGACTCTCGTGGATATCAGCTTCGGAAGGCAAGCGGTTCTCAGAAGTGACGAACGAGTTTGCCGAGCATATCACTCGGCTCGGGCCGAACCCGCTGAGGAAGATGCCGTTCATTGAGTGATGGCTGAGAACGACAGCGTCCTTGTAATCGGCGCCGGCTTGGCCGGAATCGAGGCCAGCCTGCTGTTGTCGAACGCGGGGCGGAAGGTGTACCTGGTCGAGCGCAATTCGTATTTCGGCGGCACCGTAATCAAGTCGGAAGAGGTGTTCCCGAACATGGAGTGCGCCACCTGCATGATTGCGCCCAAGCAGTCACAGCTCCTTGAAGACAAGAACATCGAACTGCTGACCCTGACCAACGTGACGGATGTCCAGGGCGAGGCCGGTGATTTCACGGTGAAGCTGGCCAGTCGTGCAAGGTATGTCAGCCTCGTCAACTGCATCGGGTGTGGCGCGTGCTTTGAGCCGTGCCCGGTCAGTGTTGACAATGAGTTCGAGGAAGGGCTGATGAAGCGGAAGGCGATATACCTTGCCTGTGCGGGCGCGCTGCCGAATGCGCCGGCGATTGACATGGAGTGTTGCCTGCGGGCAAAAGGCGAGGATTGCACCGCGTGCAAGGACGCGTGCATGTTCGATGCAATCAGCTTCGACGACAAGGACGAGGAAAAGGAAATCAAGGTCGGCGCGCTTATCGTAGCTACCGGGTACAAGCTGGGTGACGTGAGCCGGTTTCCCGAATACGGCTACGGTAAGATCGAGAATGTGTTTCATGCGTTCGAGTTCGAGCGGCTGCGGGCGTCGAACGGGCCGACCGAAGGCGCAATCAAGACCCGGGACGGCAGGGAACCGAAGTCGATCGGTCTGATTCACTGCGTGGGCCGTGATGCCGCGGGATACTGTTCCCAGGTCTGCTGTATGTATCTCACCAAGTTCGCCTGCTATGCGTTCGACAAGGTGGAAGGGGTCGAAGTGCACGAGTTCTTCCAGGAGCTTTCGACTCCGGGCAAGGCCAGCCAGAAATTCCTGGATGAGGCGAAGGAGAAAGGCGTCAAGCTGGTCAGAGCCAGGGGAGTGGAGTTATCAGGGAACGGCAAGGGCGTGAGAATCACGTACCAGGACGGCAAAGCCGGGAAAGATACGGTCGACGTTGACATGGTTGTGCTGGCTCCCTGTATCGAACCGAATTCAGGCGCTGATGCGCTGGCAAAACTCCTGGGGATTGAACCTGATGATTTCGGGTTCTTCAAGACTGCTGAATTCGACCCGGTGGCTACGAACCGGGCCGGGATATTCGTGGCCGGATGCAACGAAGGGCCGAAGAATATGCAGGATGTCGTTGCCCAGGCAGAGGCTGCCGTTGCTTCGGTTCTGAACCCAGCAAAGGGCTGATATGGCGAAGATCGGTCTGTACCTTTGTGAATGCGGGCCGAATATCGCGGATGCGATCGATCTGGACCGGGTTGCTGCCGAGATAGAGAAAGACGGCAAGGTGGCCGGAATCGAGCGGCACAAGTTGTTCTGTTCAGCAGACGGCAAGAAGTTCCTTGCTGAGAGCATCAAGAAGAATGGGTTTGAGCGATTCGTGATTGCAGCCTGTTCACCGAAGCAGCACGAAGGTACGTTTGCCGAAGTGGCTTCAAGCGTCGGGCTCAATCCGCAGTTGTTCCAACTCGTGAATATCCGGGAGCAGTGCGCCTGGACCGTGCCGGACATTGATCAGGCAACCAGTAAGGCGTTGCGCTTCATCCGGGCGGCCGTGAACCGGGTGCAGTATCATCAGGCACTCGAGCAGAAGGAAATCGACTGCAACCCGGATGTGATAGTTATCGGCGGAGGAATCGCGGGGATAGAAGTTGCCCTGAGAACCGCGCACAAAGGAAGAAAGGTATTCCTGGCCGAGAAAGGTGAGCTTGGCGGGATGCTGAAGGACCGGGGACTGCTTTTCCCGGCAATGGAGCCGGCCGGGGATTTCCTGGGACCGAGAATCGACGCTCTGAGGAACAACCCGCAGATTGAACTGTTCGAGAACTGCAAGGTCAAGGAAGTACTCGGGTTCTTCGGCAGTTTCGTGGCCCTGCTGGAAACGCAGGAAGGCAAAGAAGTTGAGCTGAAAGCCGGGTCAGTGGTGCTTGCGACCGGAGCCCAGGCTTTTGATCCGAAGGAACTGGCCGAATATGGGTACGGCAAGCTTGATGGCGTGTACACTGCGGACGAAATCGAGACAGCGGGTGTCAGCAAGCTGATGGCCGGTTTGACGAAGCCAGTGAAATCGGTTGCCATAGTCCACTGTGTGGGCAGGGACAAACTGGGATACTGTTCCAGGATGTGCTGTGTGAACTCGATGAAGATTGCCCGGCAGATAAGGGAGCAGTCAGCGGAGACTGAAGTGGTTGAGTTGTATCGGGATTTGTGCCTGCCGGGGAAAGCGTATGACCGGTTCTACAAGGAGACTGAGGCAAAAGGGGTCAAGTTCGCAAGGTTTGAGAGTATCGAGGTGACCGGCGGGGATTCAGGGCTGACAGTTAAGCACAAGCAGCCCGGTGGGACCGAGGCCGAGCTGGGGGTGGACATGGTCGTTCTGTCAACCGGGCTGGCACCTGCCTCCTTGAATCCCGAGCTTGCCGACATGCTTAGTATCTCGGTGGACGAGAGCGGGTTTTTCGCGGAGGAACACGTGGTATTGAACCCGGTCTCGACGATGACCGAAGGCATATTCATTGCCGGCTGCGCCCGGGGACCCGGAGACACAAGAGATACGATAGTGCAGGCCGGTGCTACTGCGGGCAAGGTCCTTTCGTCGCTCGTCCCGGGCAAGCGGCTGCAGCTTGAAATCCGGACTTCCGAGGTGTCGGAGAAACTGTGCGTGGGGTGCGGCACATGCGTTACAGTGTGCGCGTACGGGGCGACAACTCTGGATGAGTCCAAGCACATCGCGGTGGTCAATGAAGTTCTGTGCCGTGGGTGCGGGAACTGTGCATCAGCCTGCCCGTCCGGAGCGGCAAAGCACCGGCATTTCACCACAAGGCAGTTGAACCAGGAAGTCACCGAGATACTGAAGTGACGGGCATGACGATTCAGGCGAAGAATGGTGTGAATGGTGCGGTCAGCGCGGTGTTGAAGTCACTCAAGGACAGCGGCTGCGTGGATGCGGTGCTGGTCCCGACCAGAGTGAGGTCAGGGGAATCGTTCGTCTATCTGCTGGTGAAGGACCCGAAACTGCTCGACTCCTGTACTCCGTTGCCGCCAATCATGCCGGTCCAGGGCGCGCGGGCTTTGCAGAGCCTGACACGTCATGGCAAGGTCGAGCAGAAGGTGCTGTGTGTCATGCGGCCGTGTGAAGTCCGGGCGTCAATTGAGCTGGCCAAGCGGAGACAGGTTGATTTGGAAAACATCCTGTTCGCGAGTATCGACTGTCCGGGTGCGTTCCGGACCAGAGATTACGTTACTGACCCGGAGGCGCTTGACAAGCGATACCAGGGAATCCTGAGCGACTGGGAGGGCGAGGGTCTTCGGCCGGCGTGTGAGAGCTGCGTGCATTTCAGTTGCGAGGACGTGCCGGTTGACTTGCATATCGGCCTGGTCGGCACGAAGGAAAAAGAAGCTGTCATCATCGGGGTGAGCAAGCGCGGCGAGGAGTTGCTGGACGAGGCCGGGATTGAGTGCAGTGAAGACGTATCGGCGTGGCAGGCGGAAGTGAAGAAGGTGCGGGATAGGAAAGCAGGGAACAGGATCAAGGTGTTCCAGGAACTGAAAGACAAGGCTGCAGGGATGGACAATCTCAGCCATCTGTTCGCCGATTGCATCAACTGCCACAACTGCATGAATGTGTGCCCGATCTGCTATTGCCGGCAGTGCTTCTTTGATTCGAGTGACCAGGTCCGGCTCAGGGCTGAGGATTACTTCGCGAAGGCGCAGGCCCGGGGTGGGATACGTTTCCCGGGTGACATGATGCAGTTCCATCTGGGCAGGATATACCATATGGGGCTTTCGTGCGTCGGGTGCGGCGCGTGCGAAGATGGATGCCCGATGGACGTGCCGGTCAGCCAGGTTTTCGCTCTTGCCGGGGATGAGGTTCAGAAGACGTTTGACTACGTTCCGGGTCGGAATACGGAAGAGCCGATACCGACCCTGACCTATGAAGAAGACGAGCTGCATGAATACGAAGATGCGAAGGGCTCGGCATGAAGCAGTTCCAGGTTCCCAAGCCGCCTGACGACACGCTGAGAGACATACTGGCACTGCTGATGGACAAAGGGAAAGTCGGCGGCGTGTTTGCGCTGGCTCAGACCGGTGAGAACAGTTACTCCTATGCCCTGATTACGGACAAGGAACTGCTGGACCATATTGTCCCCACGTTGCCTTTGATGCCGGCAAACGCGGGCCGGATGGTTTCGCGGCTCACGATGCTCGAGCCGGTCAAGACACCGATTGCGGTTATCATGAGGCCGTGTGAGTTGCGGGCGCTGTTCGAGCGTGTCAAGCTCGAACAGGCCAGGTTGGATAACCTGTTGTTCATAAGCTACACCTGCGGCGGGGTCCTGGAGATGAAGACGGCGAAGGACGGGCTGCAGTTGAAGCTTGAGGAATACTGGAAACAGGTAGGAACCGGTGGAGTTTCAGAGGACCTGCGCAATTCGTGCCGGGTATGCGAGAACTTCGTGCCGTCCGGTGCGGATATCACCCTGGCACTTGTGGGCAATGAGAACGGCAAACAGACCACAGTCCAGGTGAACAGCGAAAAGGGAGAGGAATTCCTGGCCGGCTTGAGTTACGAGTTGACCGAAGCGGACCCGGAGCCGGAAGTGCTGGACAGCATGCGGAAGAAGCGGGCTGAACAAAAGCCGGATGTGTTCGGTCAGTTCGCAGCGGAAGAGCTGGGTATGGCAGGGTTGACCGCACTTTTCGGTCGTTGCATCGGTTGCCATGCGTGCGGCAGGGCCTGCCCGGTCTGCTATTGCAGTTCGTGTCATTTCGATGCGGCGGAGAGTGATTTCGATCCTTCCACCCTGGAAGCGGAGTTGACCAATCGCGGGGCTTTGCGGCTGCCGACAGGTACGTTGTACTACCAGATCGGCAGGCTGCTACACGTGAGCATCAGTTGTGTGGGATGCGGGATGTGCTCGGACGCGTGCCCGGTTGACATCCCGGTTGCGTTGATCTTCGCCAAGCTGGCTGGAAGCGTCCAGGGGATGTTTGGCTACGTATCAGGAAGAAGCGTTGAGGAGAAGATACCAACCAGCACTTTCGAGATGGAAGAGCTGGAGGAAATCGGGGCATAGCATGGCAGAGGATTTCCAGCCACGGATAGTCGGTTTCCTGTGCAACTGGTGCTCTTATGCCGGGGCCGACCTGGCGGGAGTCACCAGGCTGAAGATGCCGCCTTCGATGGTCGCGATCCGGGTGATGTGTTCCAGCCGGGTGGATCCGTTGTTTGTGCTCAAGGCATTCCTTGCCGGTGCGGATGGCGTGCTGGTTGCCGGTTGCCATCCCGGCGATTGCCACTACCAGACCGGCAACTACTACACCCGGCGGAGGTTTGCTTTGACCATGAAAGTGCTTGAGGAACTGGGCCTGGAATCGAACCGGGTCAGGCTTTCCTGGGTGTCCGCGTCCGAAGGCGGGAGATTCGCAGAAGTGGTTACCGAGTTCACCGAGACGATCCGAAAGGCAGGGCCGAATCCGGTGAAGGCTGAGGTTTTCCTGTGAGTGCTGTTGTCCCGAGAAGCAAATCGGTGCTGGTAGTTGGCGCCGGGATAGCGGGCATCCAGGCAGCGCTTGACCTTGCCGAACTGGGCGCTGACGTTCATCTGCTTGAGCAGACTCCGTCAATCGGCGGCAGAATGCCCCAACTGGATAAGACCTTTCCGACGAACGACTGCTCGATTTGTATCCTCTCTCCTAAGATGAGTGAGTGCGCCCGGCATCCCGGTATCACGCTTCACATCTGCTCGTCACTTGTGTCAGTGGAAGGTACGGCGGGCGATTTCAACTGCCGGATAAAGGAGCATGCCCGGTACGTGGACCCGGACAAATGCGTCGGCTGCGGGGTCTGTGCCGAGAAGTGCCCGGTCAAGGTCACCGACGAGTTCGACGTGAAGCTGAGACAGCGCAAAGCGATATACCGGTACTTTGCCCAGAGTGTTCCGTCCAATTACGTTATTGACGCGGCCCACTGCCTGCAGCTCACCAAAGGGGTGTGCAAGCTGTGTGAGAAAGCCTGCGAAGCGGACGCAATCAACTTCAAGGACAAAGATAAGTTCATTGACCTGAACTGTGGCGCGGTCGTTCTGGCATCCGGGATCGACCCGCACAATCCCGTCGGGTACGGCCAGTACGGATACAAGGCATATCCGAATGTGGTAACGTCCATCGAGTTCGAACGGATGCTTTCGGCAAGTGGGCCTCTGAAAGGCCATGTTGTGCGGCCGTCAGACGGAAAGGAACCCGGGAAGGTTGCGTTCATCCAGTGCGTCGGCTCAAGGGACCTGGAAAGGAAGCACGACTACTGCAGTTCGGTCTGCTGCATGTACGCAATCAAGGAAGCGGTTATTGCCAAGGAGCACAGCAAGAAGATCGAGCCAACCATTTTCTTCATGGACATCAGGGCGTTCGGCAAGGACTTTGACAAGTACTACGAGAGGGCTGAGTCGCAGTTCGGGGTTGAGTTCATAAGGGCGAGAGTGGCGAAAGTCACGCCTGCTGACGACGGCAATCTGAGGCTGCATTTCACCCGGGAGTACGGCAAGCGGGACAGCGAGGTTTTCGACCTGGTTGTGCTCTCGGTCGGCCTGGAGCCGCGTGAGGACATGGCCGAGCTCGCAGACAAGACCGACGTCAAGCTGGACGAATACGGGTTCTGCCGGGCGGTTCCGTTTGAGCCGCTCAACACCACGAGGCCGGGCATTTTCGCCTGCGGCGCAGCAAACGGGCCCAAGGACATCCCGGAATCGGTGATGTCCGCTTCCGGTGCGGTGGCGAGCTGCGCCAGGTTCCTGGCCCTTGAGAGGCAGGAGAAGGTTTCGAAAAAGGAGTTCCCCGAAGAGAAAGACGTTGTGGGCGAGCGGCCGCGAATCGGCGTGTTTGTCTGCCACTGCGGGATCAATATCGCCGGGGTAGTGGACGTCAAGGATGTCGCCGAATTCGCCAGGACTCTGCCCAATGTCGAGCATACCGAGGACGTCATCTACGCCTGTTCCCAGGACTGTCTCGACACGATAAAAGAGAAAATCCAGGAGCATGACCTGAACCGGGTTCTGGTTGCCGCGTGCACTCCGAGGACCCACGAGCCGCTGTTCCGCGAAACGCTCAGAGAAGCCGGTCTGAACCAGTATCTCTTCGAGATGGCGAACATCAGGGACCAGTGCAGTTGGGCCCACATGCACGAACCTGAGTTGGCAACCGCCAAGGTCAAGGACCTGGTAGAGATGGGCATTGCCAAAGCAAGGAACCTGCTTCCACTCCAGAAGCTGCCGATTGACATCAATCCGAAGGCCTTGGTTGTCGGCGGCGGGCTGGCCGGCATGACCGCATCGCTGGCAATAGCTGATGCCGGGTATGAAGTCTGTCTCCTGGAAAAGGAGAGCGAGCTCGGCGGGAATCTGGCCGGCATCCGTAGCACATTCAACGGCGCTGATCCCTTGGAGCTCCTGCGCAGCACTATCAAGAAGGTGGAAGACAGCAAGCTCATCACGGTCCACAAGAACGCCAGGCTGCAGAGCATCGAAGGCTACATCGGGCATTACAGTACGAGCTTTGAAGTCAACAGCCAGAAGTCAACAGCCAAGAGTAAGGAGTCGAGCGTTGAGTACGACCATGGAGTTGTGATCGTTGCCACCGGTGCCCGTGAGTCAAGGCCTGCCGAGTACATGTACGGAAAGAACAGGCGGGTGATTACCCAGCTTGAGCTGGAGAGGCGGATTGCCGACTTCCCGAGATGCAAGACCGTAGTCATGATTCAGTGCGTCGGTTCCCGGGAAGGGGAAAGGCTTTATTGCAGCCGGGTATGCTGCGGCCAGGCGGTGAAGAACGCTACGCTCATAAAGAAACAACGGCCCGGTACGGATGTCTATGTGCTCTACCGGGACATCAGGACCTATGGCCTGGCCGAGAAGTACTATGGCCAGGCAAGGGACCTGGGCGTGGTATTCGAGAGGTATGACCTGGACCACAAGCCTGAACTCGAGCCCGTGGACAGGAGCGACCTTGATAGCAAGCTGAAGGTCAAGCTGGTGGATTTCCTGCTCGACAAGAAGATTGTGATTGAAGCAGACCTTGTTGTGCTTTCGGTCGCCATGGATGCCCCGAAAGAGAACGAGGACCTGGCTAGGATGCTCAAGGTGCCGCTGAACAAAGAGGGTTTCTTCCTGGAAGCCCACATGAAGCTGAGGCCGGTTGATTTCGCCACCGACGGGGTTTTCATGTGTGGGCTTGCCCATTCCCCGAAGAACATCGACGAGTCGATTACCCAGGCAAAAGCCGCGGCAGCAAGGGCATTGGCCGTGTTGAGCAAGAAGGTCATTGAGGCGGAAGGCACCGTGTCCTGGGTCAGCCCAGACCGATGTACCGGCTGTGGTGTTTGTATCAAAGCCTGCGCCTATGCCGCAATCGAGTTGAAAGAGATGACGATGCCGTCGAAGGTTGTGAAGACGGTCGCTGAAGTGAATGAAGCGTTGTGCAAGGGTTGTGGTGCCTGCGCGGCATCGTGCCGATCCGGTGCCATCAATCTGAAGGGTTTCACCGACGACCAGATCTTCGAAGCGGTCAGCGCGATAACGATATGATTGGAGCGAAAGTGGAAAGCGCCATCCGCCGGCACAAAGACTGGCAGCCCAAGATACTGGCATTCCTGTGCAACTGGTGCTCGTACGCCGGGGCAGACCTTGCCGGGGTTTCGAGGATTCAGTACCCTCCCAGCATCCGGGTTGTCAGGGTTCCCTGTTCAGGCAGAGTCAACCCGATATTCATCCTCAAGTGCCTTCAGAACGGATTCGACGGGGTTCTGGTTTCGGGTTGTCATCCTGGAGATTGCCATTACATCTCGGGCAACTACGTGGCGCGCCGGAAGTTCGCCGTATTGAAGACGGTTCTGGAATTCATGGGCCTGGACCCGGGTCGGGTCCGGTTCTCCTGGGTGTCGGCCGGTGAAGGCGAGAAATTCGCCCAGGTCGTCACCAAGGTTACCGAGGATGTGAAGAAGCTCGGCCCGGCCAGAAAACTGGTGAAGGATTTGGAGCGAGGAAACCACAGATAAACACAGACTCAAATCCGAGCGGAAAGTGCCATCCGATGGCACAACCCTGAGTTCTTGGATATGGAACACTGACATGGCGGATGTTGAGAAAGTGCTGAGAGAAACGGTGAAGAAGCTGCTGCAGGAGCAGAAGGTCTGCCGGGTAATCGGGTATGCCCGGGGAAACTCAGCGGTTCGCTCGACGCCGGTCTTTGTCGAAGGCGAAAAGGATGCGGACAGCCTGATTTTCGACATCACCTGCGGCAACAACCTGACCCAGTATCTGAAGAGGTGCGGCAAGGCCGGGGATGGGCGAGTTGGAATCGTGGTAAAGGGCTGTGACGGCAGAGCGGTGGTCCAATACATTGCCGAGGGTCAGGTCAAACGTGAGGACATTCTCATAATCGGTGTTCCCTGTGAAGGTGTACTCGACGACAGGAAGGTCTGCGACAAGACCCGGGGCAGGGATGTCTCCCAGTACCGGATCGAGGGTGAGAAGGTCGTGCTCAAGGGGAAGGATTTCGAAGTCGCCCTGGACAAGTCGGACGTCCTGTCGGATTCCTGCAAGCGGTGTCGATACCCGAGCCCGCCGGTGCACGATATATTCATAACCGAGCCGCAAGCGGCTGCGTCTCAGGAACCTGAGTGCAAAGAACTCGATGAGTTCGAGAAACTCGAGGCTTCTGAGAGGTGGGCCTTCTTCGAGAACGAGTTCTCCAAGTGCATCAGGTGCTACGCCTGCCGGAACGCCTGCCCGATGTGCTATTGCGAAGAATGCTTTGTTGACCAGAGCAATCCCCAGTGGTTCGGGAAGAGCACCGACCTGTCTGACACGACGATATTTCATATCGTGCGGGTTCTGCACACTGCGGGCCGGTGTGTTGACTGCGGAGCGTGTGAGCGGGCCTGTCCCTTGGGTATCAACCTGGGACTGCTGAACAAGAAGGTCGAGAAGGAAATCCAGGAGAGATTCGGGTACACTTCCGGCTTGGACCCTGACGAGACTCCGGCAATGGCGGCTTTCGACGAGGAAGACAAGGAGGAGTTCATCCTGTGAGTGATATCCTCAAGCTGGACAAGAAGCAGCTTGACAAGTTCGTTACTGCGCTGCTCTCGAAGTACCGTCTGTTCGGTCCGGTTGAAACCAACGGCTTGACCATGTTTGCCGAAGTAGAGTCAGTCGACGCACTGAAACTGGACTCCAACACAGACGAGTCGGCAAAAGGCATTTTCTTTCCCCAGACTGAGACGATACTCACGTATGATAACGGGAAGACAGGGACTCCATCGGGCCCAGACAAGCCGATTGCGGTTCTTGGTATCAGGCCGTGCGATGCAAGGAGTTTGCTGATGCTGGACAAGGTCTTCGGCACCGGGAAATACAACGATTCCTGCTGGACCCGGCGATACGAGAACGCGCTCATAATCAGTGTGGGCTGCAACACACCGCGGGCTGGTTGCTTCTGTAACTGGTTGGATCTGGGTCCGTTCAACAAGCAAGGCTCAGACATCGCGCTCACTGATATCGGCGATGCCCTGCTGGCGGAATCCTGCAGTGAGAAAGGAAGAGGTTTCCTGGAGAGTTCAGACGAGATTCCGTTCAAGAAACCCACCGACGATGACCTGAGCAAAGCGGCCGGCGTCAGGGAGCACGCCGAATCATCGATGGAAGACAAGGTTGACATTTCCTCCATCAAGGCGGTCCTGGATAAGTCGTGGGACAGTCCGTTGTGGGACGAGCTTGCCGGGAAGTGCCTTTCCTGCGCAGTCTGTGCGTATTTGTGTCCGACCTGCCACTGCTTTGACATCCAGGATGAGAGGACGCCGGGTACAAGCCGGGGCAGGCGAATTAGAATCTGGGATACGTGCATGGCTCCCCAGTTCACGAAAGAGGCAGCCGGTCACAACCCAAGACCGACCGGGAAAGAACGAATCCGGCAGCGGGTGATGCACAAGTTCAACTACTTCGTTGACGTGTACGGCGAGATTGCATGTGTGGGATGCGGCAGATGTGTCCGGAGCTGCCCGGTCAATCTTGACATTCGCTACGTAATCAAGAGGTTTATGGATGCCGGATAACTGCTACATTCCCATCCCGATGACCGTGAACAGTATCCGGGAAGAGTCGGATGACAGGACCCTGAGGACGTTGGACCTGGGTTTCTGCAACGAGAAGCAGGCGTTCGACTACCTGCCCGGCCAGTTCTGCCAACTGTCCATCCTGGGCAAAGGTGAA
The DNA here is from genome assembly GCA_965370805.1 of uncultured bacterium. Taxonomy (GTDB): domain Bacteria; phylum Hydrothermota; class Tepidihabitantia; order Tepidihabitantales; family Tepidihabitantaceae; genus CBDUVZ01. The sequence continues at coordinate 1,000 of CBDUVZ010000075.1, read as the reverse complement.
GCTCCGTTCGGAATCGCCTCTTCGCCGACTGAGAAGGGATTCCTGAGATTCACTGTTAACCGGGTCGGGGTCGTCACAACCGCACTTCACTACCTGAAGCAGGGCGAGACAATCGGCCTGCGGGGACCACTCGGAAATCACTACCCGGTGGAGAAATTCAGAGGTCAGAACGTGGTAATTGTCAGCGGCGGGTTCGCATTCACCACACTCCGGTCACTCGTGGTCTACATGTTGGCGCACCGGAAGGATTTCGCCGACATCACGGTTATCTACGGAGCGCGGAGGCCCGGTCTGCTCCTCTATCGCAACGAACTGGCCGAATGGGAAAAGCGGGACGACTTGAATTTGCACCTCACCATTGACAAGGAAGTGTCCGGCTGGGACAAGCGGGTGGGTTTTGTCCCGACCGTGACAAAGGAAGTGGCGCCCAGCCCCAAGGATACCTGGACCGTGGTGTGCGGCCCGCCGGTGATGATCAAGTACACCTTGCCGGTTCTGTTTGACCTCGGATTCCCTTCGGAGAGAATCTATACCTCGCTCGAAAGAAGAATGAAGTGCGGGATTGGGAAATGCGGCAGGTGTAATATCGGGTCCAAGTACGTGTGTGCCGACGGGCCGGTGTTTTCTTATGCGGAGCTGCAGGAACTGCCGGAGCAGTATTGACAGGAGGCAGAATGGACGAAGTCAATTTGAGTGACCTTGATACGAAGTTCAAGTACGAAATAGCCGTACGGCCTGGTGCCGAGAATTTCAAACGTTGTTTCTCGTGTGGCACCTGCACCGCAAGCTGCCCGGTTTCAGAAGTCAACGAGAGCTATGACCCGAGGAAGATCATCCGGATGGCTATCCTGGGCATGCGGAAAGAAGTCCTGTCCTCGGATACCATCTGGATGTGCGCCAGGTGCTACGTCTGCTACGCATATTGCCCGCAGAACGTCAAGTTCGCCGGCGTCATGGGTGTGCTACGTGAGATGGCGGTTGAAGAAGGATTCGCGCCCAG
>CBDUVZ010000074.1:0-15267 GCA_965370805.1 uncultured bacterium | reverse complement strand
CCAGTTCCTCAGGCGAAAACAGACCGTCCGAAAAGAAAGTGTGCGTGTGAAGGTCGACCATTCCGGGATCAGCCATCGTGCCCGCCTCTGTCGACTTCCCGGCCTACGTCATCCTGCGGGAAACCACCTGCTGGTACTCCTTCACCAGCCCGTCCAACTCGGATGCCATCTCGTCCATCGCCTCCCGCTTCTCACTGACGAACGACTCGTCCCGGATGCTCGGCAGATTGATCAGCACATTCAGCCGCGCCCCGCGGAAGGCACAGTCCAGGTTCATAGTGGCGACACCGGCATCGGTAATCGAACCCTTGTTACCGTGCTCGACAATCGGACCCGCCAATCTCAGGGCTTCAAGCGCCAGCTCCATCGTCCTGAACGGCACATCGGCTGCGAGCTTCAGTGCGTCGCTGACTGCCTGGTCCCGCTCCTGCTTCTCCTCCTCGGTCATCTTCGGCAGCTTGTACGCCTTCATCACCTGCTTGAACGACTCGGCATCCTCCTCAACCAGGCCCAGAAACTTCTCCCGCATCGGAATCAGCCGCTCTTTGACGCCGGCGAGTTCCTCGTCGAACTCCTCATACCCCTTCTTGCCGATAGTCAACTTGGCCACCATCGTCATCAGTGCAACCCCGAGCGCGCCGTCAAACGCAGCGGCCGAGCCGCCGCCCGGCGTCGGCTCCCTGGACGCCAGCTCATTGAGAAAGTCCGGCACTCCCTTGGCCGGCACCAGCTTGTTCTCCAGAATCTGGTCCCGGCTGAAACCGTTGAGTTGCAGGTAAAACCTGGAACAGGCATTCAGTGCGCCCTGGGGCACCAGCCCGACAATCTCCGACTCGATCACGTTCACGCCCCAGCGCTCCGCCTCCCGTTTCACCGTCTCGAACACCCGGTAAAGCGGGGTCTTGGTGTAATCGGTCATGTTGATCGACACCTGAACGCAGCCCTTCTCCTTCACCTCGAACCCCAGCGCCTTGGCGTACCGATACCCGCCGCTCCGGAACCTGATTCCCTTCGCGATTCGCTTCGCTACCTTCAGGTCCGTAGTCGCAAGATTCACGTTGTACGCGACCAGCGGTGCCCGGACCCCGACAACCGTTGCCCCGGCGGTCGGATGCACCTCCGGCTTGCCGAAATCAGGTGCCCGGTCCGGGTCGCTCTTGATTGCAGTGCGTAGCCCTTCGAACTCGCCCTTGCGGATAATCGCCAGGTCAACCCGGTCCGGCCTCGTTGCGGCAAGTTCATACAGATAAGTCGGAATCGAGAGTTCGTCGGCAATCCGCTTCGCCAGCCGCTTCGCCAGTTCAATCGCCTCGGCCTGCTTCACGCCCGTAATCGGCACAAACGGCACCACGTCGGCCGCGCCCATTCGCGGATGCTCGCCCGAATGCTTGGTCAGGTCAATAAGCTCGCTTCCCCGCTTGACCGAACGGAAAGCCGCCTCCAGAGCCGCCTCCGGCTCGCCGACGAAACTGAGAACCGCCCGATTGTGGTCTCCATCCATCTCATAGTCGAGCATCGTCACGCCGTTGACCGACTTGATGGCGGCCACAATCTGCTCGATAACTTCGGGCTTGCGTCCTTCGCTGAAATTCGGAACGCACTCCACTAATCTGCGCATAACTCCAGACTCCTTTCCTGTGATGTTCTTTCCGGCGCAGAAAGGTTCAAGGCGTCAAGGGCCGGAAAGAGGATTCAAGGGGCCAAGGGTTCAAGTCCTCCAACCCTGGAACCCTAGAATCCTGGAACCCTTTCTGCAACACAAGACGCTATCATATCTGCGATTGCCGGACTGTCAATCAGGCGAGCTTGCCCGGGAACCGACACAGGAATCTCACCACAAAGGCACGAAGAGCACCAAGAAAACCTGTCACTACGCACGGCGCAGACGATACCGCCGAGTCTATCGCTGGATTACGACCTTGGCACTCGGACCCTCGGCCCCTTGGACCCTCGGACCCTTTCCGCGTACGAAGTACACACCCGGACTCAGATGCCGGATGTCGTTCTCGCCCGGGGCAAGGTCCATGACGCAACGGCCGGCGATGTCGAGGAGAAATAGCGCCGAATGCCGAGTGTCGAATGACGAATGCGGAATGAGGAGCATGCCACGGACGACTGTGGGTACGGGATACAGGTCGCCGACTACCGGGTTCTGCTCGGCGATTCCACCGGGCAGGATGCGGAACGCGCTGTCTGACTCGTCGTACTGCCAACCCGGGCCGTAGGCGATGGCGTGAATGCGGCCGGAGTCGAGCGGACCGGGCGGTACGAGCCAGGGATAGAGCGTGTCGGTTGGCGACAGGCCGGTCGCAATCGTGTCGAGCTGCCCGGTGGTATCCTTGCGCAGGAACAGGGATACCGAATCGCATCGCGGCGGGTCGAAGGTCTGCCACTGAATCCAGCAGGTGTCATCCGGTACCAGGTTCTCTCCGCCGTCCGGCGCGAGCACCCGGATTGCTTCGACTTCAAGTATCCAGGTGTGGGCATTACCGGAGATGACGATATCCGGATAGCCGTTAGAGTTCATGTCATGGCACTGGATGTGGGACTCGCCGTGTGCGGGATTGTACCACCAGTAGACCTCCTCGAACTGGTCGTTGCCGGTCGCCTGGTAGACCTTGATGCCGTGGTTGTACGACACGAGTAGCTCTTCTACGCCGTCGCCGTCGATGTCTGAGCAGAGGCTATTCCGGGCATCGGAAATGCCGCCGCCCACAATCGAATCCACCAGTATCCCTTCGTACTCATTGTTGCCGACCGCCTCGTACATGAAGATGAAGAAACAGGAGTACGGGTTGATCCGCTGATAGACCACGAAGAACTCGGGCTTGCCGTCCTGGTCCAGGTCGTTGCCGGAGAAGACATCATGCCCGTTCGGCCAGTAGTGCAGGACCGAATCGGTGAGCACGTACTGGTCGTTGCCGGCGCACTCGTAGACATACACGTGGCCGTTCCAGTGGATGTCCGAGTAGACGAACTCCTGCGCGCCGTCCTGGTCGAAGTCCCCGAACGCGTAGTCGTAGCCGAAATGCTGGAACGGGGTAGTGTAGACCAGTTCGTTCTGATTGTCACCGCGGTTCTCGAAGATGTAGGTCCAACCGCAGTCGGTGAACAGGATTTCCTTGTGTCCGTCCCGGTCCAGGTCGCCGGGAAACCAGGCGTGGGGGCTGATCGTCACCTGAGTGCCGTAGTGGTAGGTCCAGACGAGGGTGTCCGGGTGCAAGTCCGGCTGGGGGCTCTCATACACGCAAAGATGCTCACGAACGCTGTCGTAGAGGCAGTGTAGGCAACCAGTCTCGCTGTAGAACCATTCGGAGTTGACGCCCAATATCTCAACCAGCCCGTCGTTGTCGATGTCGCCGATGTCGCAGGGGAAGAATGTGCCTTTGCTCATTCCTGGGGGAGGGTAAGGGTCTCCCAGACATGTCTCTGACTTGATCAGTTCATACTGGTTCAGGTGACGGTATTCCCACGTCTGCCATCTACGTGGGGATCTCTGCCAGAAGGCTATTTCCGGCAAAGAGTCGTGGTCAGTGTCGCCACACACTGCTGAGCCAAACCCGACCATTCCGCTTTCGATCTCCGCTACTTGCTTGATGCTGTAGCTGCCGTGAGTCAGACCGGTAGTCAGGACTACCGCCAGTACAATCGAGTGCCAGGTGCGCATTGGTGATTCCACGTGGGGAGGGGGAAACCCTCCCCACGCCGTCTGTTGCTACCTGGTCAGAACCAGTTTCTGCACCTTGGTCTCATCTTCAGTCGTGAGCTTGGCGAAGTAGATGCCGTTCGGTACCATCCTGTCAGAATGGCTGCGCTAGGTCTTGGACCAGACCCCGATCCGGCACCCGCACGGATCGAGGAACGCGGCGCAGAACCCCATATTCCCGCCGATTTCGGTCTTCTCCTGGGCTCGCTTGCCCCCGAGTCCCTCGGCCTTCTTGAGAAAGGCCGGGATATCCCCAACCTCGACGTAGACTTGGATTCCGGATTCCGGCATCTTGGCGACCTTGTCGATGCCGCCGCCAACACCACCGTCCACATCGAACACCATGTACTCCCCGCCCGGGATATCCTGCATCTTCCAGCCGAACAGTTCGGCATAGAACTCCTTCGACTTCCCCAGGTCGGTTGACGGTATCTCCCAGTGAACCAGCTTGTTCATTCCGACTCCTTTCAGTTTCCGGACCGGTGAGCCTGCGCTCCCGGACAGAACCTGCGTTTGTGCGTTACCGGGTGAGCAGGACCTTGGCCAGACCGACCGTCCCGCCCGCCCGCACCTCGACGAAATACGCGCCGGCAGGCACGGCCCGACCGTTGGCATCGGTGCCGTCCCATACCCAGGTGGCGCTGCGGCCGCTGACGCGCACCGCAAACTCCCGCTTCACTCGCCCGGCAGCGTCGCACACCCGACCCGTCACGTCGCCGGTGCATCCGGCCAGCCGGACAGCCAGATTTGCCCGGAACGGATTCGGGCTCAGGTCCAGCCGCATCTTCCCGACCGGCCGTAGTTCTGCAATCCCGGTCAGGCCTTCGATTCTCAGTCTCGCTACCAGGTCTCCGTCCCGGTGTGGAATCCACCCGACCGTGGTTGAACCGAAGTAGGAACGCTGTTCAATCACCGGCGTGCGGTCGTCGCCGATCATCGGCCCGTCGGCCGCCCTCGGCCAGAACGCCACAAGCCAGAGGTCGTCCCGGGAGCTCATGAGGGTATCGGCCCCGAGTTCGAGCCAGGCCTCCGGCTGGGTCGCTGCGACCGACTCGGCTTCGACAAACGGACGCTCAAGATTCGGCTCTCCGCCGCTGTCCGGGCAGACCAGCACCCGCTGGAACGGCTGGGTGTCAAGCACGAATATCTTCAGCCCGAGCAGGCGGTACTCGCTGTAGGGAGGCGTGAACCGGACCGCCGCGGCCCAATCGACGTTCGGCGAGCCCATCCTGAGAAACCAGGTATCAGCCGCGCCATCGTCGTAGCGGATGTCACCCGTGAAAGACGCCGCGGTCTGCCCGTGAATCGTGTCATTGGCCGGGAACTCATCGCCGGGCAGCGTGGTGAACAGTTCGACCTGGTAACTGTCCTCGCCCGGAATCCAGGCCGGGAACTCAAGCATCGTGTCTCCGAGCGGGGCCAGGCCGACTACCGCAACCTGTTCCTCGTACCCGGCTCCGATCCTGAGCGTAACCGGGAAAGACGCGGACGCCTTCCCGGGATTCCACACCGTCACCATCGGCAGAACGGTGTCACCGGCCAGTTCCCGGTCAAACGGCCGGGCGATTCCGGTCGGGCAGACGTCATAATCCAGCCGGTAGAATCGAACCGCCAGGCTGTCGTGCACCAGGTTCTCCACCGGCTCGCTGTCACACAGGTACTCAAGGCCGATTGCCCCATCGCCGTCCTCGATGCCGACCGAGCACGAATCGACGCCCAGCGCGACACCGGCCCCGACTTCCAGGTACTGGAACACGATAGTACCGCTGGTGTCGATGATTGCCTGGAAAGTACAAGTCTCCCCGGTGCCGTGGAACGGCACCCCGACCCAGGAAACGATGAACCGGTCCTGCGCACTGTCGGCCAGGTAGTAAACCGCACCGCCGGCCGACGGGTCGAGGTCTGCCCAGAGCGGGGCAAGCACCGCGTTCGGAATCCGCGGGTCGGGAAACGAGTAGTGATGGAACTGGTGGCTGCTTGAGATGAAGCTCAGCCAGCCGTTGGAGCAGATCCGCACCGAGTCGTAGGTCGTATCGTAGAATACGAACGGGAACTTCAGGGCGAACGGTCCCTGGTTGTCGTCATCCCCGAGTTGGATGGACGTCCCGGTGCCGGTTATGTCCACCCAGTTGAACTCAGGCCCGGCCGCGCTGTCCGAGTCGATCCAGCGGTATCCGCCCGCGTCCGGTCCCTGAGCATGAAGCAGACAGAACGTAAGCCCGAATGCGATTATCAGGCGATTCATTTCAATCCTCCAAGGAACACCACCGGCCGGGTAAGGTTCCAGCCGTGACCGCCGGCATGACAGAAGTAGACACCCGGGGAGACCGGGCTGCCGGTCTCATCCCGACCGTCCCACACCGTAACTCCGGTTCCGGACTGCACCGGCACGTCGAGTTCGCGCACCAGCCGGCCGGTCCTGTCCAGTATCCTGATTCGGAAAGCGCGGCCGCGGCCGGCTCCGAGCCGGATTTTCAACTGCTCATGGAACGGGTTCGGTTCGACGTTCAGGCAGGTTTGCGGCCCGGCCGGTTCTCCGGGTCCGGCGATTCCGACACCGCGCTTGTAGAGCCGGGCCGTAACGTCGCAGAACGCGGTCAGCTTCTCCTGCTCCTCGTTGGACAGCACGGCGTAGTAGTTCCCGGCACCGGGCAGAACCAGGCTGTAATTCCCCGCGCTCGCGTTCTCGCCCGTCTCGAAAGCGGAGAAAGCCTGACCGGCCGCGTACCGGTCGAACTCCTCCTGCCGCGCGATGAAGAAGTCAATCGCCCCCGGAGTCTTGACCAACGCGTACTCGTTCGCCCCGCTCGAATTCCAGCAGTCGTGCCCGTAGACCACCTCGTGTCCGACGTCGAAACTGACGTCAAGGCGGTGCACGTCAAGCGGAGTACCCGAGTCCGGCTGGATTACGAGCGAGTCCAGGTTCCCGTCCAGGGTGCAACCGTAGAAGAAGTGGACCCAGGGCTCGCAGGCGGCCGAATCGATTATCTGCCCCCCGGAATGGCTACCCAGCGTGCTCACCACTCGCAGGTGGTAATTCTGCCAGTCGCCCAGCGTCGTCGTGTATCGGCCCGACCGGTCGGTGACACCGAAGAAGCAGTTGATGAACTGGGTCGAGTGCCAGCCTTCGCTGAGAATCTTGACAATCGCGCCGTCGACCGGCCGCCCGGTCGCGTCCCGCACATCCACCGTCAACGTGCACGCGTCGCTGTAAGTAGTGACGACACTCCGCTGCCACCCATCGTTGCGCCAGTCCCAAAGCCCGGAGACCTCCTTGCTTCCGCCGTGACGCCGGTCGTAGGCAATGCCGGGATTCTTGATATTGGTCGCACCGCAGGCCCAGTCCACCTGCCACGGGTGGAACTCCCCCTGCCACCATATTTCGCACCAGACGTGGTCCTCGTTGATATCCATCACCCCGCCGCACGGTATCAGCGCAGCCCTGGCCCCGGCGCAGAGGATATCCTGCAGTTCGCCGCAGTTGCCGTTGTGCTCGTGGGCAATCTGGTTAGGCTGGATCGGCCGGTTGCCCGAAGCCCGTTGCGGCACGGTGTGCGCCACCCACCGGGCCACAACCGCCACTGCGGGCAGCGTGTCCGGATAGCCCTGGCCCTGGTTGGTCCAGTTCTGCCGCTCCCCGTTCCAGAGAATCTGCGTCCGGGTCAGCTTCTCCCGGAGCAACGGGTAGGTCGAATCGCAGTGGTAGAACAGGTACTCACGCCAGAACATGTCGTAGACGTATCTGGGCTGCTCGTCCGTTATCTTCGGCATGACGACCCACCAGTAGTACACCTCCCGCGGTATCTCCACCTGGGTGGTCTCATCCTCGACAATCGCCCGGTACGTTGTGGTCGAGTAGTAATCCCCGCCCTGCAGGGCATCGCCGTAGTCGACTATGTCCACGTAGGAAAGCTCAGGATCAATCCGGTAGGCCAGTTCGACATTGTCTACCAGCAACCGGGAGTCCATCGTGATGAATGTCGCCGGTGAGAGATGAGCGACCTGGAAGCAAAGCTCGTCGTAATACCGCTTGTCCGGGCAGTTGATAATCAGGTCCGCGTACCGGTCCTGGGTTATGCTCCCGAGTCGGCGCAGGTTGTCAGCCAAGTCGTCCTTGAGCCAGTCCGGTGCTACCTCGACCGCCAGCCGGCCCAGGTCGGTGAGATACTCGGGCAGCAGCGTGTCCCGGAGCGTCTCAGTCGCACTGTCGAACAGAACCGCCAGCCGTTCGCCGGCCGGTATCAGACAGTGCAGGACCATTGAGTCAATCATGGTCCAGCCGGTGTCCGACGGCAGCGGTTCGATTTCGGACCTGACCTCAGGCCGGTCGAGTTCGGGGGAATACACAATCGCCTTGCGGGTGCCGGTTCCCGGGTCAACCGGCTCGGTTTTCATTGTTATGCCGGGTTCGCCTGCATGAACAGACGCGACTACGAACAGCAGTAAGCTGATACTAAATGCCCTCTTCATGCCCTATCCTTATCACAAGAACGGGCCGCTGTCAAGTCACGCCCAGAAGGAAATGCTCCTCCTGCCTGATTTCCGTCCTCCCGGACCGGCGTGGGGGTCGGTCTGTTCCGGCGGAATCGTCTGCATCTGCGACGCCCGTCTCCTGACTGCCGACACCGGAATCGCAGCAAAACACCACGTCGAGCCTCGGACAACGTCACAAACAGACCCTCTTATTCGCACCTCTCGTTGCTTGACAGCGTGGGGGCGACTCCTATAATTGACGAAGTGACAGACGAAGAGTACTTCGACTCGTTGCTCGCCGAGTGCATCCGGAAGAATGCCTCGGACCTTCACCTGACTGTCGGCCGGCCACCCACCCTCCGAATCGACGGGTTCCTCCTGCCGGTTGAGCGCAGCCCGGTGCTGAACGGCGAGATGACCGAGACCTTCAAGAACATCGCCACCAAGGACGTCAAACACCTGCGCGCCCAGATCGACAACGGCGGCGGCGGTGACTTCGCGCTTACCTTCCGGAACATGGCCCGATTCCGGGTCGCGGTCTACAAGCAGAAAGGGTATTTCGGCCTGGCCCTGCGTCTTATCCCGCGGCGCATCCTGTCATTCGAGGAACTGTTCAGCTCTCCCCACATGATCCCGCGCATCAAGAATCTCCTCGACCGGCCGCACGGACTGATACTCGTGACCGGTCCCACGGGCATGGGCAAGACCACGACTCAGGCCACTTTCGTTGACTACATCCTCGAAAGCCCCCGCCACGTCCTCACGATTGAGGACCCGGTCGAGTTCATCCACGACCACAAGAAAGGCCTGATCACTCAGCGCGAAGTCGGTGTCGACGTATCCAGCTTCCGCGAGGCAATCATGAAGGGGTTGCGCTCCAATCCCAACGTGATTCTCGTGGCCGAAATCCGCGACCTGGCCACGGCCGAAGCTACAATCTGGGCTGCGGAATCCGGCCACTTGGTCATCGGCACGCTTCACACGACCAATGCGCCCGAAACCGTAACCCGGTTCATCGACATCTTCCCGCCGGAGATCCGGGACCAGATCCGAATCCAGTTCTCAATCTCTTTGCTGGCCGTATTCTGCCAGCGGCTCCTGCTGCGAGCCGGCGGCAAAGGCCGGGTCGGCTCTTACGAAGTCATGGTCGCCACGCCGGCGGTCCGCAACCTCATTCGTGAGCGCAAAGTCGAGCACCTGCCGTCAGCAATCCAGACCAGCACTGCCGAAGGCAGCGTCTCTTTCGATGCCTACCTCGCCGAGATATACCGCGCGGGTAGAGTGACCTACGAAACCGCCATCGCTTCTGCCTTCGACCCGAAGGGTTTCCGGGACCTGATCGAGATGGGCGGTCGGCCGCTGAAACGCTAGCCGGCACCCGACGCACAGCGTGGTTCACCGCTTGTCCTGACCTTTCAACCACTTAGCCGCCGCCTGAACTCACCTGACGCCGGAGTCGCACCAGACCGGCCAAATCCCGCCTGAAGCCGAGTCCCGCTAACCTACGTCAATTCAACGCCCAAAGACCTCCCGGACCGGTAGAAACACCCCGGCACAGCCAGTGCAATAGGGAATCGATGATGCATGACGTCGCATCTCGAAGCACCGGAATGCATCCCGATGCACAACCCTGCCCGGGCGGACGGTGCCGTCACCTGGCGCGATGTGCCCGGCCGACCGGCGAATCGAGGAGCACACGCAAGGTTGCATGCGACACCAAATGCAGGGGGTGGACAAACCCTCAGGCTGACTCCCCCGGCAGCCTGAGGGTTTCTTGGTTGGTCCGTTGCGGGGAGAACCGCTAGCCGATGGACCGGCGGAATCTGGATACGGCGATGGGGTCGGTAATCGGCTCCCACTTGAGGTCAGGCACCAGGCGAACCTGGGTCGGCGCAACCATCCTGAGCAGCTTGCCGCCGCCGAACCAGAGGGCCGGACGCTGATCATCTCTGCCCGGGCAGCAGCCGACGACCAACACGTCACTGTTCATCAGGATGAATCCCAGTTCCGGCTCGCCGGCCAGAGCCGACTGCGCACGGGCAACAGAGACGAGTGGGTTGTCCGGGTCGAACGCGGCAATCAGGTGAAGGAAATACCGGTGGCTGGTACTCGGGCCGCCCGGAACCCTGTCTCCGAACACCAGTTTCTCCGGATGCTTGATGCTGCCGGCGTGGCAGAACGCCCACACCTGTCCCTGCTCCCGCCGCACGAACGGCTGTTCGGGACCGAAGCCGGCGACCCGTTCACCGCCTTCGTTCAGGCACATCACCGCCATGTCGGTCTTCACGTCTTCCAGCCCGTCGAAACTGAGCTGCCCGGATGCATCCCGACCGCCTCTCGCCGACTCGAGTCGATTGCCGTAGCTGTAGGCAAGACCCCAGCCTTCGAACTCCCGCTCGCTCTCCTGCTGGATTACCTCTTTTGCAGCATCAATGACGATGTCGATGTCGAATCTACCGATAGCGGCAACAACCATGCACATGTCGCTAAATTCCTATCAGCACGCCGACCTGCGTCGGGCTGACTGCAAGTCGCATCTGTCGGTCAAACATGTACATCTGGGCCGAAACGTAAGCGTCTGCCATCGAGAAAGCCACTACTGCGCCGGTCCACCAGAGGTAGGTCGCACGGCGGTCGCGGTGCGTTTCGTAATCCTCCTCCCGGCCATCGCTGAGTGCGGCGGTGGCGGCGATATGCTCCTGCACGGCAAGATACCCGAGTGTGACTTCGGCGGGTGCGACAAGCGCCGCCTTCCACCAGTGGCCGGTATACACCTGCCCTCCGCCCGGAATCAGCGCCGAAAGCAGCACGGCCTTTCCCGGTGACCTGGTCGGCAGAACCGAAACGGAATCAGAACCCGCCTCTTCCCCGGCTGTCGCGGTTGGGACGGTGTCGGGTCGGACCAGGTCGAGTTCCTCGCCCTCCGGTCCGAACTGCGAGTCGTCGGCAACCTGGGCGAAACCCGTTCCGAACGCCAGGACTGCTGTCATCAGGAGCAGCTTCCCGGTCACTTGCGAACCAGGATTTCAACCCGGCAATTCCGGCCGCGTCCCTCCGGGGTGGTATTGTCCGCTCGCGGCCTTACTTCCCCGGCACTCACGACCCTTATCCGATTGGGAACGATACCCCAGCCCACGAGCGCCCGGGCCACCGCGGCCGCCTTGGCCCCGGCGTACTCCCAGTTGCTGGGGAAATGCTCCTGCAGCTTCTTCGGCACCGTGGTGTTGTCGGTATGGCCGGCGACCTCGACCGTCCCGCCGGACTGCTGCAGTCCGGTCACGCACTCCTGCAGAACCGCCTCGCCTTCCGGCGTGAGCCCGAAACTTTCTGCTCCGGCAAAAAGCTCATCGAACGTGAACACCACGCAGTAGGCCGTATCCGGTTCAGCCTCAGCCGCCTGCAGTTGGTCGGTCAGATTCCGGACCTCCGCGGTCCACATCTGAATCTCGTCCTGCTGTCTGAAAAGCCTGTCCTGCTGGGGCAGGTAGCCGAAATTGTAGAACAGCAGCCCGACCGCGACAACCACCAGCGCGACAATCCAGCCAATTGCCTTGACCATTACAGTGACTCCAGTTGGCGCGACAGCCGCGTCCGCCGGTCTGCGAGTTCGGCCCGGCGCCGGCGCTCGCCTTCAACGACTTCGGACTTCGCCCGTTTCTCGAACTCCGGGTTCGCGAACTTGGCGTCAATCCCGCTGACCGCCTTCACGAGATTCTCGATTTCCTTCCGGATGCGCCCGGCCTCGCGCTCCAGGTCAACCACCCCTTCGAGCGGAACGTAGACTTCACATCCCGGTACCACTGCGAGTGACGATTTCGCCGGTCGCTCGTTCTCGAAACGGAGTCCGGATACGTTCGCCGTGCGCCGGATGACCTCCTCATTGCCCTTCAGGAAAGCAACCAGCGTGCTGTCCGGCGTATTGACCACGCAGTCCACCATCGACCTTGCCGGCACCCGCATCTCCGACCGGATTGTCCGCACCGCGGTAATCAACTCGCGCATCGTCTCCACCCGGCCGATATCGGCCCCATCGACCGAAAGCGACTCCGGCCACTTCGACGCAAGAATCGAGTCCTCGCTCCCGGTTCGACATTCGACATTCGGCATTCGACATTCGACAAATCCCAGCCGGTGCCACAACTCCTCGGTGATGAACGGCATAATCGGGTGCAGCAACTGAAGTGAACCCCGGAAGACCGCAAACAGGGTCGCCCGCACCGCCGGGTCGGCATTCTTCATCCGCTGCTTGGCAAACTCCAGATACCAGTCACACAGGTCGTGCCAGAAGAAATCGTACAGCGCGACCGCAACCAGCGAGAACGTGTAGCCATCCAGCCCTTCATTCACTTTCGCGAGCAGGTCGTTGAACCGCGACCGGACCCAGTTATCGACCGGCTCCAGGAGTACCCCATCCGCAGGCTCGAATCCGTGGATATGCGGGTGCACCAGCCGGCACGCGTTCCATATCTTGTTGGAGAAATTCCGCCCCAACTGGAACCGCTCGTCCCACAGCCGGTAGCTCTGCGACTGGCTTTCCAGATAGGTCATGGTGAACCGGACCGCATCGGTGCCGTACTTGTCAATCATTTCGAGCGGGTCCTCGCCGATGCCCTTGGAGCGCGACATCCGCTCGCCGCCCTTGGCCAGCACGGTCGAATGGATGTACACGTCGCGAAACGGGACCTGCCCGGTAAACTCCAGGGCCGAGAATATCATCCGCGCCTCCCAGCGGAAAATGATATCCGGGTCCGTGGTCAGGAAATCGGTCGGGTAGAACTTCGCCAGGTCCGGCGTCTCCTCCGGCCAGCCCATAGTCGAGAACGGCCAGAGCGCGGACGAAAACCAGGTATCGAGTACGTCCTCATCCTGATGCAACTCCTTCGACCCGCACTTCGGACATTCGGTCGGATCCTCGCGCGACACAATCAGCTCGCCGCAACCGCAATACCAGACCGGTATCCGGTGCCCCCACCAGAGCTGGCGCGAGATGCACCAGTCGCGGATGTTCCTCATCCATTCCAGGTACACCTTGTTCCACCGCTCGGGGTGGAACTTCACCCTCCCGTCCTCGACCGCTTCGATTGCCGGCCCGGCCAGCGGTTTCATCTTCACGAACCACTGCTCGCTCGCCAGCGGCTCAATCGTCTCGTCGCACCGGTCGCAGGTGCCGACCGAATGCCGGTACGGCTCGACCTTCTCCAGCAGCCCGGCCGCCTCCAGGTCGCGAACGACCTTTGCCCGGCAATCGTCGCGCGTCAGGCCCCGGTACTGCTCCGGCGCTTCGTCCGTCATCTTCGCGCCCTCGCCGATTACCTTGACCCGCGGCAACTGGTGGCGCTCGCCAATCTCGAAATCAACCGGGTCGTGGGCCGGCGTCACTTTCACCGCGCCGGTCCCGAACTCCATCTCCACTACCGCATCCGCGACCACCGGGATTTCGCGGCCGGTCAGCGGCAGCGTGAGCATCCGCCCGACCATCTCCTTGAACCGGTCGTCCTTCGGATTCACCGCCACCGCGGTATCGCCCAGCATCGTCTCCGGCCGGGTCGTCGCCACGACCACGAAGGGACATGACCCGCTTCCGTCCCCGGAACCGGGATCGTGTCCCGAGTCGACAACCGGGTATCGGATGTACCACAGGTTCGACTCCTGCTCGACGTACTTCACTTCGAGGTCGGATATCGCGGTCCCGCACCGCGGGCACCAGTTCACGATGTACAGGCCCCGGTAAATCAACCCCTTCTCGTAGTAGCGGACGAACGCCTCGCGCACCGCCCGCGCCAGCATGTCGTCCATCGTGAACCGCATCCGGGTCCAATCCAGGCAGCAACCCAGCCGCCGCAACTGGTTGACAATCTCCCCGCCGTACTGCTCCTTCCACTCCCAGACCCGTTTGATGAACTTCTCCCGGCCCAGGTCGAACCGCGTCAGCCCCTCCTTCGCCAGCATCCGCTCCACTTTCACCTGGGTCCCGATTCCCGCGTGGTCCATACCCGGCAGCCACAACGTTTCGTATCCCTGCATCCGCTTCCGCCGAATCAGGACATCAGGCAACCCGTTATCCAGCGCGTGGCCCACGTGCAGGGACCCGGTCACATTCGGCGGCGGGATAACTATCGAGAACTTCGGCTTATCCGACTTCGCGTCCGCGGTGAAAAACCCGCTCTCCTCCCAGTACTTATACCACTCGCCCTCGACCGGCTTCGGGTCGTAGCGCGGCGCGAAAGCATCAATCAAGCGCGTCGAATCAGGCTGGTTAGTCTCCGGCACAGTGCGGTATTATAGGAGTCCTCCAAAACCTGTCAATTCAAGGGTTCCTGCCAACCCGGCGGCTTCCTCATCCTACCTTCTGCATTCTGCACTCTGACTTCTGCTGTTCCCTCCTCCTTGGTCATTGGGACTTGGTCATTTCCGCCCCCGTTGTGGAGTGCAACAACACCGTTGTTGCATGCAATGTTGGAGGCATTGCACTCCAAATCCCGCTTTCTTTCTCCTCTTGGCGTTCTTGGCGGCCTTGGCGGTTTGCCCTTCTGCGATTTGCATTCTGCACTCTGACCTCTGCATTCTGACTTCTCCCCTCTCCTCCCGTGTTCATCCGTGGTTTACTTCCTCATTGGTCATTGGAACCTGGTCATTGAGCATTTCCTGACTTGGCGGCCTTGGCGGTCATTCCTTCTGCCTTCTGCAATCTACAATCTGAAATCTCAAATCTGCAATCCGCCCTCTTAGTGCTCTTGGTGCCTTGGTGTTTAGTCCTTTCCTCTCCGCTCCGCAACACGCAAAACCGGCTGAATATAACATCCGAAATCGCATTTGGCCCGACCCCGGGGAACGTCCCCTGTCGCCCCCAATTTCGTCCCGAACTACGTCGCCAAAGCCGTCGCCAATCACGTCGCCAACTACGTCGCCAACTACGTCGCCAATCACGTCGCCAACTACGTCGCCAATCACGTCGCCAATCACGTCGCCAACTACGTCGCCAATCACGTCGCCAAGTTCGTCGCCAGCTACGTCGCCAATGACGTCGCCAATGACGTCGCCAATCACGTCGCCAATCGCGTCGCCAACCACGTCGCCAACCACGTCGC
>CBDUVZ010000073.1:0-15346 GCA_965370805.1 uncultured bacterium | reverse complement strand
AAGGCTGCGGAGAAGGCCATCGAGGTCGCGCCGGACAAGATAGAGGGATACCAAGCCCTGGTGAATGTGTACCGCGCGCAGAAGGACACGGACAGAGAGATGCAGGTCCATCAACGCGTGGCCGAGCAGCTCAAGGACTATGCACACGAAGCTTGGGCAATCATCGCTGGACTGCATGTTGCCGCGGGGGCGTACGACAAGGCCCAGACTGCCGGCGAGAAGGCCATCAATGTCGCGCCGGACAAGATAGATGGATACAAAGCCCTAGCGGAAGTGTACCGTGCGCAGAAGGACACGGAGAAAGAGATGCGGGTCCATCAGCGCGTGGCCGAGCAGTTCAAGGACTATGCGCCACAAGCCTACGCTGCGATGGCGGACGTTCACACGAGGCTGTCCAAGTACAACGAAGCAATGAAGGCTGCGGAAAAGTCCGTCGAACTGGCACCCGACAAGCCTGGAGGCTACGAGGTGCTGCTGGCCGTCTACCGCGCGCAGAAGGATGATGCCGGCGAGTTGCAGGTGCTCATGCGGATTGTAGAAAAGGTGCCGGACCACGCTCATGAGGCCTACGCTGCGATGGCAGTTGTTCACGCGAGACAGACGAAGTATGAGGAGGCGGTCAAGGCTGCGGAGAAGGCTATCGATGTCGCGCCGGACAAGATAGGGGGATACCAAGCCTTGGTGGCTGTGCACCGCGCGCAGAAGGACACGGACAAAGAGATGCAGGTCCATCAACGCGTGGCCGAGCAGCTCAAGGACCATGCACACGAAGCTTGGGCAATCATCGCTGGACTGCATGTTGCCGCGGGGGTGTACGACAAGGCCCTGACTGCCGGCGAGAAGGCCATTAATGTCGCGCCGGACAGACCGGAAGGATACATTGCCTTGGCGGATGTCCACCGTGCGCAGAGGGATACTGCCCAAGAACTAGCTGTCCACTTGCGCGCAGCAGACCGGCTGAGTGGTCAAGCGTCCGCAGCAGCGTACGCCCGCGCGGGCCTGCTGTGCCGCAGGACAGGAACGATTCGCGACAGCATCGACAACTACACGAAGGCGGTCCAGACCGACCCAAGCGAGCCGGAGCCGTACCTACGTATGGCCGAGCTATGCGACAAGAATGGCAAACGTGACGAGGGGACGTCATGGCGTGCGCGAGCAGTGCCGGTGCTAGATGCGTACGCGAGCAAGCACAAGAACCAAGCAGCCACTTGGTACAACACGGCCTGTTACTACGCATTACTTGAGCGAAAGTCTGAATCACTGAGGTATCTCCACATGGCCATCGAGCACGACCCGGAGAATATCGAAACAGCGAAGTCGGATGACGACTTCGCCTGTCTCAGAAACGACCCCGATTTCGAGACGCTACTGGCAGGCTAGGAGTTTGTTGGGACGTTGGGGAGGCAGGCGAATACCGCACTCATTCCCGTACGAAAATGCGATCCGGAGCCGGGCGCGGGCTCCGGCCCGCTCACTGCTTACCACACACCGCTGACCGCCTGCCGCCAACTGCTGACCGCTTGCGACCCGGGCAGGAACACGCCGTTCGGTAACCGGGCCGACCGGTCAGGGCGTGCGACTGCTCCTGTTCGGCCCATGATACAAAGAATTATCATTGACCGCAAGCGGAAATCGGGGCTAAGAGACGGCCCGGCAATCAGATACGCATTATCTGGCTTGACCCCCTCCCCGGCCCCCTGAATAGTTGTCCAAAGACTTGTCAGAAGACTTGCTGCAGCACTTGCCGGAAGAGTTCGTCGAAGACTTGCGCAAGGACTTGAAACAGGTGTTGCTGCAGTAGTTGTCCAAAGACTTGTCAGAAGAGTTCGAAGAAGTGTTGCTGCTGTAGTTGTCCAAAGACTTGTCAGAAGAGCTTGAAGAGGTGCTGCTGCAGTAGTTATCTGAAGACTTGCCGGATGACTTCAAGCAGGTGTTGTCGGAATACTTCTCAAAGGAGTTGCCCGAAGATTTCCTGCCGCATTCCCTTGAATGCCTGCTCTGATGCAGTCCTCATGTAGGCCGGGTCCTGCTTATGGGACTGACGGTGACGCGACTAACGGTGACGGTAGCCGCATTTCCTGCGACACGGCGAGAGAACCACCAGCAACGTACAAAAAGCGGTCCGGAGCCGGGCGCGGGCTTCGCAGGAGGTTTGTAGTGTCACTGCGCCTCAGGGTCATACCTGATTGAGCCGCACCCAACCCCGGACCGTATCGAGTGAAAACCGCGCTGAAATGGAACAGCGCCGTACGACCGAAGCAGAGCAAATCAAATTGTCAGAAGGGAGCAGATAACTACGCACCTGTTCCCTCCAATCCCACAGTAATTATACCGGAAAACCGCTCCGGTGCAAGGCGCGGGGATGAATGGATATATCCTTGACATGATTCGGAGCACGCGGATAATGTACTATCGACTGAGGAGGATATCTAGTCAGTTTGTCCGTTCTTGCCTGAATTTCACACCACTGTCGGCCGGAATCCGCTTATGTCGTATGAGTCTTCATGCGATACCACAATCAACCAAGGAGGACGTAAGTCTGCTTTGACGTGCTTGTCCGCATTCAGGCAGGATTAGCCGGCCTGGATTGACGCGGGCAAGAAAGGAACCAAGGATGTTTGTAGTCACACTGGCAGTTGCACTCGGTCTGGGTGCAGTTCTTCCGTTGCCGGCCGCCCCGACACAGCGGCCGGACACGGTAGCGCTCGAAATGACCGGGGCATATCCTTTCAGTACCGGGATTGCGGTGGCCCTGGATACGGCCCGCAGCATCGCTTTCGTCGGCTCGGGCGGCGGAGTTCTTGCCATCGACGTTTCAGACCCGACCGACCCGGCCGTGCTGTCAGACCGCATCAGATGTCTGGGCTCGGTCAAGGACTTGTGGCTGGACAACGACCGACTCTACGTCACCATCTTTTCCTACAGCACGACGTATGACCCATCCCGGGACGTAGAGATATGGGACGTAGGGGACCCGGCCAACCCGGTGCTGCTCGGTGGGATCGATTTCCCATCGCCGGTGAGCGCGGTCTGGGCCAGGGACAGCATCATGCTGGCATCCCGATATCTTTGTATGTCGTCCTGGGATGTCGCTGACCCGAGCGCACCGGAATTGCTTGATTCGGCCCGTGTGCGGATTGCTGCAGATATGATCAGGTCTATGATACGTTGGCCTTTCTCAGCGTCTGGGGCTGTGGCGTTGAAGTCTACAATATCGCCGACCCGACCGGACTCCATCGGCTAGCTCAGTGGGGTCAGGCCAGCGGTTATCCGGGATTCGCAATCGGAGGAACCAGGCTCTACCTGACATCAAGTCACGGACCGTGCAGTCCGGTGTCAGGACTCTGGATATACGACATCACCGACCCGCTCAACGGTCAACTGCTCGGCGTGTTTGATACAAGTGAAACCTACCCGTACCGAATCGCACTGAGTGACACGTTCGCGGCCGTAACCTACTGGTTGGGCGGTTCGCTCAAGGTGATTTCGGTTGCCGACCCGGCGAATCCCTATCTGGTGACTGAGCACGGCGGTTCCTGCACCGGGATTGCGTGGCATAATTCGCTGGCATACGTAGTGTTCCAGAACCGATTCGAAATCCTGAACATGACCGATGCAGCACACCCGAGCCGGGTCGGGTACGTACCCATCAGCCACACCGGCAGAGACCTGACAGTTGATGGTAGTCTGGTGTACGGGCTGGGCCGCTGCTTGACGGTTCTTGATGGAACCGGACCGGGTGACCTGGAATTGCTGGGGTTACTTGAGCTTGAGGACCTGCCGGTTTGCCTGGGACAGGACGGTACGCTCGCGCTGGTTGCGACCCTGCGCTACCCGGATACGACGCGGCTTGACGTCATCGGACTGAGCGACCCGTTGCATCCCCGGCTCTTGGGCTCGGTCGCGCTACGGTCCGGGCGGGCCGCGGTGGTTGTCAGAGACACGCTGGGGTTTGTAGCGACCGACAGCGGCCTGGTGGTGTACGACCTGTCTGAGCCTCAGGTCCCGCAGGTTGCCGGCTCGCTTCGTGTCAGCATGACCCCGCGCCGGATGACGATTCAGGACAACGTATGCTTCATCGGCGGCAGTCGCATCTGGTCCCTGGATATCGGTGACCCGGCAAATCCCGTCTTGCTTGGCGATACCAGTATCGAGGTCGATGACCTGGTTGTCAAGGACACGTTGCTGTACGTCGTACCACACTGCGGAGGGCAACTCAATGTGTACAGCGTTGCCGACCCCGGTTCGCTGCGCGAGCTGGCGCGGATCCAGGGTCGGAATGCAATCTGCGTTGCGGTCTGCGACACGCTGCTGGTTACCGGCGGGGTCAATTACGTGGAGGTATTCTCGATTGCCGACCCGGCTGACCCAGTGCACCTGGGAATCACCTATGTCCCTGAGAATTCCTGGAGAATCGTGGTGCAAGCAGACACAGTCTACACCAGCCATATCCGGCGTTACCGGCTGGTCGTGATGCCCTCAGGCATCGAACTGGAACGGATCCCGACCGTAAGGACGGCGCAGCTGCGAGTCTGGCCGGTGCCGGCGAACCGCGTCCTGAATATCGAAAGCCGGGAACCCGTGGTGCTGTTCGATGCTTCCGGTCGCAGGGTACTTAACCTCTCCCCCGGCGAAAACGACGTCCACCACCTGGCCCCGGGCGTGTATTTCGTGCGGCAGCCGGACCGCCGGACCACAACCAAGGTGATACTGCAAAAGTAATCTCCAGAGGGAACCGGGCGCGGGCACCAGTCCACTGACCGCGGGGACTGAAAGCGTAAACAAGTCTCGGCAGACTGGCAGCAGCGCTTTCCGCCTGAACCCGGGCCCGGTCTCAGCGGCCGCGTGCCTGCTTGAGCCGGTTCCAGCAGTGCACCGTCATCCGCTGCATCTGCACCGGGTCCAGCCCCTTGGCCGCCCACCGGTCGAACTCGTTGAGCACCGCCTCGACCAGTTCGACACCGTGATGCGCCTTGAGCTTCCTTACCAGGAAGCAGGCAAACCCCTGCTGCTGGATGTAGGGCACGCGGCGCAGCCCGGCCTGGTTCAAGTATTCCTGGGCCGGTCGCTTCATCCCGAGCGTCTCCAGCGCCGGCACCAGCCACCGGTCGTACGGGTCTTCGGTCTGGTACACGATATCAACCAGCATCTCGACGGCTTCGGGTTCGAGTTCAAGCGGTTTCATTTTCTACTCCTGTGTCTTTATAGTATGAGACGTCAGACCCCGCCTTTTTCTTGCAGTTCGGCTCCGATTTTGCCGCCCCCGGGGCAGCAAATTGCCGCCCCCTGAGTGGTCCCCCGGGGCGTCCCCCAATACGTCTACCAGTACGTCCCCCGATGCGTCTACCGATACATCCCCTCATACGTTCCCCGATACGTCCCCTGATCTGTCCCCTGATACGTCCTCCGATATGTCCCCTGGTGCATCCCCCGATGTGTCCCCCGATGCATCCCCCGATGCGCCCCCCGATGCGTCTACCGATATGTCCCCCAATACGTCCCCCAAGGCGTCCCCCAGGGCGTCCGGTCATGCGTCCCCTCATGCGTTCCCCGATACGTCCGGCCCGGTGCCCGCAGGTTCTCCGGCAGATACGCGAAGGCCGGTGCAGCCCGGTTTGACATCAATGGTATTGCGGACAGAATAGCTCAGCACGGTATGAAGTGAACAATGAACCCATTGATTGACTGGCTGGTTCAAGGCGAGCCCTGGGTCGAGTACCGCACCCGGCGCGACCTGCTTGGCCAGCGGCAGAGCACTGCGGAAGCGAGGGCCGCATACCAGGCAATGCTGAACCACCCGCAGGTGAAAGCCCTGCTTGCCGAACTGGCCGGCTGGCCGGTAAAGGTCATCGCCAGCCACCGGTCTGCCGGGCACCCGCTGCACAAGCTGACGTTCCTGGCTGACCTTGGTCTGAAAGCCAGAACCCCAGGCCTGGACAGAATCATCACCCGGGTCATGAAGCACCGGTCCGAGCAGGGACCGTTCCAGATGCTGATGAACATCCACCCGCGCCACGGCGGAACCGGCAAGGACCAGTGGGCCTGGGCCCTGTGCGACGCGCCGCTGCTTGTCTATGCCTTGACCGGGTTCGGTCTGGGCAGGGACCCGCACGTCCGGACTGTGCGACCCGACATCTGGCCGGGCTGGTGCGCGACAACGGCTGGCCCTGTGCCGCTTCTCCGGAACTCGGCAAGTGGCGCGGCCCGGGTCGCAAAGACGACCCTTGTCCTTACGCCAACCTGGCGATGCTCAAAGCCCTGTCTTTGACCGCGAAATGGCGCTCCAGCAAGGCTGCCCGCACCGGGGCCGAAGCCCTGCTTACCCTCTGGTCTGAAAGCCAGACCCGGCACCCGTACATGTTCCACATGGGCACCGATTTCCGAAAGCTGAAAGCCCCGCTGGTCTGGTACGACATCCTGCACGTGCTCGACGTACTGACCCGGTTCCCGTGGCTGCGCAAAGACCCGCGGCTGCAGGAGATGGCGAAACTCGTTGCGGGCAAAGCCGATGCCCGGGGCCGGTTCACGCCGGAGTCGGTCTGGAAAGCATGGGGCGACTGGGAGTTCGGGCAGAAAAGGGAGCCGTCCCGCTGGCTGACATTGCTCGCAACCCGGGCCCTTGACCGGCTGAAGACCTGACCCGGAATCCCCTCGCTTTCCCGACTGTCCGGGCAAGACGCGACTGACACTCGGAACTGAAAAGCAAGGCCGGTTGTTGTGCGGGAACCCGGGCCTATTCCGGCCCGAGCACTGAAAGCAGGGCTTCGGCCACGGTCGGGATTTCGTCCTTGCGCAGGGTGCGGAAGTCGAGCAGGTACTCATCCCGCTCCACCCGGCCGAACACCGGCGGCCGGTAATAGCGCATCTTCTGCGCCAGTTCGTCAACACTCATCGACTTCGGCCGGATTGCCACTACGCGTGACTCAAGGCTCTCGGTAGCCAGTGACCCGCCGCCGAATTCGGACAGCGCAGCCCGGACTTTGACTTCGGCCACGTCCGCCAGCTTGCCTTCGACCTTGCGTGCCAGCGACTGCGCCTCACGCTGCATCTGCTTCACCGGCTTGAACAGTATCCGGAACAGCGCGTGCTCTTCGAGCACCTTCGGCTCGTCGAGGAAAAGCTCAAGGGTCCGCTCCAGGACCGCAAAGGAAAGCTTGTCGCACCGCAATGCCCGGGTCAACGGGTGCTTCTTCATCTTCTCAATCTGCTCCCGCTTGCCGACGATGATTCCGGCCTGGCACGCGCCAATCAGCTTGTCACCCGAAAAGCAGGCGACCGCAGCCCCGGTCTGCATCGATTCCTGAACCAGCGGCTCCCTGGGCAGGTCGAATCTCGCCAGGTCAATCAGCGCACCTGAACCGAGGTCGTCAATCACCGGGATTCCGCGTTCCCGGCCCAGCTCGACCATCTCTTTGAGCTCGACCTCTTTGGTGAACCCGCGAATCCGGTAGTTGGACATGTGCACCCGCAGCAAAGCTGCTGTCTCTTCGGTGATTGCGTTGCGGTAATCGCGCAGGTGGGTCCGGTTGGTGGTGCCGACTTCGACCATCCGGCACCCGCTCTGTTTCATCACGTCCGGAATCCGGAACGAACCGCCGATTTCGATCAGTTGCCCCCGGGATACGATTACCTCCCGGCCCGCGGCCATCGAGGAGAGAATCAGCAGGGTCGCCGCGCAGTTGTTGTTCACCACGTGGGCCGCTTCGGCCCCGGTCAGCTCGCAGAGCAGGGATTCGACGTGCTCGTACCGGTCTCCCCTGCGCCCGGTGTCGAGGTTGATTTCAAGGGAACTGAATCCCGAGCTCACGTCGGCCAGCGCTTCCCGGGCTGCAGCGCACAGCGGGGCTCGACCCAGCCCGGTGTGCAGCACCACGCCGAGCCCGTTGACTACGCCCGTCAGCCTCGGCCGGATTTCCCGACGCAGCCGCTTCGCCAGTTCGGCAGTATCGTAATCAATATCTTCGCCCGCGAGAATCCTCTCCCGCACCTCGGACAGGTACTCACGCACGATCCTTGTCGCCATCCGGCGGTGCACTTTCGCCATCACGCCTGCCAGCCGCTCGTCGGAGAACACTTTCTCCACCTGCGGCAGCCTGCGCAGCCGCTCCGGTGTCGCCTTGTCCGGCTTGCTCATTTCAAGCTAAGGTTTGACCAGCGACTCACGGATGTAGGTTGCTCGCCGTTCGTCCCGCTCCGGGAGGTCCAGCTTTTCACCGAGCATGACCTGCAGATTCGCCGGCCGCACCAGCACCAGGAACCGGCTCACCTGGGCCAGACTCACTTCATTGACAATTCCGAGCGCGACCCCGAGCCGGACCGTTGCCAGCAGGTTGATCGCTTCCTCTGAGTTCAGAATCCGGGCGCTCTTGAGCAGGGCAAGCGACCGGAAGGCTTTGTCTTCGGTCTCGACCCGCAGGTGTTTCATCAGGTACTCGCGCGCGTTCCGCTCGTACTCGACAACCTGGCGGGCAATATCGGTCACCGTTTCCAGGATTTCGGTCTCGGACTGACCCAGGGTCTTCTGGTTGGAAATCTGGAACAGGTTGCCCTTGACCTCGGTCCCTTCGCCGTACATGCCGCGCACCACCAACCCGATGTGCACCGCCCCGCGCAGGACCTTCTCAATCTCCTTGGTCAACACCAGACCGGGCAGGTGAACCAGCACTGAAGCCCGCATCCCCGTGCCGAGGTTGGTCGGGCACGCGGTCAGGAACCCGAACTGGGGCGAAAACGCATAGGCCAGTTGAGATTCGAGCCGCTCGTCCAGCTTGCTGACGACCTCGAATGCCGCCGGGAAATCAAGTCCGGAAACCAGCGCCTGGAACCGCAGATGGTCTTCTTCGTTCACCATCACGCTCAGGGTTTCGTCCCGCCGGACATACAGTCCGCGTTTCAGTTTGGATTCGACGAAATCCGGCGACACGAGATGCCGCTCGAGCAGCAACCGGGACCGCTCTTCGGTCAGTTGCTCGTCATCAATGAAACCGCCCTCGGCAAGATATCCCGAGTCCTGCAGCGCCCAGTGCACCGTCTCAACCACCCGGGACTGGTCAGCCGGTTTCGCCTTGAGCACGAACGGCACTTCCGCGAAGTTCCGGGCGAGACGGACCCGGGTGGAAATCACGACTTCCGACTCCGGGCCGGTGGCCCCGAGCCATCCGCCGACCCTATCCGCCGCCAGCATATTTTTCCGCCTGGCTCAACTCGTCACGCAGTCTCGCCGCTCTTTCGTAGTCCTCAGCCTTGATTGCAGTCTGCAGGTCCTCGCGCAGCTTCTGGACATTCATACTGAACTCGGCATGCTTGCGCCCGCTGTTGGTGGTCTTGCCGACGTGCTGAACCGCGTTGTGAATCCGCCGCACCAGCGGTTCGAGCTTCTCCCTGAAAGTATCGTAGCATCCGGCGCAACCCAGCCGCCCCTGTCGCTTGAACTCGGCGAACGAAAGCCCGCACCGGGAACAGATAAGCTTCCGGTCCTCGTCCGCCACTTCGTCCTTCATCTCGGCCAGAATCTGGGCCACGTCGAACTTGAGCTTCTCGACTTCGGTAAACCCCCGCTTCCGGGCGCACTCCACACACACCTCGATCTCGGTCCTGTTGCCGTCTTTGTCCATCTGGCGCACTTTCATCGCCGCCGGGTTCTTACCGCAGAGGTCACATTTCTTCATCATGCAGCTTCCCTTGAGACATCACCAGCCGGCGGCCGGCCCGGCCGGCCACCGCTGGATTGTGACTCACCGCTACTATCGTCATACTCCTCTTCCGGTTCAGACTCTCCAGCAGATCCATCAGCGCGTCGGCCGATGCGGCATCGAGGCTCCCGGTCGGCTCATCGGCCAGAATCACCGCCGGGGCATTGGCAAGCGCCCGGGCAACCGCCACCTTGGACTGCTCGCCTCCCGAGAGCATGGCCGGGTAGTGCTGCAGCCGGCTGGTGAAACCAATCTCCTCCAGCACCTGCCGCGCCCGCGCAAGTGCCTCCCGCCGGCTGCGACCCGCAATCAGCAGCGGCAGCGCGACATTCTCAAGCACGGTAAACTCGGCCAGAAGGTGGTGGAACTGGAACACGAAACCCACCTTCTCGTTCCGCAACTCCGGTAGCTTGGACTTAGAATAGCTGAAAACGTCGATTGAATCAAGCAGCACCTTTCCGCTGGTCGGCCGGTCAAGCCCGCCGAGGACGTGCAGCAGCGTGGACTTGCCCGTACCCGAGGGTCCGACGATAGCCACGAACTCGCCCCGGCGCACGGTAAGGTCCACCCCGCTGAGCACCTCCAGCCGCTCGGCCCCGGTCTCGAACACCCGGTAGACATTCTCGGCCTGAAGCACAACATCCGGCCCTTCCGGCTCACTCAAACCCTCGACCCCTTGGACCCTTGGACCCTTCTCCGCTTCACTCATACCGGATTGCCTCCACCGGGTCCATCCGCGACGCCCGCCAGGCCGGGTAGATTGTCGCCACCAGGGTGATGACAAGCGCGGCCGCACACACCACCAGGAAATCCTGCCACTGCATCTCGACCGGCAGGTTCTTGATGAAGTAGACGTCACCGGGCAGGGTCACGAACCGATACTTGTTCAGCAGCCAGGAGACAACGAAACCGAACACTGCCCCTAGGCCGGTACCGATTCCGCCCATCATCAGCCCGGCATAGACGAACAACCTCGTCAGGTTCCGCGGGCGGGCACCGATTGCCTTCAGGATACCGATCTCCCGGGTCTTGCGCAGCACCATCATCATCAGCATCCCGATGATATTGAAAGCGGCGACAAGCACAATCAGCACCAGCACGATAAAAGTCACTACCTTCTCCAGCCGGAGTGCGGTGAACAGGTTCCGATTCTGGGCAATCCAGTCCACTGCCCGGAACGGATACCCGAGCCGGCGCATCAGCACCCGCGCAATCCGGCCCGAAGCATAGACGTCCTGCACCCGCACTTCGTATCCGGTCACCATCCCCTCCATCCCGAGGAACCGCTGTAACTGCCCGAGTCCGACGTAGACGAACATGCTGTTGTACTCGTACATCCCGGAGTCGAATATCCCGTTCACCCGGAACTTCCTGGCCCGCGGCACGAATCCGAGCGGGGTGTTGTTGCCGCCGAACGGCGAGACGATATTCAGCCGGTCGCCGACCGTGACGCCCAGGACCCGGGCCAGGTCCACGCCGATAAGGACCCCGCCGTCTTCGAACGAGTACTCGCCCTCCTGGACCGTACTCGCGATATCGGTAATCTCGCTCTCGCGCTCCGGGTCAACGCCGCGGATGACAACTCCTTCCACCGCCTTCTCGGTCCGAACCAGCGTCTTCGCGTAGACGAACGGCGCGACGCTCGCTACACCGGGAAACGAACGGATTGCGGCCAGCAGGGTATCTTCGGGTCCGGCATACTCAATCGGCGCGTACGAAAACCTGGTCACCACGATGTGCGGGGTCGTACCCAGAATTCGCTCGCGCAGTTCCTTGTGGAATCCGTTGATGACCGAAAGCACAATCAGAATCGCGGCCACCCCGACGAACACGCCGCCGATAGCTATCGCGGTAATCCCGGACATGCGCCGACCCTTGCGGCTTTGCAGGTAGCGCCGGGCTACGAAGAACTCGAACTGCATCTCAGAGAGGACTCAAGCAGTCTCTCCGTCGGTCTGCCCGCCTGAACCCTCGGACCCCTGGACCCCGGGCGCCTTCTCTGTCGGCCGGAGTTGCGGGAACAGAATGACATCCCTGATCGACGGCGTATCGGTCAGCAGCATCACCATCCGGTCAACGCCCAGCCCGAGCCCGCCGGTCGGCGGCATCCCGTACTCAAGCGCGACGCAGTAGTCCTCATCCAGAACGGCGAATTCCTCGTTCCGGGCGACCTGCTCCTCGAACCGCTTGCGCTGCTCCTCCGGGTCATTCAACTCGCTGAACGCATTGCCCAACTCCATTCCGCAAACCACCGGCTCGAACCGCTCCACCAGGTCCGGGTTCTCGCGGTGGGTCTTGGCCAGCGGGCAGGTTATCTTCGGATGGTCCATCACGAATGTCGGCTCGACGATATGATCCTGCACAAGCTCCTCAAACAGCTTGTCCAGCTGCTTCACCCGCGAAGTCCCGGTCTCGACCTTGACATTGAACCGCTTCGCGGCTTCTTTCAATTCCTCCTCGGAAAGCTTGAGCGGGTCCGCCCCGATCTTCTCCCCCAGGGCATCAACGAACCTGACCCGGTTCCACGGCTTGCCCAGGTCGATCTTGCGACCTTGGTACTCAATCTCGGTCGTCCCCTTCAACTCCCGGGCCAGGAATCGGAACAACTCCTCAACCAGACTCATCATGTCAAAGTAGTCAGCGTACGCCTGGTACAGCTCCACCTGGGTAAACTCCGGATTATGGGTCCGGTCAAGACCTTCGTTGCGGAAATCCTTGCACATCTCGTACACCCGTTCGAGTCCGCCGACAATCAACCGCTTCAGATACAACTCATCGGAAATGCGCAGGAACATCCGCTGGTCAAGCACGTTGTAGTGGGTCTTGAACGGCTCGGCCGCAGCCCCCCCGTAGATCGGCTGCAGCGTCGGCGTCTCGACTTCGACGAATTCGCGCGAATCCAGGAACCGGCGGATGAGACTCATGATGCGGGTCCGGGCCAGGAACACTCCCCGCGAATCCGGATTGACAATCAGGTCAACGTACCGCTGCCGATAGCGCAACTCGACGTCCTTGAGCCCGTGGAACTTCTCGGGCAGCGGCCGCAGTGACTTGGCCAGCAGGATCAACTCCTTCACGAGAATAGTTACCTCTCCGGTCCGGGTGCGGAACACCTCGCCGCGCACGCCGACCAGGTCCCCGATATCCAGCAGCGACAGCCGCTCGAACGGCTCGTCCCCGATTGTGTCCTTGCGCAGGTAGAACTGAATCCTGCCGCTCGCGTCCTGCATGTGGCCGAACTGCGTCTTGCCGTGCTCGCGCCGGGAAAGCAGCCTGCCGGCAAGTCTGACTTCGGTCTTGGCCTCGCTCAGCTTGTCGAACTCCGCAATCACCCCGGCCGCGGAATGGTCCCGGTCCCAGCGGTACGCGTACGGCGCGACGCCGAGTTCCCGCAGCCGGGCGAGCTTCGTCTGCTGCGGGCTCAACTCCGAAGATTGATTCTCTGCCATCGGCCGAAACTATACCGCAGCCCGATTGCAGCGCAAGCGGAAACTGCCACCAGTCGGCTCAATACCAAATACAGACTTCCGGCCCTCGTCTGTATCTATCTGTGGTTGTGCCATCGGATGGCACTTTCCATTCCGTCCCGCCTCCTCATTCTGCGCTTTGGCTTCTGGCTCTTGGCTTCTCCCCGTGTCCATCGGTAGTTCATTCCCTCGTTGGTCATCAGGCCTTGGTCATTGGTCATTTCCGTCTTGGCGCTCTTGGCGGCCTTGGCGGTTTCCGCTTCCGCATCTTGCTCTTCGCCCGATGCGCTGACAAGCGCCTTCAGCCACACACTCAGTCCGGGTGGGAACGCATAGCATCATAGTCCCGCGCACTCGGCCTGGACACGCTTGACTCTAGTAATTACTAGAGTCCAACCAGAACCGCTGCGGGCCGTATGCTACCCTAGCACTTGCTCTTACACGACCGCGGCCGAAATCTCATCCCCGTCCCCCATGCTGTTCCCCTCACTACTCTGCCCGTTCCTGTGTGGATTCTACAACCGGCTCCCGCAAGAACTCAAAACCCCGTTCTTCCAGCGACTCCGGTTCCGGTTCCTTCTGCGGGCCTTATGCCCAATCCGGTCCCGAATCCCGCTTCCGTTCCCCTTCCCGGTCCACTGACTACTCCATTCCGGGTTCCAGTCCGGATTCCCCATGCCGTTCCGCTCCGGATTCCGGGCCGGATTCCCATCCCGGTTCTGATTCCCGCTCTCCGAAGCTCCGCGCCACAGTCAGCGAACATCCCTCAATGCCCAACCGGAATCGGAATGGTATCAATGTGCCGAAGAACCTCATCCGCGTCAAAACCAAGTCCGACCCGCCCTTGACTCCCGGCCGTTCCTGAGCCACACTAAACGCATGAGGAAAGTATCAACGCTCGGCCTGTTGCTCGTAGCACTCCTCGTTCTCACCCTCGCCGCGCCGCTCACGGCGCAAGTCACCTTCCAACTCACCTACGGCAACACGGACACTGACGGTGGGTACGTCGTCACCGGTTGCACCTATTCCTTCGATGCCGGCGACCGGGAGTGACGGAGTCGAGTCTTGAGTCTTGAAATCCATGGCTACCGATGACGTTTCTGCGAATCGCCCAGACTCACAAACCTAAGAAGAAGCAGAACTTCGCCGCTTGACACGCGAGCAAATTGGGGTAGAAGTTGAGCGTGGCGAATGAAAGAAACCCATCGGGAAAGCGATGGTGATCCCTGATTCCCCCGGAATGATGTGCGACCGCGACCAGGCTTGCGGCCTGTTACGGCAGGCACTGGGCACAGCCTGTGCCGACTTCCGGCCCGGCCAATGGGAGGCAATTGATGCTCTGGTGAATCAACGGAAGAAGCTCCTGGTCGTGCAGCGAACGGGCTGGGGCAAGAGTTCGGTGTACTTCATCGCCACTCGGATTCTGCGCGACCGCGGGTCCGGGCCGACGTTGATCGTCTCACCCCTGCTGGCGCTGATGCGAAACCAGATCGAGGCCGCAGATCGTCTTCGCATCAAGGCGCTGACCATCAACTCGACCAACCGGGAGGAATGGTCGGCTCTGACGCAAGCCATCCTCAATAACGAGGCCGATGCCCTACTCATCTCCCCGGAGCGTCTGGCCAACGACGAGTTCGTCCAGAGCGTGCTGCTGCCGGTCGCCAATCGAATTGGCCTCCTGGTGGTGGATGAAGCCCACTGCATTTCCGACTGGGGGCACGACTTCCGTCCCGATTACCGCCGCCTGGTGAACGTGCTGAAGCACATGCCGCCGAACATGCCCGTGCTTGGCACTACGGCGACCGCGAACAACCGTGTGCTCGACGATGTATGTAATCAGTTGGGCGGCATCCAGGTGCAGCGCGGACCCCTGATGCGGCAAAGCCTCGTCCTGCAGGCCCTGCGTCTGCCGGACCAGTCAGCACGCCTGGCCTGGCTCGCCGAGCATCTCCCGGAGTTGCCCGGGACCGGTATCGTCTACACGCTCACCAGACGTGATGCCGACCAGGTCGCGGATTGGTTGAAGCGTAATGGCATCGAGGCCAGAGCCTACTATAGTGATGTGAAGTCGCCGGAATTCCCCGATTCCAACGCGTGTCGCCAGCATCTCGAAGACATGCTGCGAGACAACCGGGAGGTATAGTCAGAAGTTGTGGATTTGGCAAAAGTCGAGCGTATCCTTGAAGT
>CBDUVZ010000072.1:0-15467 GCA_965370805.1 uncultured bacterium | reverse complement strand
TGTGTCTGGTTTTCTGTGGTGTGCTGTCCCGTTTTTTCTTCCCCCCCCGCCGTGCTCGGCGGGGCGCCCTTTTCGTTCCGGACCGACATCTTGACTTCCCGCCCGACAGGATTAGCTTCTCATGGATTGAACCTGATGCAACGGAGGCATACGTGAGAACAGTCCTGCTCTTCCTGCTCGGAGCCGTCACCGCCGGCACGGCGGAAACGGAACTGACCCGCTTGCTTGCCCGCCGCGACTACGATGCAGCAGTTGCCCGGTACACGCGGCAGTGCACCCTCGATTCGGCCGCCGCGACCGCCACCCGCAGCCTAGCGCACGTCTATGACCACTGGCGCAAGTACGATTCAAGCCTCCATTGGTGGAACCGGACGCTGGAACTGGAACCCTCCAACGATTCGGCCCGGCTCGGACGCTGGCACGCGCTCTACCGCCTGCACGAGGACGACTCGATCCGGCTCGCCGAAACCAGAACCCTGATTGCGAAGGAAGTCCTGGCAACGACCGAAAGCGACAGTGCCGCGGCATCACCGGAAAACCTCACACTTGCGTTCGATGGATTCGCGCTGGCGAATCCGGTATTGAAGGAAGCAGTAGGACTGCTCCTGACCACCCACCACCCGAACTCACCCCGCGGCCACGATATCATCGGTGGCATGTTCTACGACTCGCTCTACCCGATCTGGCGCGACGACACGCTGAAAGCCGCTCTGCTGGGCCGGTTCCTGCGGCGCTTTCCGGAAACCGAGTGGCGCGCAACCATGTACGTGTACCTCCTCAGTTCGCTCTCCGGTCTGGAGGATACCACCGGAGCGCTCCAGACCGCGGAAGAGATGGTCGCGGACGACCCGAACGACCCGTTCCGGGCGCGGTACGCCGCCGCAATCCTCAACCGGATGAAACTCGAGCCCGGGACCGCTGAGGCCTATGCCCGCCGTGCGATTGCGCTCGAGCCGCACGCCACCAAACCCCCAAACAAACCGCAGGAACAATGGGAACTCGAGTACCCAACGCTCTACGGTTCCGCTCGGCTCGCCCTGGCCGAGGCCCTGCAGGCACTTGACAGCATCGAGCCGGCCCGCACCATGCTGCTCGAGGCGACCAGTGGCTCCAACTTCGGCCCGGACATCGAAGCCACGCTCGGGCCGTACTATACACTCCTGGGCGAGATCAACGAACAGGCGAATGACACGTCAGCGGCTGCGAACGCTTTCGTCAACGCGCTGATTCAGGGCGACTCGCGCAACCGCTGGAGTCCACGGGCTGATTCCGGCCTCCGGCGCCTCTGGGAATTGGAAGGAACGAAACTCGTCAGCCGAGCGAGGAAAACCGCAGCCTACGACGGCCCGCGGTTCACCGACATCACTGCCGAAGCCGGACTTGACAGCCTGAAAGGCTCCCGCGTCGCCTGGGGTGACTACGACAATGATGGCTATGACGACCTGCTTGTGTCTGGCTCCCGGCTGTTCCGGAACGACTCCGGCAACCGGTTCACCGAGGTCACCGGCAAGGTCGGACTGAAGAACGCCAAGGGCCGGGGTGCTGTCTGGGCCGACTTCGACAACGACGGCTGGCTCGACTTCTACATGTGCGGCGGCGACACGATCGACCGGCTCTGGCGCAACTGCCAGGGCAGGTTCAGCGACGTCACGAAGCAGACCGGCCGTCCGAGCAACCCGGGCCCGACCGAAGGCGCGGCCTGGGCCGATTTCGACAACGATGGGCTCGTTGACCTCTACGCCGCCAACTACGAGAACCGGGCCGAGCAGAACTACTGGCCGGACCGCCTGTACCAGAACCGGCCCGGCGAATTCACCGACATCACCACCGACGCGGAAATCATCCCGCCGTACGGGGAAGACCGTGCCGGCCGGGGAGTTGCCTGGGCCGACTATGACGACGACGGTCGGCAGGACTGCTTTGTCGCCAACTACCGGCTCCAGGAGAACTTCCTCTGGCACAACCGGGGTGACTCGACCTTCGAGAACACTGCGGCCGCGCTGGGCATTGCCGGCGACGAAGTCGACGGGTGGTTCGGCCACACTATCGGGGCCGCTTGGGGGGACTACGACAACGACGGCGACCTCGACCTGTTCACCGCCGACCTCGTCCACCCCCGGTACATCGAATTCTCCAACCGCTCCCGCCTGTACGAAAACCTCGGGCCGGATTCAATCCCTCGCTTCCGCGACCGCCGCGCTGCGGCCGGCATCAGGTATGAGGAGACCCATTCCAACCCGGCCTGGGCCGATGTGGACAACGACGGCGACCTTGACCTCTACATCACGTCCATCTACGAGAACCGTCGTTCGTTCCTCTACGAGAACATGGGACGACCCCATCCTGACTCGACCGTGCGGTTCCGCGACGTCACCTGGCTCAGCGGCACGCGGGCGTTCAACGGCTGGGGCTGCGCATTCGCGGATATCGACCGGGACGGCGACATGGACCTGGTTGTCGGCTCCGGCTCAGGACTGAAGCTCTTCCGCAACGACACCCGGAACCCGAATCACTGGCTGCGGATCAAAGTAGTTGGCACCGAGGCCAATCGGGCCGGTATCGGGTGCCGGATTACGGTCACCCGTGGCGATGACGTCTGGATCCGCGAGGTCGAAGGCGGCAGCGGCACCACCAGTCAGAACTCATTCATCCAGCAGGTCGGGCTTGGTCCATCCGATTCCCCGGTATCGGTTGAAGTAAGATTCGGCCCGCAGAGCTTGGTCCGGCTGAATGCCGTGGAGCCGAATCAACTGGTTGTCGTCAGGGAGAAAAAGACCGACTAGCCGTTCCGGCCCGGCCTGGGCCAGAATAGCGGCACTTCCCGGACGTACCGTTCGTACTCGCCCTTCAGCAGCGACCGCAGTTGCCGGTCCTCGTGCTTTGCCTGCACCAGGATCAACGGCAGCCCGATAATCAGGACGAGCGCCAACCCGCCCCAGGAACCGAACGCCAGCGCCGCGCCGACCAGTTGCAGCAGGGTTGCCAGATAGCGCGGGTGTCGACACCTCCGCTGCAGGAAGAGGTTCGTGAACTCCCGTGCCGGCAGCCGGGAACGGCCATCTCCTCGCCCGGACTGCTTCGAAGCCATCCGCGCCAGGGCGAACAGCAGGTTCAGCCTGACACCGGCTCCAAGCGCGAACAGAACCACCCCCGGTATCCAGAGAACGAATGCCGGAAAGGGAATCTGGGTCCAGTGCCACCACAGCGAATCGGCCGCCACGTATCCGAAAAAGGGATAGACGTAGAAAGCGAACACCCCACGCCACAGCGGGGAAGGCTCGACGACTCCGGACTGGAAAAACGGGGACCCGAAGTAGTACTCAACCGCCAGCCACAGCACCAGCAAACAGGCAAACACCAGCGGCAGAACCATCCGCCCGGGCGCCGCGTCGGCAAAGAAGTTGCGGAAGAACACCACGAAGTAGAAAGCAACCAGCACGGTCCAGGCGAACCGGCTGACCCGGAACCGTGTCAGAATCCCGGTCATTGCAGCACCGCCATGGAACCCAGCATCTCTGCGGCAATGGCCCAGAACTGCTCGGCATCCAGTTCGTATCCGCCAGCCGCGAGACCCGGATGCCGGCGGAGGAAATCAAGTGTCATTGCGACCTGATAGGATTTGTTCATAGCCAATCGACGACGACGAAGCCCGTGTCGCCATCTCAGCGTCACCGCCTTGTCATCAGTCAGCAACTTGATATCCCGTCCCTGAACGGTCACGAGCACCAGTCGGCCGGGGTTGGTCAGGACTGCTACCAGTTCCCCGGCGGTAATGACTCCGGGACCGAGCGTACCTTGCGCCAGCGGCGCATCATACACGAACCCGTCCGCATGCCGTTTCAGGTAGGCGTCAACCAGTACGTCGGTCAGCGCGGCCGGCGTAACGGCGACCCTGGCGTCGGCGACCGCAACCGATGCTGCGGAATCGCTGCACGCGCCCAGGGAATCGAGCACCGCCTGCACCCCGACATCGACCGCCGCTCCCGGTTCCTTCTCAACCATCACGAAGTCGACAACCCTGCCGCCCTGGATGGAAAGGTCAAGTCGCGTCATCCTGTCCCCGACGGACGGGAGGGTCGCGGCAATCATCCCCTCCGCTCCCGTTCCACCGAGCACGAAATCCACATCCCAGTCCGGAACGCGTCCTTCGGGAAATGCCAGTACCCCGACGACCTCGGCCCGCCGTCTTGCCAACGGCAGGGTCTTACGGGCTGCGAAATCCTGTTCGACCGGCCGCAGCCCCCGACACTGCAGCAGCACATCCGTGGAGTCGAGCCAGAGGCCGACGATACCGACCGATTCCATTCCCAGCCGCTTGACCATGAAAGGATGCCCCAATGGCTCGTCAGTACTGTCAGCAAGATTGGCACTCAGGAAGTAGAAGCGACCCCGGTCGACCAGCGAATCACACCTTGCCACACCCAGTTCGAGCCATTCCGGTCCGAGAAAAACGGCGTCCACGCCGGCAGCATGCAGCAGGTCCACCTGGAAAGCCCCGTCCCCGAAGGCCGTGGCGAGCCGGTCCCGGAACACCGGGCCGCAGACCAGCCAGATACACGGATTCGTTGCGCGACGCGCCCGAACGATAGCGGCCGCCCCGGGAAGAGCATCCAGGTCGACTTGCCCGGAGAGGAATATCGAGACCACCTGCTCGGATCGCTTGACACCGGTGATGCACCCGGGCAACGCCAGAACTGAAAGCAGAACCGCAATCGCGGCCGGTCGCGCCAGCCTGAGACAACCCGGGGTTCCACAGAACACGGCGAATTATAGTAGGGACCGAATCGATGTCAAATCAACTGTGCCGGAGGACAAGGAAGAACCCTTGAGCGGTATCGTGCTTCGGACCGGCGATGATGGACAGAATGGGACTGTAACCAGCAGGAATCAGTAATGAATCAGAAACCTCTCCGCGCTGTCGGTCAGATGGGCCGGAGCGACATCCGGCACCGGCCCGGGTCTGACCTCTCATAGCCCCATGGGGATTTGAACCCCGGTCTTCTGGCTGAGAACCAGATGTCCTAGGCCAAGCTAGACGATGGGGCCAGCGGCGGATAATACCCGGACTCGACCGCCAAGTCAAGCCGGGCCTGTCATCGTCTGCGCTTCCATTCTGCAACCCGGAAGAAACCCGCCGGCGTCACCCCCTACCGTGGCCGCGCTGACAGCACAGGTTGACAGCACCCCCGCGAACACTATCATTCCAAGCAGAACCGTGAAAGACGACAGCAGACAACCAGAAAAAGGAGGAAAGGTGGAACAGACTGGCACTCCTGCTCCCGAAACCAGACCGGCCACGAAAACCGATGGTAAGGCGATTGGCGCCCTGATTCTCGGCATTCTCAGCTTCGCACCTTTAGTTGGATG
The DNA here is from genome assembly GCA_965370805.1 of uncultured bacterium. Lineage (GTDB taxonomy): Bacteria > Hydrothermota > Tepidihabitantia > Tepidihabitantales > Tepidihabitantaceae > CBDUVZ01. Next base: position 10,100 of record CBDUVZ010000072.1, on the reverse strand, counting down.
GATTTGTGCCGTCCTTGCGATCATCTTCGGCGCCATGAGCATGAAGAAAATCAAGGCCAGCGGCGGAACACTGACGGGCAAGCCAATGGCCGTAATCGGCCTGATCCTGGGAATCCTGGGGCTGGTCATCGGTCTGATCTGGACCATCGTGATGGTCCTCAGCATGGGCGCAGCCGCATTCGAGGGCTTCGAGGAAAGCCTGCTGCTGAGCAACCTGCTTCTGGCCTAGCAGAAAAAAGGACACAGACAGAACGGGTGCGGCAATGCCGCACCCGTTTTCATGAAAACAGAATCGCTAGGCCTGCGTACCGATCGCCCGCTTCCCGGCCTTCTTCCGAATGAACTCATCCCGATAGCGAATGCCCTTGCCTTTATAGGGATCGGTGGGTTTGGCGGCTCGGATTCGGGCCGCAATCTCACCCACCGCCTGTCGGTCAATACCCCGCACTGAAATCTCGGACATCTGCTGCTTGGTGTCATCCGGGTTCGGAAGCTGCTTCAACTCAAAGGTAATCCCGGGAGGTGCGGCGAAATCGACCGGGTGCGAATACCCGCACCGGATCTGAATACCTTCCTTCGTCTTCTGGACACGATAACCCATGCCGCGAACCTGCAGGGCCTTCTCGAACCCCTGCGTGACACCAGTGAAGGCATTGCGCAGATGAGCACGAAGCGTCCCGACGAACGCCCGGACCACGGCCGGACGGCTCTCGACTACTACCTGCTTGCCGTCGCTCTTCACGTCCATCCCCGCAGGAATCCCTACCGTTATCGTGCCGAGTTTTCCTTTGACCACGGCCTGCCCGGACTCGATCTTCAGTTGAACGCCATCGGGGATCGGAATCGGCCGGTATTGCTTTGCCATGATTCCTCTACCAGACCTTGCAGATGACCTCGCCGCCGACGCGCTCCCGACGTGCATCACGATCTGTCGAAATACCCCGGGGAGTCGATATGACGGCGATGCCCATTCCGCCCAGTATCTTGGGAATACTGTCAGCTCCGACGTAGACCCGGCGGCTCTGGCGGGATACGCGTTCAAGCCCCCGGATGACGGAACTCCCGTCCTCATTGTACTTCAGCGAAACGACGACTCGCTTCCGGATACCCTCACCATCAACCTGGAAGTTGCTGATGTACCCTTCCTCAAGCAGTATCCGGGCAATCTCGTAATTCATTCTGGAGAACGGCGCCCGGATTTCCTTGTGCCGGCGATGCAGGCCGTTCCTGATCCGGGTCAAATAGTCAGCAATCGGGTCCAAGGTCTCTCCTCCCTACCAGGTTGCCTTGCGCACTCCCGGAAGCTCACCGCGCAGGGCCAGTTCTCGGAAACAAAGCCGACACAGTCTGAACTTGCGATAGACTGCACGGGACCGGAAACAACGCTGGCAACGGTTGTACTTGCGTACCTTGAACTTCGGTTCGCGCCGCGACTTGACGATCAAAGCCCTTCGCGCCATGGATTACCCCTTCCGAAACGGCAGACCCAGAGCGGCAAGCAGGGCGCGCGCTTCGTCATCGTGTCGGGCAGTAGTATCGAAAGTAATGTTCATTCCGAACACCTTCTTCACCTTGGACGCCTCTACTTCGGGAAACACCAGTTGCTCGGACAGACCGAGGCTGTACCCGCCACGTCCGTCAAAGGAATCGGGCGAGAACCCCTGGAAGTCCCTGATTTGAGGGGTCGCGAAGTTGAAGAAACGGTCGATGAATTCGTACATCCGTTCACCGCGCAGCGTTACCTTCACTCCCAGCGGCATTCCCTGTCTGATCTTGAAGGCGGCAATCGCTCGCCTGGCGTAGGTACGAACCGGCCGCTGACCGGAAATCAATGCAAGGTCGGCGGCGATCAAATCGAGGACCTTTACATCCTGAACCGCCTCCTTGGTGGTGACGTTGATCACCACTTTGGTCAGACGCGGAACCTGATGGCGATTCCCGTACTCGAACTGCGCGTTCAACGCGGGAACGACCTTGTCCTGATATTGCTTCTTGAGGCGGGATGTCATACGTCAATAATCTCGTCACATCCCCGGCAGATTCGAACCCGATGTCCTTCGTGCGGTTCCCGCCGGACCTTGGCCATCTTGCCGCACTTGGGACAGAGCAGTGCCAGATTGGAAACGTCAATCGGGTTGGGCAGATCAATGATCCCGCCCGGCTTGCCTGCGCCTCGGGTCCGCTGGTGCTTCTTGGCAAGGTTGAGCCCATCGACTATCGCTCGCACGCGACCGGTTTTCTTGATCCGCACGAGCCGCAGTATCTTGCCGCGGCGACCCCGGTCCTCGCCGGTGCGGACTTCGACCGTATCGCCCTTTCGCAATCTCATCTTTACGCCCATTCTCACACCACCTCGCCGGCCAGTGAAACGATCTTGGTGAACTTCCGCTCCCGCAGCTCACGGGCCACCGGCCCGAACACCCGGGTTCCTTTGGGTTCGCCCTTGTCGTCAATCAGCACGCAGGCGTTGTCGTCGAAGCGAACGTAGCTGCCGTCGCGCCGGCGGTTCTCCTTGCGCGTCCTGACCACGACCGCCTTCGCCTTATCGCCGGCCTTGATCGAAGCATTGGGCATGGCATCCTTGACGGCGACCAGCACGATATCGCCCAGTCCGCCGAACCGGCGGCGGGAACCACCGTACACCTTGATGACCATCACCTCACGGGCTCCGGAGTTGTCCGCAACGGTCAGCCTGCTGAATTCCTGAATCACAGCTTCTTCACCACCCGCCAGCGCTTAAGTTTGGAGGCGGGCCGTGTCTCCATGAGCAATACACGGTCGCCCCGCTCACATTCGTCCCGCTCGTCATGGGCGTAGAGGCTGGTCCGTCGCCGCACGTACTTTTTGTACTTCGGATGGAGTTCCTGTCGCTCAACCAGAACCACCACGGTCTTCTGCATCGCCGCCGACTTCACGGTTCCGGTAACTGTACGTCGTGTCCTGGTCATCACTGCTCTCCTGCTGTCTTAGCATCAATCGAGGTCTTCTCACGCAGCACTGTCAACGTTCGGGCAACGTCCCGGCGCAGCATCCGCAGTCGCAGTGGATTGGGAAGCGACTCCGCGGCCCGGCGCAGCCGAAGCTTGAGCAACTCGTCCCGGAGCTCGGCCAGCTTGCGAGTCAGCTCCTCCTGCGTCAGTTCCCGGAGCTCAGAAGCCCTCACAACTCATCTCCTCACGAGTAACGAATCTTGTCTTGCAGGGCATCTTGCTCCCGGCGAGTCGGAGAACATGCTTGGCATCCTCCTCCGGGATACCGCCGAGCTCGAACATGACCGTTCCGGGCTTGACGACGCTTACCCAGAACTCGGGAGCGCCCTTTCCTTTTCCCATCCTGGACTCGGCTGCCTTCTTCGTCACCGGCTTGTCGGGAAAAATCCTTATCCAGAGCTTGCCCGCACGCCGCAAGGATCTCGACAGGCAAATCCGCGCCGCCTCGATCTGCCGGGCCGTAATCCAACGGGGCTCAAGTGCCATCAGCCCGTACTCACCGAAGTCGACCCGGTTCATTGACGTCGCCTTGCCCTTCATGCGACCCCGATGGTGCTTACGATGCTTGACTCGCTTGGGCATCAACATGGTCTTATGCCTTCATCGCAGTCGCGGGGGATACCTCGCCCTTGTAGATCCAGACCTTCACCCCGACCGATCCGGCATTCGTCTTGGCCGTCACACTGGCGTAATCGATATCCGCCCTGAGGGTGTGAAGCGGGACCTTGCCTTCGAGATACGTTTCGCTTCGGGCGATCTCGCGACCGCCGAGCCGCCCCGAGACCATCACCTTGATTCCCTGCGCTCCAAGCCGAAGCGCCTGGGTCACGGCACGCCTCATCGCCCGGCGGTGTGCCACCCGGGACTCGAGCTGACGGGCCACATTCTCGGCCACCAGCTTCGACTCGAGCTCCGGCACCCGAACGACTTCGACCATTATCTGGACTTCCCGGCCAACCAGTTGCTTCACTTCCTCGCGCAGCGCCTCAAGCGCCTGTCGCCTGGTACCGAATACCATGCCGGGCCGCGCGGTGTGGATTGCGACTGTCGTCCGATTGGCCACTCGCTTGATCCGGATGTCCGAAATCATCGCCTGCGGTAGTTTGGCACCGATGTAGCGGCGGATTCTGAGGTCCTCGTGCAGGTAGGCATGGTAATTCTTGCTCTCGAACCATGCCGACTTCCAAGTTTTGGTAATGCCCAACCTGAACCCGTGCGGATGCGTCTTCTGGCCCATAGACTTAGACCTCTACTCCTTCCTTGGTGGCTACCCGGATGTGGACGTGCGCCGTCCGGCGGCGAATGACCGATGCCATGCCCCGCGGCCCCGGACGCCAGCGCTTGAGCGCCGGGCCCTGGTCAACCCGCGCGTCAACCACCACCAGATCCTCTTCGTGCAACTTCGCCTTGCCGGCTTTTGATATCGCGTTGGCAACCGCCGACCTGAGGGTCTTGAGCACCGGTGACTTCGTGGGTTTGGCCAGAAAAGTCAGGGTCCGCAGCGCAACCGGAACGTCCTTTCCCCGGATCAGGTTCACTACCAGTCCCAGCTTCTTCGCCGAGCCGCGCTGGAACCTGCTGGTGGCGTGAGCTTCCATCAGTGCCGTCGCCGTTCTTCCTGCTTCTTCTTCTGGCCGGTGTGGCCCCGGAAGGTCCTCGTGGATGCAAACTCTCCCAGGCGATGACCAACCATTCGCTCGGTGATGTAGACCGGCAAGAACCGACGTCCGTTATGCACGGCAATCGTGTAGCCGACGAACTCTGGCGGGACAACGCTCCGGCGGGCGTAAGTCCTGATCGTTCTCTTCTCGCCCGACTCAACCAGTTGCCGAATCCGGCGGAAGAGCTTCTCGTCAATGTACGGCCCTTTCTTGATCGAGCGTCCCATTTATCTCTTCTTCTTCCTCCGCTGGAGAATCAGACGGTTCGACTTCTTCTTCGGGTTCCGGGTCTTGGCTCCCTTGGCCGGCTTGCCGCTCTTGGAACAAGGATGACGACCGCCGGAACTCTTGCCTTCTCCACCACCCATCGGGTGGTCGACCGGGTTCATGGCAACCGCCCTGACGCGCGGTCGTCGGCCGCGATGCCGGACTCTACCGGCCTTGCCGATCGAAATGTCTTTGTGCTCGGGGTTCGAGACCTTCCCGATAGTGGCGAAACAACCCGGGTTGAACTTGCGAATCTCCCCGGAGGGAAGCCGGATGACCGCCCACTTCTCTTCCTTGGCCATGAGCTGGGCCGAAGTCCCGGCCGACCGGACCATAAAGGAGCGCCCCTGCGGATGGAGCTGGACGTTGTGCACCTCGACCCCGGCCGGGATATCGGACAGCGGCATGGCGTTGCCGGTCCGGATCGGCAGATTCCGTCCGGCCGCCACCGCGTCGCCGACGTGGAAGCCGTCGGGACAGAGGATATAGCGGTACTCGCCGTCGGCATAACTGACCAGCGCAATCCGGGCCGAACGATTGGGGTCGTACTCGACCGAAACGACCTTGCCTGGTACGTCGTGCTTCGTCCTTCGGAAATCAATCATGCGGTAGTGCCGCTTCTCGCCGCCGCCCCGGTGCTTCGCCGTAATCCGACCCCGGTTGTTGCGACCGCCAGTCTTGCGCAACGGCTCCACCAACGGACGATGCGGCTTCTTCCTGGTGATCTCCTCGAAAGTGGAGACCATGTACCGGCGGCGCGCCGGCGAGGTCGGTCGATACTGCTTCACACCCATGGCTTATCGCTCCAGCGCCTCAATGGTCTCACCCTGCTTCAGTGTCACCATCGCCTTCTTCCACGACGGCCGGCGTCCGACAAAAGCACCCATCCGCCGCCGCTGACCCAGATAGTTCATCACCCGTACGTCGGTCACGTGCACCTTGAACAACTTCTCAATCGCGCGGCGAATCTCGATCTTGTTGGCGCCCGTCGTCACCCGGAAAGTATACCTGTTCTCCTCGGTCTTCAGCCGTTCGGTCTTCTCGGTAACGACCGCGCCCATGATTGTCCTGCTGAAATCAACCATCAGTTTGTCCCGCTCGCGAGGAAGTTCTTCAATCCTCCCTCGGTGAAAACGACGTGCTTGTACTTCAGGACCTGGTAGGTATTCACCTGCACTGCCGGCAGGACAGCCAACCACGGCACATTCCTGCTCGCCCGGTTCAGATTCTCGCCTCCCGGGCCGACCAGCAGCAGGGTTGACTTGGTCAGACCCAGACCGGAAAGCACCTGCACCAGTTCCTTCGTCTTCGGTGCCGAAAGCTCGAAATCCTCGATCACCTTGACCCCGCCTTCGGCGAGTCGTGCGGAAAGCGCGGTCCGAAGGGCTTGGCGCCGTTTCTTCTTGGGGAGATCGAAACCGTAATCGCGCGGACGCGGCCCGAAATTCACGCCTCCGCCGACGAAAATCGGGGAGCGACGGGAACCGTGACGAGCGCGGCCGGTGCTCTTCTGCTTCCACGGCTTGCGACCGGTACCGGACACTTCGCCGCGGGTCTTGGTCTTGGCGTTTCCCTGCCGCTGGTTCGCAAGGTACATGCGCACCGCTTCCCAGAGCAGGCTCGGCCGGCCCTGCTGGCCGAACACCGAGTCCGGCAACTCCACCTGTGACTTGACCTCGCCGGCAACTGTCAGGACATCCATCATGAATCTCTCTTCACCAGCACAACGCCGTCCCGGTGCCCGGGCACTGCGCCGTTGACGTACAGAATTCCCTTTTCCGGCTCAATCTTCACTACCCGCAGGTTCTTGATCGACACCCGCTCGGTACCGTAGTGACCGGGCAGTGTCCGACCGGGCAGCACCCGTCCGGGCGAAGTCCCGGCTCCGACCGAACCAACCCGGCGATGAGAAGTCGCGCCGTGCGTCCGGTTGCCGCCGTGCCAGCCCCAGCGCTTCATACCGCCGGCAAAGCCGCGACCCTTGGTCCTGCCTTCGACCCAGACCTTGTCGCCGGGCTGAAAGAGATCGGGGCCGAGTTGCTGGCCCGGCTTGAATCCTTCGGTGGTGTCCATCCGGACCTCGCGCACCAGCCGCGCGGGCTCAACGCCGGCCTGCCGGAAATGTCCGGCCATCGGCTTGGTCAGCCGTTTCGGATTCGCCCGACCGAACCCCAACTGCAGAGCCTCATAGCCGTTTTTCTTCACGGTGCGCGTGGCAATGACCACGCATTCATCCATCCTGATTGCGGTCACCGGCACGCAAGTCCCCTGTTCGTCATAGAGCTGGGTCATCATGCCTTTGCGACCGAGAACGGCTACCATATGCTGCTCCGCCTATGCGGACTTGATCTCCACTTCAACGCCCGCCGGCACTTCGAGCTTCATCAGCGCGTCGACCATCTCGGTGGTCGCGTTGGAAATCTCGATCAGCCGCTTGTGAACGCGCAGCTCAAACTGCTCGCGGGACCGCTTGTCAACGTGTGGAGACCGAAGCACGGTAAACAGCGTGCGCTTGGTCGGAAGGGGTATCGGACCTGACACGAGCGCGCCGGTCCGCTTGGCGACGTCGGCGATATCCCGGGCCGAAGCGTCCAGCACACGGAAGTCGTAGGCCTTCAGCTTGATTCTGATTCTCTTCGCTGTTCTTATCAGTGCCATTTTAGCTCAATACAAAAAGTTTCCTCACTAGCTGTTTTCCTGCCGGATGCAGTCTGGTAAGACGGGATTCTACTAATCTCGCCCTTCACGCCATCCTGACGTAAGCCGAGTAATATAGCGAACCAGCGTCAGTTGTCAACCCGCAACATTGACCCGAAAAACCGACATCGGAGCGAAATCCACGGATAAACACAGATAAACGCAGGCAGAACAGGAGGAAATCGGCAATCGTCATTTCCATCTGTGTCCATCTGTGGTTCTATCCCGATTCCTGGGATCGACCTTCCCGTCCTACCTGACCAGCACTAGCTTGACCGACGGGCCGGTGCCGACAGACCCGAACCAGTAGCAGCCCGGAACTGCCCGGCCGCCGCGGGTCAAACGTCGGTCCCAGGTGTAGGTGTATTGCGTCGCGTCGGCCTGCCGGTCGTCGGCCCGGCATTCGGCCACGAGCTGCCCGCAACTGTTCCAGACCCTGACTGTCCCGTGCGGATCGGATCCGCGCACCCGAACCGGTTGATGCCCGGGCACCGGGTTCATGACCGCGCGCAGCCCACCCGCGAGCCGAACCGCCGCTTCCTGCCTGGTGCCCACCGGAACGTCCATCTCCGCCAGCTCATGCAGGTAAAGCAGGTAGCGCAGACCGATGTGCGGCTCCTGTTGCTCCGGAATCCACTCGGGCGGGTCACCGACCGTGTAGATGAGATTCGGCTGGTTCATCACCGAATCGTTCACCCTTGTCCACGGGCTGATTCCGCTGCCGCCATGAACCATCGCCGTGGCGCTGTCAACCAGTGCAATGCAATGACGGTTATCAATGATTCTCGCGTTGTGGTCCTCCGCGGTCTGGACCCTGAGGTAGGCGGCCGGTACCTGCCGGATGAACCGCGCCGCTTCCCGCTCGACCCAGAACGACTCCGAATCCGGCGGCACCGGGACGTGCCCGCCCGAATCCTGGCAGGTCTGGTTCCGGTCCGCCGGTCCCTCGAAATCCAGCAGGAACGCCACCGGCACCGAATCCGCGTGACGGGCAAGCATCCCGGTTGCCATCGTGATGCCGTACGACTGCGAAAACACGCCCAGCTTCGACGTATCGACGTACTCCTGACCGGCCAGAACCTGCAGGCACCGGTACATCCCGTCTTGGTGCACGTACCCGCAGTAGTTCTCCGGGAACGAATCGCTCAGCCCCCGACCGTCCGGGTCGAAATGGAGCACTGCGAATCCGTCGTCCGCGATGTTGTCCGCCAGCCCGGACGTATCATACTGGCAACCCCAGCCGTTGCCGCCCGGCACCAGCACAACCCCGGGCACCCGGTTCGTCGCGGACGCACATTCGGGCCGGTGGATGTGAACGTACAGGCTGCACCCGGATGCCGGGTTGAACACCCGCAGGGTATCAACCAGCACGTCCACCGTGCGGGGATACCGCCACACCACGGTCCCGGCCGAATCGACTTCCAGCACTCTACTCCCGCCGGAAAGCCGCGAATCCGAAATCAACGTATGCCCGTTCTCAAACCGCACCGCCATGTACGGCAGGTTGAGCGAGTCACGGTGCGACCAGACGACAAGTCCCAGGGAATCGACCTCGATGACCCGGTGATTCTGGGAATCTGTAATCAGGGTGTTGCCGTTTGCCAGGCGCTGGGCGCAGCGCGGCCAGCGCAGCCCGCCCTTCTGCCACATAACGTTCCCGGCCGAATCGACTTCGACAACCTTGTTACTGTTCGAATCGCATATCAGCGTATTGCCGTTCGGAAGCCGGTTCCCGTTGTGCGGATGGAAAAGGTCGGTATAGCTCCACACCACTACGCCGGTCGCGTCAACTTCGATCACCCGGCTGTGGTCCCGGTCGGTAATCAAGGTATTGCCGCCCGGCAACCGGTACGCCTCATTCGGGTAATCGAGGCCGTCCGAAAAACACCAGACCGAATCACCGAGAGCATCAACTTCAAGCACCCGGTCCTTGTCGGTCGCCGAAAGCAACGTATTCCCCTCCGCGGTCCGCCGGGCCGTATGCAGCCACGGCACGTCATTCCGCACGTACGCCCACACCAAACGGCCCAGGCTGTCCACCTCCACCGCCACGCCGTGCCTGCGCTGCGGGCTGCCGCCGTCGGCAATCAACGTGTTGCCGTTCTCGAACCGCTCAACCGAGTGGGAAACAGCAAGCGGCCAACTGGCAGAACCGACTGCAGCCAGCAGCGCCGCGCCGAGAAATACTCGTCCCGGATTCATAACCTGATTATGACCCTACCGCCGCCGCAGTCAAACAAACCGCGCAAGGAAACCCTGACGGCGGAACAAGGAACACAACCCGGCAGAGAGAATCCGGAATGCTTCGGAGGATTGCGGGTAAAGCAACACCCCGAATGACTCAGGGAATACCCGGGAGGATACCTCAGGCCGCAGCCGGTTGGATGAACCGACGGGGATTTCCCCTGATTGCAGGTCGGATGTCTTGTAAGCATGTCCCGAATCTAGTTGAAAAAGGAATGGCGGTTCCTCAGCCCGGATGGTA
>CBDUVZ010000071.1:0-15529 GCA_965370805.1 uncultured bacterium | reverse complement strand
GTAAGGGGATCGCAACTAAGAAATACTATCGTCAATTTATGCAACTAAGCACTAGGTCAGGACAACTGCGGGAATATCCAGGGCCACGGCGGTCGATTGACACCGGCCCGGGGAGTCCATCTTGACATCTCCCCTGCCTCACCTATCCTTTCCGCCGCTGGTATTGGGGAATCGTCTAATTGGCAGGACAGCTGACTCTGGATCAGCCAGTCGGGGTTCAAATCCCTGTTCCCCAGCTCTCCGGACTACCGACAATCGAACCGCCGCCTCAGTCCTCGCGCTGCCGCGCAGCCGGGTACTGCCCGTGGCGCTGACTCAATCCTGCAGCACCAGCTTCCGGGAGACGACAACCTCTCCGGCTTCGAGCCGGACAAGGTAGACGCCCGGACTCAGGGAACGCAGGTCGAGCGAAACCACTGACTGCTGACCGCTGACCGCCGACCGTTGGGTCCGAATGGCACACCGACCGGCGATATCGTAAACCGCAATGCTCACCGGCCCGGATTCCGGCAGGGAATAATGCAGGGTGACGAACCCGCGGGCAAGCGGATTGGGAGCGATTACGAATTCCGAATTCCGAATGACGAATGACGAACCGACCGCCCGACCGTTGCGGCCGGGTTCCGTCGCTGACGCCATTGCCACGCCGTACAGCACGTAGCGCCAGAACTCCCGCGTCTTGTTGCCCTTGAGCGTGAAGAACGCATCGTACCCGTAGCTGACGATATCCGCCCCGTACTTCACGCGCTTCTTCTTACCGGTCGTTCCGTAAGCCGGCATCGTATCGAGCTCCTCCCAGGTGTCGCCCACGACGAAGTAGCGCCAGAACTCCTGGGTGTTGCCGCCCTTGAGAGCGTAAATCTGGTCCAGATACCACGCGCCGCTCCCGCCGTCCTTCGACTTCTTCTTCCGGCCCAGCAGCCCGACAAACGGCATGCCTTGGAGCTCCTCACCCCAGGAATCACCGGCCACGTTGTAGCACCAGAGCTCGTTGTACTTCGCCTTGTGGGCGTACAGCGTCGCCGAGAAACCGGTGCTGTCCGGCTCGCTTGCCACCAGCCAGGAACCCTTGTCCCACTTGGGCCTCTTGCCCCGGGGCGCGCCGGCCAGTGCGGGATCCCAGTCTCCGCTCTCGGTGTTGTACCGGTAGAACTCGCAGCGGTACCCCTTCAGGCAATACACCCAGCCGGTGTCGCCCATGACGAGGTACGCCAGGTCGGTGCCACCCTTCACTTTCTTGCTGCTCGGGCCGACCGGCACGTCCTGCAGCTCTGCCCAGGAATCCTGCATGATGTCGTACCGCCAGAACCCGAGGGTGTTATTGCCCTGGGTGACGTAGATGGAGTTGTCACCGTCGGACACGCCCTTGGAGCCCTTGCGCGGGACTTTCCTCGCCCACCTCGGGTTCGTGTGCCTGGTGTAGGGCATCCCGGTCAGGTTGTTCCAGGAATCCTCAAGCGGGTAGTAGGCAAAGAAATCCGTCGTCTTGTAGCCCTTGGTCACATAGATGAGTTTGTCGCCGTCGTTGTACGTGGCCCAGGCACCGCGCTTGACCGCTTTGTTCCCGGGTGGGAGCGGTATCGGCTCCACTTCGACCCATCCTCCGGGCCAGGACGGACCGGTCCGGATTACGAACGTGCCCTGAGCGGTATCGTTGCTCGGGTCATTGTCGCTGACCTCCAGCGAGCAGAACGTCACGTACGGACCTTCCAGGCTGCTGCCCGGCCAGGTCGGAAACTCCAGCGCGGAATCGGCTCCGGGCGAGAAGCCGACTACCTGGACCGAATCACGGTATACCTCCACGTCGGTGGTCGTGTCACTGATTGAGAACCGGGCGGCAAACGACATGCTGATATCGCCGTAGTTGTGAATCCAGACCTCGGGCACCACCGCCTGAGCCGAATCCACCCGGCCGACCGGGGCGCGAATGACGACCGCACCGACGTCCGGACTGCCGACCAGGAAACCCTGGTCGATGATATCGTTTGCCGGCACCATGTCCTGATTCAGCCAGGTGCTGCAGCGCACGGCCCACATCCCGCCCGGAACCAGCGTGTGACTCGGGAAGCTGCCGATTGTCGTATCGCTGTCGGGTGCAAGGCCCGAAACGTAAATGATCTCCGCGTACACCCGTGCGGAACTCGGGTCCTTGAGAATCATCCAGGCCTCGAACGTCGCCGGCTCGTTACCGTGATTGTACCAGGTGGCCTCGGGCACGATGTTCTCGCCGATCGAGTGGGCGCTGCCCGGAACGACAATCGCCAGCGCACCGACGTCGACCACCCGGACGAACACCGCTGCCGTGGCTTTGTCATTCCAGTTCCGCTCATCAAGCACGAATTCGGTGGAACACGTGACCGTATGACCGTCCCGCTGCAGCGCGGTCCAGTCCTCCGGGAACGGCACCGTCTGGTAGGTTCCGTGCAGGTGATTCGTGACTGTAGCTGTGGTATCGTAGAACGTCCCGATCTTCATCCGGACCGTGTAGTTCGCCGCGGTGCTGATACCCCAGTTGTATACCCGGCAGCTCGGTGTGACCACGTCACCGGAATCGACCAATGCCGGCGGAACGATGATTTCGGTCACTCCGACGTCATGACTGTAGGTTCGCGCGAACTCTATCGTGAAGAGGTCCCTTGTCCCGTCTTGGTCAATCCCGGCCACGTAGACGGCATCGCTGTTGGCAACCGCCAGGCCGATTCTATCGTGCTGGTTGCCCGCAACTCTGGTGCCGTTGAACCATCCATAGCCGGTCGCGGCCGGCACCGGGCCATCGGTGTACTCGACTATGCAGAAACGCAGGTCCCCGCTACCGGTCCGCCCGGCCACGAAGACCCGACCACTGACCGGCTCGCATTCGATTGCGGTCCCTTCGCCCGAAGTGCCATTGGGCTGAATCGCACTCGCCCAGAGCAAATCAAGGCTGGGAGACAGTTTCACCGTCGCGATGCGAGTCGACCTGGCATGACCGGTGAGCCAGATTGAATAGACCGCCGGGTCGACTCCATCCCACATGATATCCGCATCACGGCATTCGCAGCTGCTGGCGCCGTCGACATCGATGGTCACGGAATCAACAAAGGTCCCGTCCGGGGAGTACTTCACGACGATGAAGTCCACATCGTCTCCTACCAGGTGCCCGGAACCGACAACGTAGACGTAGCCGTCAGGGCCGATAAGGATGTCGCACGGCTCACAGTCGTTGTTCGTATTTTCGGGCCATACGTGCTGCCAGTACCGGGTCTGCAACTCCTTGTCGAACGCCATCGTCCAGAAGTTCACATTCCCCCAGAGCATTTCGGTGTACCCGGTCACGAACAGCGTCTCGCCCTGACAGGCGGCCGCAACGGCAACATCCTCGTCGTCATACACGCTGTTGTTGTAATGGACTCCGGCATGGGCCCAGAGGCTGGTTCCGTTGTCCTTGAAGCAGGCGACCGCGAAGTTCTCGTTCTGGCCACCGCCGGGACGCCAGTAGCCCGGGGTCCAGATCCGCGTCAGGCCTTCGGCAGGGTAATCGCAGTAGGCCACGTTCCTGCCGTACTGGTCTCTCTCGCCGGCGTCATTGTATGCGGCGGCAGTCATGGTGCCGATATCGGCATCGAATCGGACCACGCTGAGGTCCTGCCCGAACACACCGTTGCTGATGTCCCCGCCGATGTAGAACGCGTTGGTGAGCGGCGAGAAGCAGGTCGCTCGGGCGTAATCCCTTCCCATCTTGACGAACGAATCGGCCCACGCGACGTGCAGGTCCGGTGTCGGCTGGTTGGGATCATAACAGACTCCGACCTGGGTCTCGTCGTAAGCGCCGCTGTAGTCGATGTCACCGGCCGCGAAGATGTAGCCGCCGGAACCCCTGGTAATCCCACCGAAATGGTTCAAGTGGCTACTGCCCAGTGTGTCATTCCAGCGGGTCGCAAACCAGTTGACCGGCTGGGCCGCCACCGACGCCACGGCTACCAACGCCAATACCAAGAAGATTCTCTTCACGTCTCCTCCTTGCATCGTCACAAACCGCACCCGAACAAAGGTCAAGCGAGAATCCCCGGCGGAGAATCCGGAGAATATGCCGGACTAGCGCTGGATGACGATTCCCGTGGCCCGGCCGCCTTCCAGCGGCATCAGCAGGTACACCCCCGGCGCAAGATGGCTGACGCAGTTGTCACCCGAACGCAGAGTCATCGCCTTCCGTCCCGTGACGTCCAGCAGGACCGCGGACTCGTGGCCGCGCAGCCTCAATACACCCCGCACGTGCGTTGCCGACCGCGGCCTGAGGACAGCCGGCACGCGCTCCTCGGCGATGCCGATTTCGTCCCGGATGACAGAGATGCTGGCGTCATCCTTGTTGGCCACGTACACCCGGTTCTGAACCGGGTTCCAGGCAAGGGCGACCGGTGAGCTGTCAACCGGAATCGGACTCAGGACGATATCGTCCGCGCCGTCAATCACTGACACCGCATCACTGAGCTTGTTCGCGCAATAGACCTTATCGTTCTCCGAATTGTACTGCAACGCCCACGGCCTGTAACCCACTGCCAGGGTTGTGATTACTTCGTCGCTCACCCCGTCAATCACCGTTACGTTGTGGCTCCACTGGCTGGCGGAGTAGACCTTGTTTGAAACCGAGTTGTAGCAGATTGCCGTCGGCCAGAACCCGACCGGAACCCGGGCAACGATCTGGTCGGATGCCCCGTCGATGACGAAAACGGTATCCGGCGCGGAATTCCCGCTGGTCACGCAGTATACCTTGTTCCGGCGGGAATTGTAGCACAGGTCGACCGGCAGCGCGCCGACGTGGACGACCGCGACGAGGCTGTCGCCCACCCCGTCCACAACCTGCACGTTGTCGCCGACGACCACGCAGTAGAGCTTGTTGTCAACCGGGTTGTAACAGAACGGGTCGTGACCGCTGGCCACCGTACCGATTATCGTGTCGGTCACACCGTCAATCGCGACCACCCCGAACCCGCCGCCGCAGTAGACCTTGTTCGAGACCGAATTGTATTCGAGCCCGTAGGGCGCACGTCCGACGACCATGGTCCTGACAATACTATCGGAGGTCCCATCGAACACTGTCACAGTGGAATCGAATCGGGGCACTATGCCATAGTTGGCGGCATAGACCTTGTTGTCGGTCGGGTTGTGAACCAGCGCCTCGGGCCGTGAACCTCCGACCAACTGCGCGACCACCTGGTTGGTCGCACCATCGATTACCGTGATGGTATCGTTCCCCTCATGCAGGCAGTACACCTTGTTGTCAACCGAGTTGTAGCACAACAGACGGGGATTAGCCGCAACCGGAATTGTCGTCTCAAACCACTGGCCGGACGCATTCGCAACAACCAGCAGGAACAGAAACAGTCCAAGGATAGTCTTTTTCATATCTCCTCTCATCAACCAGAGTGTAAGGTGAAAGCGGATGGTGTCAACTGCGCCGTTGACGGGAACGGTGCTGTAACCTGGTCATTGCCTCGTCTCTCCCGAGGCCGAACACTACGGCTTGGCTGTTTCCCTATTCTGCACTTTGATATCTGCCTTCTGCCTTCTGCCTTTGGTCATTGTGGCTTGGTCCTTTCCCTCCTACAAGTCCTTGCGCCTGGCCCGCCAGCGCTTCACGACCCGGTCGACATCCATCTCCTTGATGCCGTCAGACCACCATCTGGCGTATTCCACATCACGGCTGTCCGGCAGCGGATGCGGCAGGTCAATCATCACCCGGGTCGGCAGGGCTACCGAATCGCCGAGAATCAACGCCTCGCCGGTCCGCAGTGCGGGCAGCATATTCATCAGCCCGGCCAGGGAATCGGGAACGAGATGCCGGACGTAGTTTTGGTCATCCGGGTTGGTCAGGCGCATCGCCACAAAAGTATTGCACTGAGAAAGCACCGTCTCGGACAACTCCTTGGGACGCTGGCTGACAACGACAAGACCGATGCCGTACTTCCGACCCTCTTTCGCAATCCGTTCGACTGCGGCACGGGCCGGCGCGGGCCGTCCATCGGTCCGGACCGGCACGTAGTTGTGCGCTTCCTCCAGCACGAGCAGAATCGGGAACCGCTCGCGCTCGGGATTCCAGAGGTTGAATTCGAACACGACCCGCGACACCACCGCTGCCACCACCTGGACCGCCTCGGTTGGTATCCCGCTCAGGTCGATGACCGTCATTCTCTTGCCGGTATCAATCGACAGGTATTCCTTGAGCAGGTCAGGCAGGGTGCTGGCCCCGGTGTATGACGTCTGTCCGAACATGAAGTCGAAGCGCGGGTCGCTCAGCTTGCTGTCGAACCGGATGAGAAACCGGTCGAACGTGCCGTTGAGCGGCCCGGGAATCAGTTCGCCTTTGCCGTCGGTAATCATCTGGATATTCCAGTTGCGGATCTGGCCGAGCAACTCGTCCATCTCGTAGAAGATCGGCGAGTCAACCGTTACCGCATTCCCGAATCCCAGCCGTTCGGCCTTGTCGGTGCCCTGGCGGGCGCGCACGATTGCATCCTTGAGCACCGTAATCTGGTTCTTGGCGGCCACCTCACTCATGTCCACGGTCAAATCCAGGAACTCATCAAAAGTCAGCAGCCAATACGGAAGCCTGACTTTGTCCGGATTGATGAGCAGAACGTCATCCGGGAATGCAGACGCATACTCTCCATGCAGGTCAAGAACCACGATATGCGTGTCCGGGTACTTCTTGATCGCCTGCTGCAGGATACTGACGACCGTGCAGGACTTCCCGCTGCCGGTCGCGCCAAGCACGGCGGTATGCTGGCCGAAGAACCGGTCCACCTGGATGTAGGCACGTTCGTCCAGTGCCTGGGTCGGCCGCCCGAACGAGAAACCGAAGTCGATGAACTCGGAGAGGATATCCTTGACTTCGTCCGGGCCGACCATCTTGACCTTCTGCCCGACATTGGGGTACACCATCACCCCGCGACTGAACTTGCGGTTGCGGTCAAGGATACCGACAAGGATGCAGTCGGCCAGCTTGTGCCCCAGGTCGCTTCCCCGATCCTGCGGGAAAGAACAGGACGCACCGGTAACCACCTTGACGCTGGAAACGATGGCGATAACACTGTGGTCCCGAAAGGGAATCTTGATATGAGAACCAAGCTGCCCCGGATGGTAGTCTCCGACCAGCGCCCTGGTCGTATCAACCGACAACTCCACCAGAACGCGTTCGCCATCTACCTCAACCACGCAACCGATATCGATATCCACCGGGTTCTTCATCTCAGTTCCTCCGTTCAAGACAGTACCGCGGACTGGTCACCGGAATCATCATCGAGCGGTTCTTCCCGGAACAGCCCTTCCTTCTCTCGCACGAGCTTGCTGACCTTCAATTCGGCCTGGTCGAGTCTCTGCTTGCAGACCCGGGCGAGTTCCACTCCCCGCTGGAACAGCTCAACCGACTTCTCCAGGCTCTGATTCCCTTCGTCCAGCCGTTTGACTATCGCCTCAAGCTCCGCCAGGGCCTTCTCGAAATCAATGCTCTTCCTTGGCTTCTCATTCTTCTTCATCAATGATTGACCTCCGTGCTGCTGCGCTCCAACCGTGAACCGGTAACCAGGCATTCAATCCTGCCGTCCGAAACCTGGATTTCCACCTCCTCTTCAGACTTGACCTGGTTGACCCGGGTAACAACGCCGCCGTCGGGCTTGCGGCAGATTGAATACCCCCGTCCTAAACTCGCAAGCGGACTCAGAGCATGAAGCCGGGCACAGCCGGTCTGCATCCCGACGCGCCGCCGATTCATCCACTGCTGCAACGCCGGCTCCAACCGTCCCACGGTATCGCTCAATCGCAGGCTGCCCCGCTGCATCCCGGTCCGCAACGTCCGCTCCATCCTGCCGGACAGGACGGCGAGCACTGCGCGCCGGCGCAGCAGGTTCTCAATCGGGTGATGCCGCGCGAGCCGCTCATTGACCCGGCTCCACCTGCCGAGCGCGTCACCGAAGCGCCCCCGCGTACCCCGTTCCGCACGGAACACCAACCGCTGCACCCTGAGTCTCACCTCGGACAGCCTGGTGCGCACCAGTTCGAATGCCCGGTGATGGACCAGTCTTTCGATGCGTTGCTCCCGGTCCAGCAGTACCTGCTCCAGGCCCTGGACAAGGGACTGCCGGGCATCGCCCAGCCGCAGTCGAGTCTGCTCCCAGCCCCGCGCCACCAGTTCGGCGGCTGCGGTCGGCGTTGCGGCCCGGACGTCGGCAACGAAGTCGGCAATCGTGAAATCCACTTCATGCCCCACTCCGGACACTACCGGGACCTCGGAAGCGGCAATCGCCCGGGCGACGACTTCCTCATTGAAACACCACAAGTCCTCAATCGAACCGCCGCCGCGTCCGACGATAATGACGTCAACTCCACCACGCTCGTTCAGCACGCGGATACCCCCGGCAATCTGCTCCGCCGCCCCTTCACCCTGGACCCGGGTCGGGTAGACCAGCACATCGGCTCCGACGCCACGGAGTCGCAGAGTCCGCAGCAGGTCGTGGACGGCTGCGCCCGCGGTCGATGTGACGATTCCGATTACCTTGGGCAACATCGGCAGCGGTTTCCTGCGCTCCTCGTCGAAAAGCCCCTCCGCGGCCAGCTTCTTCTTCAGTTTCTCAAACGCCAGTTGCAGCGCACCGACGCCCTTGGGCTCGATGCTGTCAAGCACCAACTGGTACTTGCCTCGCGGTGAGTACAGGTCGAGCCGACCATGACCGACAACTGCCAGTCCGTCCTCCAGCTCGAACTTCAACCGCACGGCCGAGGACCGGAAGCAGACCGCATCAATCTGCGACTCGTCATCCTTGAGCGTGAAGTACAGGTGACCGGAAGGATAGACCCGGAGACCCGAGACCTCTCCCTCGACCCGGATATCCGGGAAGCCCTTCTTGAGCATCACGGCAACTGCCCGATTCAGTTGTGAGACGGTGTACACGCGGCGGTTCAGAGTAACCTCGATACCCGGATTATACAAGAACAGAGCCCGCACTGTCAACGCAGTGCGGGCCCGTCACAGACAACCCGGCTACTTCGCAGAGTAGTCGTAGAATCCCTGACCCGACTTCCGGCCAAGGAACCCGGCCGCCACTTTTCGCTTCAGCAGCGGGCAGGGCCGGTATTTCGGATCGCCCAGGTCGCAATGCAGAACATCGAGAATCGCCAGGCAGACATCCAGCCCGATCAGGTCGGCCAGCGCCAGCGGGCCGATCGGGTGGTTCATTCCGAGCTTCATCACCGTATCGATTGCTTCCGCGTCAGCGACCCCTTCCTCCAGCGCGAAGACCGCCTCGTTGATCATCGGCAGCAGGACGCGGTTGGCAACGAATCCGGGCGAGTCGTTGACCACCACCGGCGTCTTTCCCAGTTTGGTCGCGAGCGCCACAACCACCTCAATCGTCGCGTCCGACGTCGCCAGTCCCCGAACGACCTCGACCAGCTTCATCAAAGGCACCGGGTTCATGAAGTGCATCCCCGCGACCTTGTCCGGCCGCCCGGCGGCAGCGCCGATTTCGGTAATCGAGATCGTCGACGTGTTGGTCGTCAGGATGGCCTCCGGGCCGCACGCCTTGTCGAGCCTGACGAACAGATCCTTCTTGAGCTGAACGTCCTCGGTTGCCGCTTCGATGACCAGGCCACAATCCCCGCAGTCCTCAAGGGCGAGCGAAGTACTGACGCGGCCGATAATTTCGTCCGCCGCTTCCTGGGTCAGCTTCTCCTTGCTGACGAATCGGGCCAGCGACTTCTTGACCGCCGCCACGCCACGATCGAGGAACTTCTGGTCAATGTCGACCATCACGACCTGATAACCGTTCGCTGCAAATACCTGAGCGATGCCGTTGCCCATGGTCCCGGCACCGACGATACCGACTTTCCGTATCTCACTCACGATTCCTCCTCATCCTGCATCTTGACTTCTGTTTCCTGTTTGTCATTCCGACCGCAGGCGCCCCGGGCGTCGGAGCGGAGGAATCTCTCCTGAGAGACCCTTGAACTATCCGCTCCGGTCATCAACCTTGGCGGCCTTGGCGCTTTTGGCGGTTTCCTCATTCTGCATTCGGCATTCGCCATTCGGCATTTCCTTGGCGGTTTCCCTATCCAGATCGACTACTGAAGCAGAACCATCTTGCGCGACAGGCTTACGCCTTCGGTCTCCAGCCGGTACAGGTAGATACCGCGGGCGACCCGGCGGCCCTTTGCATCGCAGCCGTCCCATGCCAACGAGTAGGTCCCGGGCTTGACTTCGCCCGACATCAGCTCGACAACGCGACGCCCGGCGGCGTCGAAAACCGCCAGGCTCGCACGCATCGTTCTTGGTATCGCAAAGGACATCCGCATACCATGACGACACGGGTTGGGCACGCAGGGCAGAAGCCGGACCCGGTCCGGCAGCAACAGCCGGCCCGGCGAATCGGTAACGCCCACCCTGGGCAGCGGCGGGTTGGTCGTAATCCTGATCGCCATCCCCGGCTCAAGCGAAACCGCGCCCCGGTGGTAGCTCCCGTTGAACACGTAGTTGATACCGATCTGCGAATCCTGGTCTTCGATACCAACCGTACTTGACCCGCAGTGGTTCGCGGTCAGGTACTGATACAGGATAACGTTATCGCCGGTCTCGGTCTGCACTGTCGTGTCATAGATCACAACCTGGAACTTGTCCCAGGCTTCCCGCGGCGAGTAGTAATGTACCGAATCCCACTCGACGACGAAACGATGATTGGCGGCGTCATGATAGTACCAGACCCCGCCGCCGACCTCGGGATACAGGTCATCCCAGCACGGCGCAATCATTGCCGGTTCCTCGCCGTTCGGGAACGAATCGTTCGAGTAGGCTGTAACGGTTGTGCGGCCGGGTGCAATCCAGCCGTTGCTGCAGATCGAAAGGGAACCGAAATCATCCCCGTAGTACGTCAGCGGGCCGAACCCGGACGGCAGACTGACTTCGATTGTCTGGTCATCGTCCAGAACGAGTTGAGTCCCCACGCCGTTGATTTCGAACCAACTGAAGGTCGGCGCTTCGGTATAGACAGTGTCGGCAATGTCATAGGCGTAGTAGCGGGCCGGAGTCCGTGGGCCGTCCGGAACCGGATCGCACGTCCGAATGACACCGATATCCAGGTCGAATGCCCGGGCGTACGTCAGGCCGTCGACCGTGATGTGCAGTGTGCACGACACCTGGGTCTCACGCGGAATCGAGTTGTCCGCCCTGACCGCGAAGCGGTCGCCGTCGTTGTTGCCGGTCGTATCCCGCGCAATGTCCCCGAACGACCCCAGCGAGTCGAGCACCGCCAACCGGGAATCGCTCGACCGCAGGATCGCAGTAACACCATAAGCATTGCCCTGCCCGGTGTTGCGTAACGTGATTATGAGGTCGCCGGTTTCGCCCGGCTCGATCATCCGGTTGCCGTTGCCGCCCGGCGGCGGGTCGTCGGCATCCCAGCCGGCGTAGTCGAGCACCGGCGCGCCGGCCACAAGACTGAGCGGGGTTTCCCAGACCGAATCGTTGGCGTCCCGCGAGCTGATTGTGAACCGCAACACGTACCCGTTCGTGCAGGAACCGGCGACCTCGAACCCGAATCCGTCACTCCCGGTGTGAACCGAATCGCCCGCCGCGATGTCGCCGAACGACTTCACCGAATCCAGCATCGCGATACTGACATCCGCGGTCCGCAGCGTCGTGACGACATTCTGAGCTGTGGCACTGCCCCAGTTTTTCATCCACATCGGCAGGTTGATCGTCTCCCCCGGGTTGATAATGCCGTCATTGTTGCCGCCGGCCGAATCGTCGACGGTATGACTCAGGTGGATAACATAGGCCCCGCTCGAAGGCATCGCCAGCGCCAGGCCCAGATACGGCTCCAGGTTGTGGCCCGTAACCGTCACGTAGACAGTATCGGGTGAGGTGGTGTGGACGTTCAGGATTACCTCGCCGCCGGCATCGGTGTACCCGGACGAGAAAACGGCCGTGTCCTGCACTCCCATCGCGCAGACCAGCGCGTCCTCAATCGGACCGTCAGTACCGCTCACCGTTACGGTCAGCGGATAGTTGCCCAGCGGGATGACCGGCGGATGCGTCACCGTCAGCCCGGTCGGCTCATGCCAGTAGACGTCAATTGCGCCGTCGCCCATCAGGTTATACATCTCGAAATAACGGCGGGTCTCCTGGGTCGCCCCCATCTGCTGGTAGTAAACCAGCTTCGCCTTGTTGAACCCGCCCATGATCCAGAAGAAAGAGGAATCGAACATGCAGTCAAACACCCTTCGCTCAAGCGTGTCGTCTTCTTCCCAGTACGAAGAGACCGAAGATGCGATGTGGGCGATTGCACCCCGTTTCCCGGTCCGAATCCAGGACTCGGAGAAACACTCAGGGTAACTCGTCGAAGCGAAATTCCCGGACACACAGGCATAGGTCTGCACGTACGGCACCATGTCCACGTTGGTCAGTCCGTGCACGTCATTGATATCGAAATCCGGGTTCGGGTCGGCCCAGCAATCCGTCCCGCCGTGGCCCGAATAAGTCACCCAGGACCGGCCGCCGTTGATTGCCGTCGTCAGCGGGGTTCCGCTGCCATGGTACAGCCACAGCGAATCGCACTCGATGCCCAGCGGCCGGAGCTTCGCCATCACGTACGAATGCGTCCCTTCGGCAATCTGGTGGTTTCCTCCATCTGAGGAAGCGATGAAATACTGCTTGTTGAGCCAGGCAGTGCCGCCCGTCCACGTGTTCTGCTCGTAGCTGACGATCTTGGAAACCAGGCTGTCAAGTTGCGCCGCGCTGACAACCGATGCCCGGCCGACGTCAATATCCGGGAAATAATCGCCGGCGTCCATCATGCCGAAATTCAGGTCGGTCGGCGGACTACCCGTGCCCTGACCGTCGAAATAGCCGATTTGACCGATGTCGCCGACCAGCAGGACGAAGCTGGGCGGAATCGGCCAGTTGTCATACGCATCCTTGATGTAGTCCCTGACCACCCCGGCGGAACTCCCGCCGACCTCGGTCAGATTCCGGACGAATACACTGAATCCCTTGCGCCGGCGCCACTCTGCCAGCGGCTCGACGTTCGCCTCCCAGTCATCCGGAACGATAATCAGATACCCGACCGGCAACTCCGGCATTCGCCATTCGCCATTCGGCATTCGACGTTGGGATAACTGCCCGCTGTTGACGACAACACCCTGCAACCTGCCGGCGAAAGCCGGCGAATCATAGCGCTCGTGCAACCGTCGGGTCAAACCCCAGTCAGCACCATTCCAGCGCAGGCTCACCTCCATCCGGTGAGCAACCTCAACTACGCCTTCGACCGGGTTGTAGCTCACCGGGTTGATCTCGACCAGCGCCACGCGGTGGCCACGAACCACACCGGTCTCGACAATCCTCGCACCGATTGCCGGCGCAAACCCGGGCTCGGAATAGAACTTCTCGTCGAAAACGAACTCGGGAACCGGCCCGCTCTTCGGCACCGGATGCTGGCGCGGGTAGACCGGATGCTCGATGTCGTACTTCCGCAAATCCCCGGACCGGACAACCAGCTCCCCCGCCGCTCCGTGCGGCAACTCTACCAACCGCCGGTACACCGGCAGCATCGGCCGGCCGATTTCATTCGAGAACCCGGCTTCGGGAACCCGCACGAGGATGTATTCGCCATCCTCCGCGGCCGCGGCATCAATCTCAATCTCGCCAATCTCAACAACGAACTCACCGCCGTCGGACCGACTCACCCAGTCGACCGACCCGACCGCAACGGTTATCATCAGGACAACAAGCGAAACGACGACACTGCGCATCACCTACACCTCCCATCGACAGGACAGCAGCCGTTCCGAGCGGAACGCTACGCCAAGCCGAACATTGTCTCTACGATTGCCATCTCAGCGGGCATCTCTGCCATCGCCAGTATACATTATACTCGCATGCCGGCGCAGTGTCAACGCGCCGGCCGCTCTCCCGCCACCCGAGCGGCCCGACGCGGCCATGCATCGCGCCGTTCCCTGGCCGAATGCCCATGCCCACGCCCGACCGGTGCAACACGCAAAACCGCCCGAATGTAACAGATCAGAGTCACATTTGGCCCGACCCCGGGGAACGCCCCCTGTCATGGCCAATTACGTCGCCAACTACGTCGTCAAGTTCGTCGCCAATCACGTCGCCAACTACGTCGTCAATCGCGTCGCCAACCACGTCGCCATTCACGTCGCCATTCACGTCGCCAACCACGTCGCCAATCACGTCGCCAGCCACGTCGCCAATCACGTCGCCAGCTACGTCGCCAACTACGCCGCCAATCACGTCGCCAACTGCGTCGCCAACTACGTCGCCAACTACGTCGCCGGAAACGTCACGACAGACGCCTTCGGCTTCCCGCAGAGCCATCCGTGTGCAGCCGCCCACAAACCCACCGGACTTTGGACTGCGGCAGCAGAGCTGCCGCTTTGGTCCGCCGAAACTCCGCCCCGCTCTCTCTGGGTTTCGCGGCCCGCAATCCAGCGGGACTACGACCCTACCGGAATCGGAGGTGCGTAAAGGGAGCAGTGCCCCGGGATTTTCCCCGGCAGGGTTGTCAGGTCACCAGTTGACAACCGGCCGACCGTGCATATGCTGGCAGGCGATGAACGACGGAAAAGGACGTCCTGACTCGCAGACGGGAAGACAGGGCAAATGAAGTTGGATGGTAAGAACTCAACCGGAATCGGAAATGCGCAAAGAGGGTAAACGTCCCGATTAGCCCAGCGAATGCCAATAATCTCTTATTGTGTCCCCGGAACTCCCCTTCGGGGGATCGTATCTATGTAGCGGATTGTGGCGATGTATTCGTCATAGGCAGGAACGGAAGGTAACCACTGCGGAGCTTTGATTCCGGCGCAAGGTATTCGCGCGCTGGTTTGTCCGGAGCCAGAGTTCGTCTCGTGCGTCTCCTAGTACTCCTGACTCTAGTGTGTTCCATGGGGAGTGCAGCTGGACGGGACTGGGTTATGCGAACGTACTTGTTGCGAGGTGGGGCTGGATACTCTCCTCTGACATACGGAAGGGACTGGCGAGGGAATCCGAGACCTCTTGAGAGCTCCGGCTACTGGGATCTTGAGATACTCTCGATCGCGGCAGGTTGGAAGGTCACCCCGAGTATCGCACTGGCGGCCGGCACGACACTCGGCGAAGGCTTTCCTCCTTGGATAGGCTCTGAGGATGGGGCGTGGTTTCCGTTCTACCTGCATGTGGCAGGTACAAAGGGGAACGGGAGGTCTGTATCTTTGATTCCATACGGATTTGCAGGTGTCTGTTTCTGGCCTGGCGACATAACCTACGTGAGGGTTGGCGCAGGAACGTCCGCTACTTTCTGGGCGCTCACACCAGGGGCGGAGGTTTCTTGGCGCAGAGACTACAACATCCACGGCAAGGATTGGGAAGACTACTGGTCATTGAGTGTGTTCCTTGGAATCGGAGGTTGGTATTCTTTTTGACTGCCACGAGCAGGTTGGGATGAAAGGAGAAGGGGAGATAAGGGGACACAATACTTATCTTTCTCCGCTTCAATGTCTCGGACTT
>CBDUVZ010000070.1:0-15530 GCA_965370805.1 uncultured bacterium | reverse complement strand
GCGACGTGATTGGCGACGTAGTTGGCGACGTGATTGGCGACGTAGTTGGCGACGTGATTGGCGACGTGATTGGCGACGTGGTTGGCGACGAACTTGGCGACGCAGTTGGCGACGGCTTTGGCGACGTAATTCGGGACGTAGTTGACGACGTGATTGGCGACATAGTTGGCGACGACAGGGGGCGTTCCCCGGGGTCGGGCCAAATGCGATTCGTGGTGTTATATTCGGGCGGTTTTGCGTGTTGCAGACCGGAGCGGAGCGGAGTTTTGCCACAAAGGCACGAAGAACACGAAGAGGAAGAAACCACGGATGGACACGGGAGGAGAGGGGAGAAGTCAGAATGCAGGAGTCAGAGTGCAGAATGAGGAAACCGCCGGGAAGGAAATGACCAATGGCCAATACCTAATGACCAGAGTAGATGAGATGGCGTTGTTCGTTGGGTTCTGTCTTGTGTCTTGACAGGGGATGTTGCGGTTCTAGAGTCTGGGTTGAATGGCGAATGCCGAATGACGAATGCCGAATGGCGAAAGAGGAAACGAACCACAGATGGGCACAGATGGACACAGATTCGGAAATCGGAAATCGAAATTCGGGATTCGAAATGGTTCTGCTGACCATCTGGCTCGGGGTGATGGGGCTGGCCGGGACTGGTGCCGCCTGGCTTTTTCTGAGTCGGTTTCCCGAGGTGTTTTTCGAGACCGAGGACTGGAAGGCGACGCGCAAGGGCCGGCTGGCGCGGGCGGCGCTTGTCGCCGGACTGGTAGTGTCCGGAGTCGTGTTTCTGGTCGGGGTGGGGATGCTGGCTTTCATGCGGGCAGTGCCGGTTGATTGAATACGCCCGTACTCATGAGTGTAGTACCTGATAGAAAACCCGAAATGGATGCTGATTGTGCTGCTGTTCGACGTATTCTGTCCGGCGACCGGGACGCCTACGAGGTGATTGTGAAGAAGTACCGGGCGCGTGCGTACCGGGCTGCGCTGGGCTGGGTGGGCAACACCGAGGATGCGCTGGATATGTCCCAGGATGCGTTTGTGAAGGCGTTCCGGGCTTTGCGCGGGTATGATACGGGCCGGCCGTTTTTTGCCTGGTTCTACGTGATTCTGCGCAATACCTGCTTCAACTTCCTGCGCAGGCGCAAGCGGGAGCGGACCATCTCGCTGGACTATGCGCCGGCCGATGCCGTGGCAACCGAGGACGAAGCGCGCCGGGCCGATATTAAGCGGCAGGTGTGGCGGGCGATTGCGTCGCTGCCGGATGGGACGCGGGAAGTGATGATTTTGAAGTATTTCGAGGAGATGAGTTACAAGGAGATCGCGGAGACAATCGGGTGTCCGATTGGAACCGTGATGTCGCGGCTGTATTACGGCCGGAAGAAGTTGCAGCAGGCGCTGGAGGGGTTCTATGGCCGATAGCGGGCATGACCGGTTCAAGGCCCTGTTGATGGGGCAGATTGACGGCGAACTGGCACCGGGCGAGCGAAAGGAGCTCGAGGAGCATCTGGCCGGGTGCCCGGAGTGCCGGCGGGAGCTTGAGGAGTTCCGGAAACTGAAGGAGGTAACGGATATGGTCAGGTTCGAGGAACCGGAGGACAGGGTGTGGGAGCATTACTGGGGAGGTATCTACAATCGGCTGGAGCGCGGCCTGGGCTGGATTCTGGCTTCGGTCGGAGCGATTCTGCTGCTGGCGTTCGGGGCGTTCAGGCTGATTGAGACGCTGCTGACCGACCCGACCGTTTCGCTCGTGCTCAAGCTGGCGGTTTCGGCATTGCTGCTGGGCGTGGTTGTCCTCGTGGTGTCGCTGGTTCGGGAGCGCGTTTTCGGCCTGAAGCATGACCGGTACTCCAGGGAGGTGAAGCGATGATTGTGGTTACCACGTCGGATATCCCGGGGAAGAGGATTGTGAGGGTCGTCGGGCTGGCGCGGGGCAATACGATCCGGGCCCGGCACGTCGGGCACGACTTCATGGCCGGGCTGCGCAATATCGTCGGCGGCGAGATTACCGACTACACCAAGATGCTGGCCGAGTCGCGGGAGCAGGCCCTGGACCGGATGAAGGAGGATGCCCACCGGCTCGGCGCCAACGCGGTAGTTGCCATGCGCTTTTCGACTTCCGCAGTCATGGGCGGGGCGGCTGAGCTTGTGGCGTACGGAACCGGAGTCGTGGTCGAAGACTGACCGGGCTTTTCTGTTCCGGCTTGTCGCGGCCGGGCATGTGTTTGTCTGCCGGTGAGTTAGCAATGGGGCGCAGGCGGCCGCAGAAGGAAACGGCCAAGCCCTGACGCCCGATCAACAATGCGGTAGAGGTCCGTTTCTCAAGTAGTTAGGCCTGCTGTCCGGCTGTCGGGCGGTGGCATACCGAGTGCAGCTGAGACCAAGCGAGGGGTTACGGAAGTTGGAACAATCTGGAGAGGATTCCGGGCTGTCGGGCAGTTTTTCGGACTCTCACAATCCAGCCTAGGGAAACTGCACACCGCATGCTCGACAGCCCGATAGATTATCTGAATGGCCCTCGGGGAATGAATACTGGAGGGGTAACGTGACACGGTCTGTTCCCAAATCGATGCTTACATTGTGCCATAGGATGGCACTCTGCTTCGCGCTGATGGTCTGGCCGGGAGTTTTTGGCGCCCTGGCGCTTGGGGCCGTCGCGGGCCCAGCGGCGGCCCCGCGAGGTCGTCATGTTCCTTTGTCTCCGGTCCCGTTCGTACCGGAGAATGGAGATACCGTTCCGGTGGTCTCACCCGTGCTGGAGGTGGAGTCTTCAATTCCGTTCGGGTGCTATCACTTTCGCGTGAAGGAGGGAGCAACGGTTGTGACCGAGGGATACAGCGATATCCCGAAGTGGGAGCCGGGGTCAGGCGGCCGTGTTCTGCAGCGCGGGCACAGCTATTCCTGGTCGTGTCGGGTCTACGATTCCGGAGGATGGAGTCCGTGGTTCAGTCCGGCCTGGGGTTTTGCGGTCGGGTTCGGATTGCCTGCGCCCGACCCGAAGCTGCCGGCCGACGGCGCGCGGGTGCTTACTCGTCGGCCGCTGCTGACGGTCAGGCCGGTCGGACCAGGGGTCCGGTACCGGTTCCGGGTGCATTGTGGCAAGACGTTGATGGGCGAGGGGGTGAGTGACTTGCCTTTGTGGTTGTATGAGGGCACGCGGCTGGAACGCGGCGAAGTCTATCAGTGGACCTGCCGGATTGAGGAATCCGGAGACACGAGTGACTGGTTCGAGCCGATGTGGAGCTTTGAGGTACTGGATATGCTGCCGAAGGCCGGGGCCCAAGGAAAAGCCGAAAGCCAAGAGCCAGAAGCCAAATGCCGAATGGCGGCGGCACCGAATCCGTTTTCCGACCGGGTTTCCATCAGCGTGGATGTCCGTTCCGGAAGGGGTGTCCGGATCGAGGTCTATTCCGCCGACGGCCGGTTGGTGCGGGTTCTTCTTGCCGGGGCATCCGGGTCGCGTGCGGCCCGGAGATACCGGTTCGAGTGGGACGGTCGGGACAATGCCGGGAGAATTCTCAGTCCCGGCACATACTTCTGTCGGGTTCCTGGCGAAGGCGTGAGCACGGCGCCGACCCGGCATGAAGTCTTCAGGCTGACGAAGATGGACTAGGTGAGGGCTTCAGCGAAGCGGCCCGGCCATTGCGGCCGGGCCGCTTTCTTTGCGCAGTCCGGGATTCGGTTTATAGTCTTGCTTCATGCGTTCCGAGAATGACGAAACCGCCGGGTAGGAAATGACCAATGACCAGAGCGGAAACCGCCAAGATCGCCAAGGCCGCCAAGCAGGAAATGGACGAGGCGGAAGTCAGAGTGCAGAATGCAGAGTGCAGAATGAGGAAACTGCCAAGGCCGACAGGAAGATGAGTCGTTCCGGCCGGAGTGGCGGGACTTTGTCCGGCAAGCAGTTGCCGACAGTTGCTCTGATTGAGCAGAACCGGGTCGGCGCGGCCATCTGGCGGGTTGCCTGGCCGGTCATGCTGATGCACGCTTTGTACACCGCGATGACCGTTGTGGATATGTTCTGGGTGGGGAAACTGGGGCATGTCGAAGTGGCGGCGGTCGCCCTGAGTGGTTCGGTGCTCGGTGTGCTGTTTGCGCTGGGGCAGGTGTTCAGCGTTGCCGTGCTGGCAATGGCGGCGCGCGCCGCGGGCAGAGGCGACCGGGAGGGAATCGGGGAGAGCTTCAGGCATGTGCTTCTGCTATCGGTTCTGTTTTCGGTGGTTGTGGCGATTGCAGGCATGCTGCTGTCAGGCCGGGTGCTGAGTCTGTTCCGGGCCGCGCCCGATGTGGTGGCCGCGGGCAGGCCCTACCTTGTGGTGGTTTTCGCCTACATGCCCGCATTCTTCAGCGGGATGGTGGTGTATTCGCTGTTCCAGGCGCTCGGCGATACTCGGACGCCGATGTTCATCGTCCTGGCATCCAATCTCCTCAATATGGTGCTTGACCCGATACTGATCTTCGGTTGGTTCGGAATGCCGCGGCTCGGGTTGCTCGGAGCGGCCCTGGCCACGGCGGCCAGTCATGGAGTCTGGCTGGCGGCGATTGCGGTCGTGATGCATCGCCGCAGGCTGGTTGCGCTCCGCGGCCCGCTGAGTGCCCGGACCATGAAGACCGCACTTCGGATCGGAATCCCGGCAGGACTGCACGGTATCACGCGGCCGGTGACCGGGATGGTCATGTTCGGAATCGTGACCGGATTCGGAACCGCGGCGACCGCGGCTTTCGGTATCGGACTGAGGATTCTCGAAGTGATGTTCATCTACCTGGGCGGGCTGGGGTCCGCGGTGGAGACCCTGGTTGGACAGAGCCTGGGACTCGGCAAGCCTGATTCGGCAGTGCAGGTGACCCGGAGGGTGACGCTGGCCGGTTTGCTGCTGCAGCTCGGGTTCGTGCCGCTGCTGTTTGCGTTCGCGCCGCAGTTGGTGAGCATTTTCAGCAGCAATCCCGAGGTGGTCAGTGTCGGGACCGGGTATCTCAGGGTGCTCGTGCCGGTTCTGGTTATCGGCGCGGCGACGTTCGCCTGGGCCGGAGCTCAACGCGGGGCCGGCGATACCCGGCCGCCGATGGTGGCGGCGCTGATAGCGAACTGGGCGGTGAAGATTCCCGTGGCCTGGGCTCTGGTCGCACTGACCGGGTTCGGGCTCACTGGTGTCTGGGTCGCAATCGGGGCTTCCATCCTGGTGGAAGCGGTGCTGCTTGGCTTCTGGTACTACCGCGGCGGCTGGCAGCGGCGGGAACTGTCCTGGAAGTGACGGTCCGGCTGCTAGCGGGCGGGATTCGGCAGGACGAACCGGTTGAGTTCGGACCAGTCGGTGTACCAGTTCCAGCGGTGGCTGCCGGCCCGGACGCGCCAGTAGTAGAACCCGTACCGGCCGAACCTGACTGTCACCGTCGTTGTAGTGACTCCATCGGCAATGGTGTGGAGATTCGGCAGCTCGGGAATCGACTCGGTGTACACTTCAACCTGGTAGAAGATGGCACCGTTGACTTTGCCCCATTGGAAAGCGACATCCTGCGGGTAGCCGTAGTCCCCGGTGTTCTCGCCGTCAGGCGGGTAGACCGGGACCGGCGGGCCGGGCGGGTCGGGCATGCTCGGGTCGCCGGGCTGGAAGCTGAGCGGGTCCTTGCACACCAGCAGACCGGCCGCGAGGGCGACCGCCAGGCAGGCCAGAATGACGTTCCTCACACTCCATTCTATGACCGGGATGCGCCGGGGTCAAGCCTGCTGCTGCCGGTACCAGTTGGTGAAGGCCCTGGTTTCCTCCAGCGGGTCGGGGTAGCGTGGACGCCGGTTGAGTTCGCGTTCGGCCCGGCTACGAGGCAGTCCACGGTCGGTTCCGGCCGGTACGGTGCGAGGTTACTTGATGTCAGTGAATTTCGGCCTGGCGAATACCACCCGACCGACATCGGTTTCGAGCGCGCCCTGGACTACGACTTCAAGCTCCCGGTCCATCGCCCGTGCCCCGTTTTCGATTACCACTTTCACTCCACCTTCGAGGTAGCCGATGCCTTCGTCTTTCTCCTTGCCGCGTTTGGTCACTCTGACTCTGAGTTCGGCACCGGGCAGGTAGAGCGGTTTGAAGACGCTGTAGATGTCGGAAGTGGTAACCACGGGCAGGCCGTCGCACGCCGTTTTCAGTTCCGGGTTCACCGTGATGAGGGTGGCTTTCTGCTTGCGCAGTACTGCAATCAGCGAATCGCGCTGGAGCAGTTTGCGGTCGAGTTTGACTGACAGGCCTCGGACGTGCCTGAGTTTCTCAATCGCCTCCTGAGCCCGACGGACTCGATGGTCCTCGCGGGCCGACGGGTCGTTCGGCGGCTCGGGCAGAAGGAGTTTCCCCGACACTAGGCCGAATTCCATGAACTGAGCGACCCTGGGATCGGCCAGGGTTTCGTAGTCCATGACATAAGTCTTGCTTTTTCCGAAGAGCATTCAATCCTCCGTTGGTTGCGTGAGTCGGCGGCTTCACGATTCCCCCATCAGTTCCAGCGCCTGCCGGACCGACTCAACCGCAAAGGTCTTGATCCCGGCGCATGGCTTCATCCTGCCTGCCATGTTGCGCCGGGGCATAATCGCTTTCTTGAACCCGAGCCGGGCCGCCTCGTTGAGACGCGTCTCGGCGCGGGTAACGGAACGAACTTCGCCGCCCAGGCCGACTTCCCCCATCAGGACGGCGTCGGGCGGCACCGGTATGTTGCGGACCGATGATGCGAGTGCAGCAAGGACCGCGAGGTCGGCGGCCGGCTCCTGGACTTTCAGGCCGCCGGCGATATTGAGGAAGACGTCCTGGCCCGCGGTGTTCACGCCCGCGCGGCGTTCGAGAACGCAGAGGAGCATGTTGAGTCTCCTGGCGTCGAACCCGGTTGCTACGCGCTGGGGAATCGCGTAGGCGGTAGTGGCGGCCAGCGCCTGGATTTCCACGAGCAGCGGGCGGGTTCCTTCCACGGTAGCGGCTACCGCGGAGCCGGATACGTCGGGCCGGCGTTCGGACAGGAAGAACCGGGACGGGTTGTCCACTTCGATCAGGCCGGTGTCGGCCATCTCGAATACCCCGATTTCGTCAGTGGAGCCGTACCGGTTCTTGACGGCCCGGATAATCCGGTACTGGTGGAACCGCTCGCCTTCGAAGTACAGGACGGCATCGACCATGTGCTCCAGGGTGCGCGGCCCGGCAATCGAGCCGTGTTTGGTGACATGACCGATGAGGACGGTTGTGATGGCTCGGGCTTTGGCCAGGCGGAGCAGTTCCGCGGTGCATTCTCTCACCTGGGAAACGCTGCCCGGTGCGCTGGTGAGGCTGGAACGGAATACCGTCTGGATCGAATCGACGACCAGCAGGCCGGGCTCGATTTCAGCCGCGGCTTCGACGATGTCATCGAGTTCGACGGCGCAGAGGAGATGAATCCGGTCGGCGGTCACTTCGAGGCGTTCGGCCCGCAGCCGGATCTGCTCCGCCGACTCCTCGCCGCTCACGTAGAGCACGGTCGTGCCGGCTGCCGCCAGTTGACCGCAGATCTGGAGGGTGAGGGTGGACTTGCCGATGCCGGGTTCGCCGCCGAGCAGCAGCAGGGACCCGCGTACCAGCCCGCCTCCGAGCACGCGGTCCAGCTCCGCGCAGCCGGTCGGCTGCCGGCGGTCCTTCTGGGGCTCGACGTCGCTGAGCCTCACCGGTCGGCTCGGACCGGCTACTGTCACCCGTTGATTGCGGGTGATTCTCTTCGTTGCCCGCTGTTCCTCGACCATCGTGTTCCATTCGCCGCAGCCGGGGCAGTGGCCGACCCAGCGGGCGGATTCGGAACCGCAGTTCTGGCAGACAAAGGTGGTGTTCTTCATCTACTCGGGAAGGAAGTCGTCCTCTCCGGTTTTTTCCTCCGACGGCTCCGATATCTCCCGCAGGTACGGGTTCTCGAACCGCATGCATTCGTCGCGGAAGGTGAGCTTGACGACTCCGAGCGGTCCGTTGCGCTGTTTGCCGATGATGACTTCGGCGGTATCGTCGGCCTCCTCGTCTTCGCGGGCATAGAACTTGGCGCGGTACAGCAGGATGACCAGGTCGGCATCCTGTTCGATTGCGCCTGATTCCCGCAGGTCGGAAATCTGGGGCCGCCGGCCGGGCCGTGCTTCTGGAGCACGCGAAAGCTGGGAGATAGCGAGAACCGGAACATTGAGTTCTTTGGCCATTGCTTTGAGCGCGCGGGATATCTCGGAGATTTCCTGCTGCCGGTTGCGGTCGCGGCGGCTGCCGCCATGGGCTTCCATCAACTGGATGTAGTCGATAATGACAAGACCGAGCGGCATTTCGGCGCTCAACCGGCGGGCGCGGGCACGGATCTCAAGTACATTGAGACTTGGGGAGTCGTCGATGAATATCCGGGCTTCGGAGAGCGGACCGAGCGCGGCGACCAGTTGCGACTTCTCCCCCCGGGATATCATTCCCCGCCGCACCTTTTTCATCGAAACACCGGCTTCGGAACAGAGGATCCGCGTGGTGAGCGCTTCGTTGGCCATTTCCAGGCTGAACAGGGCCACCGGGATTTTGTGCCTGGCGCCGGCGTTCGCCGCGATGTTCAGGGCAAGGGCGGTCTTGCCCATCGACGGTCTTCCCGCTACGATGATGAGATCGCCCGACTGGAGCCCGGAGGTCTTCTCGTCCAGGTCGTGAAAGCCGGTTTCGACTCCGGTCACCAGCCTTTTGTGCTCCTGGGCTTTCTCAATCCGCTCCATTTCGGGTATGAGCAGGTCTTTGATGGCGACGAGGTCCTTGCGGGTTCTGGCCTGGCGGATGTCGAATATTCCCTGTTCCGCTTCGTCGAGCATTTCCTCGGCGCGGCGTCCTTCGTCGTAGCCCTTCTGGACGATTTCAGTGGCGACTTGGATCAGTTGACGCTGGACCGATTTGTCGAGCACCAGTTTCGCGTGCTCCGCGCAATGAGCGGTGGTCAGGACGGTTTCCAGCAGGCCGGAGAGGAACGGGGTGCCACCGATCGGTTCCAGTTCCTTCATCAGTTTGAGTTCGGCGCCGACGGTGACCACATCGGCGGGGACGTTCTGGTTGAAGACGTTGAGGATCGCCTGGTAGACTTTGCGATGGGATTGGAGATAGAAGTGGTCGGCGTTTGTCCCGAGTTGCTGGATGACTTTGGCGATGGCGTCCGGATCGAGGAGCATCGCGCCCAGGACGGCCGCTTCGGCTTCCAGCGCCTGGGGTGGCTTCCGGGCCGCAGCTTCCGACGGATCAGTCATTGTTCTGTCCGGGCTTCACACTCAACAACCCCGCGGTCTCGGCCACCAGCCGGCAGGCGAAGTCCGCTTTCGGCATCTCGGGCAGCTTCTTCGACCTGCGTCCCGGGAAAACGAGTGTGGGCCTGATTGTGTCGCTGTCCGCGGTGGCGAAGGGGTTGGCGACAATCAGGTCGAGTTTCTTCGACAGCAGCTTCGCGCGGGCGACCGTGAGCGACGGGTCGTGCGAGAAGCCGATAACGAGTGCGTTGTGTTTTGCCTTGCTCACCTGTTTCAGGATATCAGGAGTCCGCTCCAGTTCAAGGGTGAGTGTGGTCTGGCGGCGTTTGGTCTTCCGGGTGCCGGCCGGGCGGTAGTCCGCAACGGCCGCGCACATCACCAAGACGTCGGTATCCGTCAGTGCGTCGAGTATTGCCTGCTGCATCCGGTCGGCGGTGCGCACCCGCGTCGTCCTGATGCCCGCAGGCAGGGCGACGGACGTCGGGCCGCTGATCAGATGCACCGATGCCCGGGCCGCGGCGAACGCACGGGCTATTTCGATGCCGGTCAGACCGCTCGACCGGTTGGTGATGACCCGCACCGGGTCGAGTGGCTCTTCGGTCCGGCCGGTACTCACCAGCACGCGGGTGCCGGAGAGGTCGGGAAGCGGGTTCTTGTCGAGTGCCGCACGGCAGGCGTGGAAGATGGTTGCCGGGTCGGCCAGCCGGCCCGGACCCTGGTCGCCGCAAGCCAGCCCGCCGGTCTGTGGTCCGACGACCGTGCAGCCCAGGTCGAGGAGCCGGGCGGTGTTTTTCCGCACCGACGGGTGACTCCACATGTTCGCGTTCATCGCCGGGGCAAGGATGACGCGGCCGGCTTTCAGTGTGGCTTCGGGCACCGCCAGGAGCAGGGTCGAGAGCAGGTCGTCGGCGATGCCGCCGGCAAGTTTGCCGAGCAGATTGGCGGTTGCCGGCGCAACTACGATCAGGTCGGCGCCGGCGGCCAGGCCGACGTGTTCGATGCGGGTTCCATCAACGACAGGTCGGTGCCGGGGGAAGAGTTCGAGTGCTACCGGCCGGCCGGATAGAGCCGCGAAGGACTCCGGGCCGACAAGCCTGGCGGCGTGGCGGGTCATTACTACTGTTACGCTCCAACCGGCTTTACGGAAGAGCCGGACCAGTTCGAGCGACTTGTAGGCGGCGATGCTCCCGGTCACGCCGAGCAGCACTTCAGTCGTGCCGCGACGTTTCTTGTGTCCTGCAGAACCGGGAGCGATCATGGGCGGTGTCTGCCGGTGACTGGCGGGTTACGGTCGACCGTAGCCGGAGGAGCCGTATCCTTCGCGGGTCAGCGTTTCCATTTCCGCTTCGGTCAGTTTCTCGTACTTGATTTCCCCGGCAAGCAACAGCTTCAGTGAATGGTCGACGATATTCTCAGCAAGCTGGATTTCACCCTTGTGGAGTCCGTCAATCACGCGGCGGGCTTCGAGAGCCGCGATATTGAGCGCCTGGTACTTGTTGGGATACTTCTTGTAGATTTCCTCGAGTGAATTGTACTTCATCCGGAACGCTCCTTTGGCTTTTTCCCGGCCGGAGGCAGTCGGTCGGTGCGGAGCCGCTCGGTCCTGATTATGGCGAGCACGCTGTTGACTGCTTCGGTCAGGCGGTCGTTGACGACCAGGTAATCAAACTCCGGCATGGCGTCGAGTTCCGCTTTCATTGCCGCCTGCCGCCGCGCGACCACGCCGGCGGAGTCGGTGCCGCGGCTCTTCAGGCGGCGGGCCAGTTCGCGCCGGTTCGGGGCGGTGACGAAAATGGAGACGGTGTTGCGCAGTGCCTTCCGGCAGGAACGCATGCCCTGGATGTCGAGGTCGGCGATGACATCCCTGCCGGTCTTGAGACGGCGCAGCACCGGGCTTCTCGGGGTGCCGTAATAATGACCATAGACCCGCGCATGTTCGAGGAATCCCTTCCTCGCCAGGCGGGTACGGAACTGCTTTTCGGTCAGGAACAGGTAGTGACGGCCGTCGGTTTCACCCTTGCGCCGCGGTCGCGTCGTGGCCGAGACCGAGTACGCCAGGTTCCTGTCCCGGCGGACTACTTCCCGGCAGATTGACGTCTTGCCCGCTCCCGAAGGCGACGAGACGACCACGAGGAAAGGTTTGTGCTTATTCGACATTCCTGACCTGTTCCTTCAACTTCTCGATTTCTCCCTTGATTTCGATGGCGCGGCGGGAGATGACCATGTCGCGCGCTTTGGCTGCCAGGGTATCGGTCTCACGCAGCATCTCCTGGGCGATGAAGTCCAGCTTCTTGCCTGAGGTCGTGGACGTCCCGAGCGCCTTGAGGAACATGCTGCAGTGGCTCTTCAGACGGACGCACTCCTCGTGGATGTCCACTTTCTCGGTGATGAACGCCACTTCCTCAAGGATGCGCCTGGGGTCGGCCTCAACGCCGAGGTCTTTCATCTGGGCTAGCAGGTTCATGCGCCGTTCCTTGAGGCGCTTCGGCACCCGTTCCTCAATCCGGCGTACCGCCCGCTGGATTCTGGCCACGCGCTTGCGCAGGTCCTTCACCAGGTTGGCACCCTCGGCCTGCTTCATTTTGACCAGCCGGGCAAGGGCCTGGTTGATTGTCCGGCGGCACTGGCGCCAGAGCCGGGTCTCGTTCTGCTTCGACTTCCCGGCGGAGATAACGCCGGGATGGGCCAGGACCGTATTGACGTCCAGTTGACCGGGCACTTTGTACTTCCGCTGGAGCTCGCGGACAAGCTTCAGGTAGTCGCTCACCTTCCGGTGGTCAAGCGCCAGGGCGGGTGCGTCCGCGTTCTCGTCCAGGGTGATGTGAATCTGGACGTAGCCCCTACGGATGCGGCGGCGGACTATGTCGCGGATATCGTTCTCACGGCCGGCAAGTACACTGGGCAGCCGGGGTGCCAGTTCGACGTACTTGTGGTTCACCGACCGGATGTCAACGACGATAGTGCTGTGCCACGGCGACAGCACCGCTTCGGCCCGGCCGACTCCGGTCATGCTCTTGATCATTCTCAGTTCTTCCTTTCCGCGTCGCTGAGCCCGGGTTCCTCCAGGACAAGGGTGACCGGACCGTCGTTGACCAGGCTCACCTGCATCCTGGCACCGAACTGCCCGGTTCGGGTCGTGACACCCATGTAGCCCAATTCGGAGGCAAACCGCTCGTACAGCTCCCGGGCCCGGTCCGGCTCGCAGGCATCGGTGAACGAAGGCCGCAGGCCTTTGCTCGTGTCGGCGTAGAGCGTGAACTGGGAAACCACCAGGGCTGCACCGTTCGTGTCCAGCAACGAGAGATTCATCCTGCCGTTCTCGTCGTCGAATATCCTCAACCGTGCCGTCCGGGACGCCAGGTTCCGGCAGGTCGTTTCGTTGTCCGACCGGCCGACGCCCAGCAGGACGAGAAACCCGGGCCCGATTTCGGCAACCGGCTTCTCGTCAACAGCGACCTTCGCTTTCCGGACCCGCTGCAGCACCGCACGCATCCCGCTATCTGCGCTCCAGCCAGGCGACCAGCGCCTTTCCGAACGCCCGGACGTATTGAGCTTCGGATGCGGTCAGGATGCTGCGGTCCTCGACGATCGGGTTCGGTACGAAGCGGGCACCGTTCTCAGTCAGTTCCCGGACCGCGGCATGGTCCGGAAACACCGTCGCCTTGTAGCCGGCAAGCGCGCCGGCGCGGGCAAGACAGATTGGAGCAATGCCGATTGCGGCTACGAGTTTGTCCGTTTCGATGAAATCCCGGCACCTGGCATGGAGCAGCGAGTCGTCCCAGTGCAGCACGATGCCCGAGCCGTTGATGAGCACCAGGGCGGCGAAATCCTCCGATTCGACTTCGGCGAGGGTCAGGTTCGGTTTGATTACGGTCCGGTCCATTCCGACCGCGACCGTGGAATCCGGAGCGGCGACCTGCATCCGATACCCGGCATATCCCAGCTTACGCCTGATGCCCTCCAGTGTCTCGTCGGAGAACATCTCCTGGGCGACGAAGGCCAGTACGGTTTTCTCCGGGTTCCACGTGGGACGAGCAGCCGTCCCGTCCGTCTCCGTCCGGGCAGACGACCCGACGGAGAGAAAAAGTACAGTCAGTAGTATCAGTTTGCACATGGATGTGACTACATAGCATATTGAAACTGCGGATGTTGTCAAGCACGGCAAGCCCGGCCGGCGGCAAGGTGCCAGCTCCTCCAGGCTCAGCCCGACCCGCCCGCGCAACTCGGGTAGCCGCGTGTCCAACTCGTCGGGAAGAAGAACGTCGTGATGATGTGTTTCATACCGGGATTTCCTTCGACCCGATGATAACATATGTTATCGGAAGCCGCGACGCCAATTGTCCGGCTAAGTCATGCACCTGTCACTTGTTACCCGGATTCTGAATTTCCCCCCTCCTGCGCCCCCGGGGTAGCCCCCCGGATAGTCCCTCGTGCCGCCCTCACCGGTCCTGCCCGGGCCGTTCGGAAAGCAATCTGCCGGGGCACTTCCGCGGCCCCACCGGCCGCCGCTGCCCGGGGTGCTCAGGCAGCCCTTGTCCCGGGCCTGTCCAGGGCCGCCCGGACTGCCGTCCGCCGAGTCGCTCCGACAACCGCCCCCGCAACTGCCACCCCGGCCGCTCGGGGAAAGCAGTACCCCCTCCCGCTTCGCGACCGGGCGGAATCGGGCAGACAGATCGAGGAGCAAGTCGGGACCCCGGGTGGGACGTATCGGGGGACGTATGACCGGACGCCTTGGGGGGCGTATCGGGGGGCGTATTGGGGGACGTATCAGGGGGCGTATCGGTAGGCGTATCGGGGAACGCATCAGGGGGCGCATGACCGGACGTATCGGTAGGCGCATCAGGGGGCGCATCGGGGGACGTATCGGTAGGCGCATCAGGGGGCATATCAGGGGACGTACCGGTAGGCGTATCGGGGGGCGTATGACCGGGCGTACTGGTAGACGTATCGGGGGACGTATGGGAGGACTACTCAGGGGGCGGCAGTTTGCTGCCCCCGGGGCGGCAAAATCGGAGCCGAACTGCAAGAAAACAGCGGGTCATGACGTCTCATACTATGAAGGGATGGGAAACGACCAGGGCATGAGGAGGAATCGAGAGTCAAAGGGCCAAAGACGAAGTACTGTTAGCACCGATTGAAAAATCCCCAGAATCACCGATCTAAAAATCCCCACTTCTGACCGAAAGGAGTGAGGTTGTGGACGAGCTGAAAGACCGAAGTTCGGTTATGATGCCTCCGTTAAAGGAGGCCCACATGATCAAGCCCGACCTCTGGCTGCAAGCCAGAATGCTTCGTAAGGAAGGTTGCTCAAAGAGTGAAGTCGCTCGACGGCTCGGTATCGACCGCAGGACCGTACGCAAGGCGCTACGGGCCGAGAAACCACTTTCCTACCCTTCAGTCAAACGCGGCTCCAAACTGGACCCGTTCAAGGAGTACTTGCGGATGCGTCTGGCCGATGGTGTCATTAATGCGGTCAAGCTCCTGCGCGAGATCAAACAGCAGGGCTATGCCGGTAAGGTTTCGATACTGCGCGACTTTGTGCGACCGCTGAAACAGAAGCTGCGCACACAGGCCTGGCTCAGGTTTGAAACCGTGCCCGGTGAGCAGGCCCAGGTGGATTGGGGCTATTTCTACTGCGTCGACGCTACCGGCAGGGCCTGTCGCTGCTATTGCTTCACCATGATTCTCGGCTTCTCCCGCTGCCTTTATGCCGAGTTTACCCCGAGCATGGACCTTCTCACCCTGCTTCGTTGCCACGCCAATGCCTTCGACTACTTCGGCGGTCATACCCGGACAATCCTCTACGACAACATGAAACAGGTGCTGCTCTTTCGGGACGAGACCGGCCGACTCCACTTCCATCCCCGGTTTATGGACTTTGCTTGCTGCTATGGGTTCCAGCCCAAGGTATGCCGGCCCTATAGACCCCAGACCAAAGGCAAGGTCGAGAACAGCATCAAATACATCCGCCAGAGTTTCTCCCAGGGCGAACCACTCACCACCATTCCTGTCTTGAACCGCAACGTGGGCGTGTGGCTCGATTCGGTGGCCAATGTCAGAATCCATGCCACGACCCAAGAGAAGCCGTTTGAGCGTCTGAAACAGGAAATCCTCGTTCCCTTGCCCGCGGTTCCTTACGACACTTCCCGGATCGAGTCCCGCATTGCCACCAAGGACTGTTTCATCTCTTACCACGGCAATCGCTATTCGGTGCCGGCCCACCACATAAGACAGGTCCTGACCGTGAGAGACTCAGGTGACGGCCGGCTCCGAATCTACTATCGTGACAAACTGATTG
>CBDUVZ010000069.1:0-15537 GCA_965370805.1 uncultured bacterium | reverse complement strand
CAGAAAGCGATGCCGGAACCCCGGAAATCACCCACACAAACACGCGAAGAGCCCGGAAAATAAGGTCTACTGCGCGAACTGGGGCAACGACCGGATTTCGGTCATCGATTGCTCGACAAACACTGTGGTGAAGACCATTTCCGTCCCGACCGCCGAGTACGTCGACATGTACTACAGTCTCAAACACAACAAGGTGTACAAGGCAAGCGGGGCAGGTCTCTTCATAATTGACTGCCGAACGGACAGCGTCATTGCTAATCCTGTCGCCGAAGCCGTCGGCCCCACAATCTGCTACGATGCGCTCCGCGACCACGTATACTGCGGAACTGGCAACATCGAACATAGCTTGGTGGCGATAGACGGAGCAGGTGACACCATAGTCTGGAGGATTCAGCTACCACCTTACTCCGGTCCGTGGTGCCTCTACTACGATTCCCTATACGACAGAATCTACAGCCTGAACGGATGTACCAATACGGTATCGGTCGTGGACCCAGAAGAAGGCAGAGTGCTTTTTACCCATCCGTTGGTGGGTGGCCCGAAGGATATCATCTACAACCCGGCGAGTCGCAGTGTGTACTGCGCCAATGAGGAATGGCCAGTCGGGCACATCACGGTAGTGGACTGCTCCACATCCACGATTCGCAGACGCATCGCCGTTGACGGCGGAGCCCGCGCATTGTGCTTCGGCCCACTTGGCAACTCGGTGTTCTGCGTCAACTACTACAACCACACGGTAGCGGTGATTGATGGTACGGGTGACAGCATCTGCGCGACCGTGACGCTGAACGGCGGTCCCGTTGCCCTCTGCTGGAGCCAGACCAGCAACAAGGCATACTGCGCCAATCAATACAGCAACAACGTGACGGTCATCGACGGAGAAACCAACAGGATACTGAAGTCGATACCGGTCGGCGACCAGCCGTTGTCGCTGTGCTACAACTCGGTGAATGACCGGGTCCACTGCGGAGTCAGCGGTTCACAGCACATAGTCACCATAAGCTGCGCGAACGATTCAGTCGTAGCCACCGTGGCTGTCAGTGGTCCACCTCGGGGCATCTGCTACAGCGGTGAGAACAACCGTGCGTATTGCGCCGTCCACGACTACACGCTAGGCAAGGTTGCCGTGCTTGACGGGGAAACGAACCAATTGGTCGCCCAGGTGGCGACCGGTCCCAGAACGAACAGGGTCTGCTACAACCCGGTGAGCAACAAGGTCTACGCTGCCAATCCAGGCAACAACACGGTCTCTGTCATTGACTGCTCGACCAACACGGTAAGAGCGACGCTCACTGTCAGTGGCACGCCGTCTGCGCTCTGCTGCAATCCACGCGACAACAAGGTGTACTGCCTCACCTCCGGCAACCTCACTGTCATAGATGGTGCCGGGGACTATATCAGGGCTGAACTCCCTCACTTCGCGACACCGGCCTGCGCGACGGCCCTCTGCTACAACAGCACAGACAACAAGGTGTACGGTGCTTGGCACTGGAGCTACCGGGAATGGTGGCATGGTTGCGTCTCGGTTTATGACGGTCAGGCAGATACTATCATCGCCCGTGGAGAGCTTCCCGGATTTCATCCAACCCCGTGCTCGCTGCTCTACAACCCAATGAACAACAAGGTCTACTGCGCGGATAGCCGAAACGACGTGGTCTACGTTATAGACGGCACTACGAACTCGGTCGTGAGGTCGGTCGGCGTGCCGGGCAGCCCGAGGAGTTTCGCCTGGAACAGCACGGACAACCGAACGTATGTCAACTGCTTCGGGGCGTCCCAAATCGCTGTCCTCCGCGATTCGCTCGTCCAAGGTGTTCGCGAGGCAACGAGGGCTGCGGGGTCAATGGCGGATCGTCTGCCGACCGTGGTGCGTGGGGTGCTGCGACTACCGCAATCCGGTGACCGCAAGCCACGGACCGCCGCCCTGCTCGACATCACAGGCCGTCACGTCGCTGACCTCACTCCCGGCCCCAACGACATCCGGCACCTGAGCCCCGGCGTCTACTTCATCCTGACCCCTCACCCTCACCCTCTCCCGCAAGGGGAGAGGGAATGGCGGCTGGCGGTCCGCAAGGTCGTCATCCAGCGGTAGCGCCGTGGCTGCACCGGAAGGGACAGCCATGGACTTGTCCGGGCGGGATGGGTATAATACCGGATTGCTAACCACAGAATTCTCGGACACTTACCCATTGGCACGGCGGTTGCACCGGCAGGGAAGATGATTCGCCAACCGCCGGGAAACGACGAGTCCTGTGTCTATGTCCCCGAGTCGCGTGCCGGCGCAGGCATTGTGAACACAGAATGAAAGGCTAGAATCTGACCATGAAAGGGACTCAGGTGTGAATCGGGTGGTTCAGGTCAATCGGACAGCGGTTGCCGCCCTGCTGATTTCCCTGCCGCTCATTGCTTGGGCCGCAGGAACCAGGAAGAGCCTGCCCGACAAGCTCTCGGTGAGAGGCTACGTCCACGTGCAGTGGAAGTTCGACTTCCGCGAGGGCGCGTTTCCAAACCACGGCTTCAGTATCAGGCGGGGCCGGGTCAAGTTCCGGTACGCGCCGGTGGAGAACGTTCTCGGCGCGGTGGAACTGGGCTGCGACGAACTCAACCCCGCGGTCAAGGACGTGTACGTCGAGTACCGGGCAGGTCGGGCGCTCCGGCTGATTGCCGGCCGGCACAAGATGCCGTTCAGCCGGGAGGAACTCCGTCCTGCGTCCCGGCTGCCGCTGGTCGAGCGCGGGGAAACGAATGACGTGTTCGAGGACTGCGGGTATCTGGGAAGAGACGTCGGGGTCATGGCCACCGGCGACCTGGCGTGGCGGGTCCCGGTCGGGTACGCGGTCGGCGTGTTCAACGGCGCGGGCGACGCATTCGCGGACTACGACAACGCCAAGCAGTTCACCGAAAGGATAGTTGTCGCGCCGGTTCCGGGCCTGTCCATCGGCGTCAACGCGACCCAGCACACCGATTCGGCCACCGGCAGTGCAATGCTCGCGCACGGGCTGGACTTCTCGTGCGAGCTTGGCAAAACCACTATCGAAGGCGAGATGCTGCTCGGGAA
The DNA here is from genome assembly GCA_965370805.1 of uncultured bacterium. Taxonomy (GTDB): domain Bacteria; phylum Hydrothermota; class Tepidihabitantia; order Tepidihabitantales; family Tepidihabitantaceae; genus CBDUVZ01. The sequence goes on along the minus strand of CBDUVZ010000069.1, from coordinate 12,479 downwards.
CCGCACCCCGGATATGACCATGCTCGGCTGGCAACTGGTCGGCTTTTACCGGCTGGGCGCGTTTGAGCCCGGTGTCAGGTACGAGCAACTGCACCCGGACCTGCAGGAACCCGACGACTACGTGAGGGTGCTGACCTGCAACCTGGACTGGCACCTGCACCGGAAGGTCCACCTGCTGGCAGGATTGCTGACCGACCTCGGGCCGGAACGGACGGGCTACCGGGCGGTCATTGTCCAGGCCCGGGTGAGATTGTAGAACAGGAGATATTGCCGAATGAAGTCAAAATGCAGAGTGCAGAATGCAAAGTGCAGATTGGCAACACTGCTCACCGCGGGTGTCCTGGCCGTTGCCGGCGGGTGCACCGCCAATCCGGCCGACGGGGAGTCCCCGCTCAAGGGTATTCTCTTCATCAACGAGTTCCTGGCGTCGAACAACTCCGGGCTGGCCGACGAGCACGGCGACTACGACGACTGGATTGAACTGTACAACGCCGGGGAAACCGCCATCGACCTGCACGGAATCTGCCTGACCGACGACCTGCTGGTTCCGAACAAGTGGTGGCTGCCGGACACCACGATTCCCGCGCACGGATACCTGCTCGTCTGGGCCGATAACGAAGAAGGCGAAGGCCCGCTCCACGCCGGGTTCAGGCTGAACGCGGGGTCCGGCGAGCACCTCGGGCTTTACTACACCGACGCCCTCCGCACTCTCGTCGTGGACACGCTGAGCTATGGCCCGCAGCAGGCGGATATCTCGTACGGCCGTCTTCCGGACGGCGGCAGCGACTGGCACCTGCTTCCGGTCCCGACGCCGGGGACAGCAAACGTAACCGGTGCATCGCCGCTCACCGGCGTCCTCTTCATCAACGAGTTCCTGGCGTCCAACGGCTCAGTGCTCGCCGACGAAGAAGGCGACTACGACGACTGGATTGAGCTGTACAATGCCGGGGAAACCGCCATCGGCCTTTCCGGCATGTACCTCACCGACAACCTATCGGCTCCGGCGAAGTGGGCCTTCCCGGACACCAGCATCTCCGCGCACGGGTTCCTGCTCGTCTGGGCCGACAACGAAGAGTCCGAGGGACCGCTGCACGCCGGGTTCAACCTGAGTGCGGGTTCGGGCGAGCAATTGGGGCTCTTCGACATCGACAGCCTGGGCAGCTTCGCCATCGACACCACCAGCTTCGGCCCCCAGCGAACCGACACTTCCCATGGACGGTATCCTGACGGACAGGACGACTGGCAGTCGTTTCCGACCCCGACCCCGGGCGCCCCGAATCAGGCCGAAGACCGGACCGACTCGGTCGGGGAGACGGAATAGGACGAAGATGAGAACAGAAGTCAGAAGTCAGAATGCAGAAGGTAGAAGGCAAAACCGCCAGGCCCCGGTCATTGCGAGCGAAGCGTGGCAATCTTCCGTTGCGGCGTGGCAGAAGATTGCTTCGTCACTCCGTTCCTCGCAATGACAACGCCAAGGATGAAAGCCGGTCTGGTGTCGAGTGCCGTGGTCCTGGCCGTGTTGTTCAGCACCGCGCCGGGCCATAGTTTCTACGACATCGAGACGGTCAACACGATTGAGATTGCTTTCGCTGAGCCGAACTGGGACGAAATCCTCGACAGCCTGTACGCCGAAGGCAACGAGGAACGCCTCCTCGGCACGGTCACAATCAACGGGACCAGGTTCGACAGCGTCGGGGTGCGATACAAAGGCAACAGCTCGTACAACCCCACCCGGGTCAAGAACCCGTTCAACGTCAAGCTCGACTACACCATTGAGGACCAGCTCATCGACGGATACGGCACCCTGAAGCTGGCCAACGTGTTCAAAGACCCGAGCTTCGTCCGCGAAGCCCTGAGCTACGAAATCGCCCGCAAGTACATGCCCGGAAGCAAGGCCAACTACGCCGACGTCTCGGTCAACGGCGACCTTATCGGCTTGTACACCAGCGTCCAGAACGTGGACAAGCTCTACATGCGCACCCATTTCCGCTGCGACGAAAACGCCCGGTTCAAGGGTGAAATGACGCAGCACACGCAGATGGCCGGCTGGAAGTACTACGGCCCGGATATGGCCCCGTACCTCGACTACTACAAGCTCGAATCGGACTCGGGCTGGAACGAACTGATCGCGTTCCTCGACACGTTCAACAACAGCCCGGGCGCAATCGAGGAAGTCCTGAACCTGGACCGCCACCTGTGGTTCCTCGCGTTCGACGTCCTGCTGGTCAGCCTCGACGCGCCGATCAACATGCCCCAGAACTACTACCTGTACAAGGACGCCTCGGGTCGGTTCAACCCGATTATCTGGGACCTGAACGAGACCTTTGGCGGGTTCCGGGACCTGCACGGTTCCGGGCAGTTGAGCGTGACCCAGATGCAGCGGCTCGACCCGTTCCTGAACTCGGCCGACCCGGACTACCCGATCTGCAGCGTCGTCTTCGCAGACCCGCGCTTCCGCCGGATGTACGTCGCCCACATGAAGACCATGATCGACGACGTGTTCACGAGCAACTGGTACACGGACCGGGCCACGGAACTCCAGGACATCATCGACACGCACGTGCAGGCCGACCCGCACAAGTTCTACACGTACAACGATTTCCTGAACAACGTCAACCGCTCGGTCGGCTCCGGCCCGCTGGCCATCGTCGGGCTGACCCAGTTGATGAACACCCGGGTCGCGTACCTGTCCGGCCTTCCCGAGTTCCTGGCAAACGCGCCCGCAATCTCGGACGTGTCCCATACGCCCGGAACCGTAGCCCCGAACTCCGACGTCCGGTTCTCGGCCGTGGTGGCCGACGCGGACTCGGTTCTGCTCGGCTTTCGGCAGACTACAGCCACCCGGTTCCACAAGGTCCGGATGCACGACGACGGCGAGCACAACGACGGGGCCGCCGGTGACGGTGAATACGCGGTCACGGTCCGGGTCCGGGCCGGTGACGTTCACTACTACGTCTACGCCGAGAACGCCGACGCCGGTGCCTTCTCTCCCCTGCGCGCCGAGTACGAATACCACGTCCTGCCCGTATCCGGGGACGTGGCAATCAACGAGTTCCTGGCCATCAACGACACCACGGCCCCGGACCCGAACGGCCAGTACGACGACTGGATCGAGCTGCACAACAACTCGGGCGCATCGGTATCGCTCTCCGGATATCATCTGACCGACGACTCGACCGAACTGGACAAGTGGACGTTCCCGAACGTGTCAATCCCTCCGGGCGGATACGTAATCGTCTGGGCCGATAACGACCTCGGCCAGCCCGGGCTCCACGCCGGGTTCAAGCTGTCCGGGTCCGGCGAGATGCTGGTCCTGTCGGCCCCGGACCGCACCGTGATTGACCGCGTGGTATTCGGCCAGCAGACACCTGACATCAGCATCGGTCGGTACCCGAACGGGACCGGCCCGTTCATTCCCATGACCCCGACGTTCGACGCCGAGAACGACAGCGGCATCGGCGTCGCGGAACGCCCGGCGGAAACGGTCTCCGCCCCCCGGTTCGAGCGCGTCGCCCCGAACCCGTTCAACCACTCGACCTGCATCTCCTGGCTCCTGCCCGCCCGGGCCCACGTGTCCCTCACGGTCTACGACGCCACCGGCCGACTGGTCGTCACGCTCGCGGACGGCGAGCACAACCCGGGAACCCACGCGGCCGCGTTCGCGACCCCGGGCCTGGCCGAAGGCATCTACTTCGCCCGGCTCCTGGTGCGGTCCACCGGCACCACCTGGAAACAGACAACGAAACTGGTACTGGCAAGATAGAAACGGATTGACATGTTGAGAATACAAGCCGATTCAGGAGGACCGATGAGATACGGAGTCGCGGCCGGACTGCTCCTGCTGCTGGTGTGTGTGACAACACACGCCCAGCCGTACGAGGGGTACACGCTCTACAACCCGATGAACAGCCGGACGTCCCGGCTGATTACCAACAGCGGCAGCACAATCAACACCTGGCAGTTCTCGTATACGACCTCAAGCGTACCGTACCTGCTCAAGGACAGCACACTGGTCCGCCCGGCCAAGGTGCCGAATCCCCCGATGCGGGGCGGCGGCACCGGCGGCCTGATTGAGAGGGTCGACTGGGCCGGGAACCCGATCTGGAGCTACACGCATTCCGAGGCGAACCGCCAGCAGCATCACGACATCCAGCCGATGCCGGGCGGCAGCGTGCTCCTGATTGCCTGGCAGCGCAAGACCCGGGCCGAAGCCGTAGCCATGGGCCGGGTGAGCATCTACGACGAGATGTGGCCGACCGAAATCGTGGAGTACGACCCTGAAACCGACAGCCTGATCTGGGAATGGTATGCATGGGACCACCTGATCCAGGACGTGGACCCGGGCAAACCCAACCACGGTGTCATCGCCGAGCACCCGGAACTGATCGACATCAACCTCGGCTTCCTGGGCGAAGAAGGAAGCCCGCCCCCTCCGTCCGCTGACTGGATTCACGCCAACGCCATTGACTACAATGAAGAACTGGACCAGATCGTGTTCAGCTCCCACCACCTGCACGAGATCCTCATCATTGACCACAGCACCACGACCGAAGAGGCGGCCGGTCATTCGGGCGGGAACAGCGGCATGGGCGGCGACATCCTGTACCGGTGGGGCAACCCGCAGAACTACGGCCGCGGCGATTCCGAAGACCAGCACTTCTTCGTGGTCCACGGCGTCAACTGGATCGACCCCGGCCTGCCGGGCGAGGGCAATATCATCTCCTTCAACAACGGGGACCGGCCCGGGAGTGAGAACGACTACTCCAGCGTCGACGAAATAGTCCCGCCGGTCGATTCCAATGGTCTTTACCAGATCGCGCCCGACTCCGCGTTCGGTCCCCCTGAGCCGGTGTGGAGCTACTCCGACCCCGGCACGTTCTACTCCAACCACCTGTCCGGCGCGCACCGGCTCCCGAACGGGAACACGCTCGCCTGCGAGGGCACGAGCGGCCGCCTGCTCGAAGTCACCTCCGACGGACAGGTAGTCTGGCAGTACAACTGCGGCTCCCAGACCACCAACGCGCTGAAATACGGGCCCGACTACCTCGGCATCCAGCAGGAACCGACCAAGATCCCGGTTGCCTGCGGCCTGGACCACGTCTACCCCAACCCGTTCGCCCGGTCCACCCGCATACGCTATCACCTGTCCACGGCAAGCGAAGTCACATTGACCATCCACGACGCCGGCGGCAGGGTCGTGGCAACCATTGCCAACTGCGTCAAAGGACCCGGAACCCATGAAGCGGAATTGCACGCCCGGGGTTCGACTGATACCGCGACGCTACCTGCCGGCATCTATTTCGCCCGGCTCCTGGTCCGCTCTCCGGCCCGGATGGAAACAGAAAAGCTCGTGCTGACGCAATAGGAAGGAAAAGAAATGACCAGAACAGTCATTCTTGTCGTCTTGCTGCTGCTGCCGGCACTGAGCCCGGGCCAGGTCTGGACCGCCAGGTACAACGGCCCGGCCGATGACTTCGACGAGCCGGAAGCAATTGCCGTCGATGAATCGGGCAATGTCTACGTCACCGGGACGAGCTGGGGCTCGGGCACCGGCAACGACTACGCAACCGTGAAGTACGACTCCACCGGCGTCGAACAGTGGGCGGCAAGATACGACGGTCCGGCCGGCGGCAGCGACGAAGCGAAAGCTATCGCAACTCACGGAGGCTGCGTCTACGTTACCGGCGGCAGCGCGGATGCGGGCTTCTACACCGACTTCGCGACGATCAAGTACGGTCCGACCGGCGACACGCAGTGGGTACGAAGGTATGCCGGTCCGGCCGGCGGCAACGACTGCGCGTTCGCGATTGCGGTTGATCCCGGCGGCAACGCCTACGTCACCGGGTATCGCACCGGCGACACCACATTCTGGGATTTCACAACCGTGAAGTACGACGCTGCGGGCACCGAGCAGTGGGTCCGGACCTGGTCAACCATTGATGAGGACTACGCGAGTGCGATTGCGCTCGACAGCAGCGGAAACGTCTACGTCACCGGCAGCAGCGGCAACCCCTACATCTGCACCTGGGATTACCTGACCATCAAGTACAACTCCGCCGGGGTCGAACAGTGGGTGGCAGGATACAACGGTCCGGCCGATGACCATGATGAAGCCAAAGCAATCGGCATCGACACCGACGGCAACGTCTACGTGACCGGCGGCAGCACCGGCCTTGGCACCGGCTGGGACTACGCGACCATCAAGTACAACCCTTCCGGCGATTCGCAGTGGACAGCAAGGTATGACGGCCCGGCGAACGGCACCGACTGGGCGAATGCAATCGCAGTCAGCGACAACGGCGATATCTGCGTCACCGGATACAGCCAGGACACGCTCACCGACTGTGATTACGTAACTGTGAAATACAACGCCGCCGGCTCCCGGCAATGGACGGCAAGATACAATGGCCCGGCCGACGGGTATGACGAAGCCCGGGCGGCCGCGGCCGACGGTGACGGCAATGTCTACGTGACCGGTGGCAGCGCGGGCACCGGCACCGGCAGCAGCGACTGCGCCACCGTCAAGTACGACGCCACCGGCTCGCAGCAGTGGGCAGCACGATACGACGGCCCGGCCGGCGGGTACGACGCAGCCCGGGCAATCGCAGTTGACGGGGACGGCAGCGTCTACGTCACCGGCAGCAGCGCGGGCTCGGGCACCGGCGCCGACTACGTGACCATCAGGTACGCCTGCACCGGAATCCAAGAACCACGCCCGGTAGCCGGAATCCCGGGAGAGATGCTCACCGGCTGCCCCAACCCGTTCCGCCGCTCGACGACTATCACCTACCACCTGTCCGCAAGGAGTCAAGTTTGTCTGGAAGTGCACGACGCCGCGGGCAGGCTGGTCGCAACCCTGGCAACCGGCGAGCAGGAACCCGGAATACACCGGGCGCGATTCCCGGCCCAACACCTGGCCGAAGGCATCTACTTCGCCCGGCTCAGAATCCGGTCAACCGACGCCACGACGCGGAACCGTGAGTTGACCGCAAAGCTCACCCTGGTGCGCTAGCCGATGGCCGGACCGCCTCGCGCTGTCACCGTAGCCAGCCAGGCCATCTACAAGACGATGCGCCGGCTGGAGTACAAGTACCTGGTCCCCAAAGCGCAACTCGACGACATCCGCGCCGCGCTCCGGCCTTGGGTTTTCCTCGACGCGTTCTCGGCGAGCCGCCCGGACAAACAGTACACCGTCCGGAGCATCTACTACGACACACGGCGCTTCGGTTGCTACGAAGAGAAACTCGAAGGCTTCCGGCTGAAGAAGAAACTCCGCATTCGCGGCTACAACACACCCGATGAGAACAGTATCGTGTTTCTTGAAATCAAGCGCAAGCAGGAGAACTTCATCGACAAAAGCCGGGCACCGGTCAAATGGAGCCGGATTGAAGAAGTCTTCTCCGGCTACGGACCGGACCCCGGCGGGATTCCATTCGAGGAAGGCTCGGCGGAAACCGAAGCCGCCCACCGCTTCCTGTACAACTACTACCGCCGGAAGATGCTGCCGACCGTCCTCGTCGCCTACGAACGGGAGGCGTTCTACAGCCGGTTCGACCCCAGCCTGCGCATCACCTTTGACAAGAGCGTCCGCGGCCGGCTCTACCCCACGCTCGACTCGCTCTATGTGGACCGGGATGCGAGGTACGCCATGCCCGGTCACTTCGTCTTCGAAGTCAAGTTCCACCGGGGCCTGCCGCGCTGGATCAGAACACTCGTGGCCCGATTCGACCTGAAGCGCCTAGCCGTCTCCAAGTACGCCATCTGCATCGACGCCCACCGGGTTGCGAACAAGTTCCTCCGGGGCGTGGCGCACACGGTCGAGTTCCCCGACGCCGCGGGCCGAGCGGTACTCCGGACTCAGCGGTCAGCGGTTGGTGGTCAGCGGTTTCGCCCGGCCCCAAACTGACAAGGGAGAGATGACATGGACATACTCAAGGGAATCGTTCAGGACCTCCACCTGCTTCCGGTCACCGGACCGCAGGTCGTTGCCAAGCTGGCGGTAGCGTTCATCTGCGGGTACGTGATATCATGGCTCTATCGCCGTACCTATCGCGGCCCCGGATATTCGGTTACGTACACCAGCACGCTCGTACTCCTGTCGATGATTACCGCGGTCGTCATCATGGTAATCGGCAGCAACCTGGCGCGCGCGTTCGGGCTGGTCGGGGCGATGTCGGTCGTCCGCTTCCGCCACGCGGTCAAGAACACGCTGGACATCGTCTATGTCTTCTTCGCGCTCGCCGTCGGGATGGCGGCTGGGGTCGGGTTCTACACGATTGCCCTGACCGGAACCCTGTTCATCGGGCTGGTCATCTTCCTCTTCTCGAAGTCAAAGCTGGCGGTTCCTCACCGCGACGACTACCTGCTCCAGTTCAATTTCCGACCGGGCGACGACAAAGTTCCACCCTACCAGGCCATCCTCGACGGGCACTGCAAGAAGCTCTCGATAATCAACGTCCGGTCCCTCGGCGACAAGGACCTGATCGAGCTCTCCTACTACGTCCGGCTCAAGCACAAAGACCAGGGCCAGAACCTGATCAGGGACCTGAATCGAACCCCCGGCATCCAGTACGTCAACCTGTTCTTCGACGAAGAGCAGATCTAGTCCCTGACCGCGCATCGGTTTGCCGGTTGACCGCTGCGGTCTGGTACGGTAGATTTGGGCATGGCTCGCAAGAAACGGTCTTCAACTGAATCCAATCCGCTGGCAGCAGTCCTGACCCGGACCAAGCTGCGGAGCAAAGCCTGGCGTTTCTCTTTTGAGCGCGGGGAGGCGTATTTCCGCGATAACCGGGTTGAAAACCTGTCTGAGCAAAACGGGGTTATCAGAGCCAGGATTCAGGGCACTGACGAGTACCACGTGATGCTCCAGGTACGGGACGGGCGGTTCGACGCCGCCTGCGATTGTCCGGTCGGGAATGAAGGCAAGTTCTGCAAGCACTGCGTCGCGGTCGGGCTGGAATGGCTGGCACGACGCAAAGGCGACCGGCCCGCGGAAAGAACCAATCCCGTGCCGATTGCCGAGCCGACTACACGCGACATCCGGGAATACCTCAAGACTCGGGACAAGGACCAGTTGATGGAACTACTCATGGACCAGGTGCAGAAAGACGATAACCTGCATGAGCGTTTCCTGATGCTGGCCGCGAAGAGCCGCGGCGGCGCGCCGGATACCGGGTACCTGCGCAAAGCGATAACCCGAGCAACCCAAACCCACGGATACGTCCACTGGCGCAGAGCCGGGGATTACGTATGCCGGGCCGAGATTGTCGTTGACACAATCAGGGACGTGCTGGCAAACGGCCAGGCGACCGCGGCAGTGGAACTGGCCGAACATGCGCTCCGCCGGATTGAGAAAGCGCTCGGTCAGGTTGACGACTCGGACGGCGGCGTCGGCGGAATCTTCGCGGAACTGCACGAATTGCATCTTGCTGCCTGCCGGAAAGCCCGGCCTGAGCCCAAAGCCCTGGCCCGCCAACTGTTCAAACTGAGGTTCAACTCCGAATGGGAACTGTTCGGGAATGCGGATAGAACGTATGCCGACGTATTCGGACCCGAAGGGCTGGCAGAATACCAGCGCCTGGCCTGGAAAGAATGGACCCGGCTTCCCGAAGCCAAACCCGACTCGGACGACTATGAAATGAGATCGCATGTTTCCAATATCACCGGGATAATGGAAAGCCTGGCCGAGCAGTCGGGTGACATCGACAAGCTGGTCATGGTCAAAGCCAGGGACCTTTCCTATTCCCACCGCTACCTCGAAATCGCCCGAATCTACAAGGAAGCAGGTCGGGACGACGATGCGCTGAAATGGGCCGAGAAAGGCAGGAAGAAGTTCCCGGACCATCCTCCTCCGGAATTGTACGAATTCCTGGCCGACGAGTACCTTTCCCGCGACCGGCCAAACGACACGATGAACCTCATCTGGGCCGGGTTCAGTGACCACCCGCGCCTCGATACGTATCAGCGGCTGCACAAGTACGCGAACCGGATCGACCAGTGGCCGGTGTGGCGCGAAGAAGCAATTGCCCTGCTCCGCGAGCGGATTGAAACCGCGCAGCGCAAGAAAAGGCCGAAACGCCAGCACTGGGAGCCGCGCGAAGACGGCTCCGTGCTGGTTGAAGTCTTCATCTGGGAAGGCGATTTCGAAGCGGCGTGGCGCGAAGCTCAGGCTCATGGCTGCGCGGATACGCTCCTGCTTCAACTCGCCGGCCGGCGCGAAAAAGAGCATCCCGAAGACGCGGTCGGCGTTTACAGGCAAGAAGTCAAGGAGTTACTCGGGTATGCTAACAATGCAAGGTACGAGCAGGCGGTCGATGCACTGCGCAATATCGGGCGTCTGATGAAACGGATGGGCAAGCGGGACGAATTCAGGACCTACCTGGCCGAAGTGCGGACAAAGAACAAACGGAGACCCAACCTGATGAAACTGATGGACAAAACCAAATGGCCATGAGTGCTGAAGCAAATCTTCGGGCAACTCCTTTGAGAACTGTTCTGACAACACCTGCTTGAACTCATCCGGCAAGTCTTTCGAGAAGTCTCCGGACGAGTCTTCTGACAAGTCTCCCAGCAAGTCTTTGGACAAGTACCGCAGCAACACTTCTTCCAAGTCTTCTGACAACTCTTCCGGCAAGTCATCCTGCAACTCTTCTGATAAGTCTTCGTACAACTGCTGCAGCAACTCATCTACAAACTCTTCCGGCAACTGCTGCAGCAAGTCTCCGGACAAGTATTTGGACAACTATTCAGGGGGCCGGGGAGGGTAATTCGCCAGACAATGCGTATCTGCTTGCCGGACCGTTTCTTAGCCGTGTTTTCCGCTTGCGGTCAATGATAAATCTTTGTATCATTGGCCGAACAGGAGCAACCGCATGGCGAAACAGCAGGACCGTTTCTCTCTGACCCCGGAACTGGGCCGGAAGCTGCGCGAGTTCCGGGTGCGGGCCGGTCTGACCCAGCAGGAACTGGCCGGATTGATGGGCCGGCACGGCAAAGGCGGTCATACAATCGTCGGCAACCTCGAACTCGCCCGAATCAGGAACCCGACTATCGGCCTGATTGCCGATTTCCTCCGGGCCTGCCGGGCCGGGTTCTCCGAACTGGCCCCATTCCTCGACCGGTACACATCAAGCCCGACTATCGCGGAGCAGGAAGGCCGGGCCGCGGTCAGGCAGATCGAACGCCAACTGCCGGCCGAAGTGGCGCGCGCGGTGCAAAACTACGACGTCAAGACCGCGGTCAGACGCAGGTTCGACCACCGCAAGCCGGAGTCGGTGGAAAAGCGGACGATCAGGGCACAACATATCGCGGACGCATTCGTCCGGCGCCGCAAGCTCAAGATACTGCTCGGCCGGTCCATGACCCGCGCCAATATCGGAACCGAACCGACCCAGGTCGTGTGCAAGGAACTGTCCGACCACGGGTTCAGGCTGTGGGGCATCCTCAACCGTACGCGCAGAAGCCGGCCCGAACGCCGGCAGAGGCTACTCGACGAAGCCGACGCCCGGCTGATGGGAGAAAACCTGGTGCCGGAAAAAGCGGTGCGTCACGTCCGCAACCTGGTGAACGCAACATTCACCGAGCTAAACGAATCCAACGAGCCGGACCGCCGGTCCTGACCGGTTACCGAATGGCGTATCCCTGTCCGGGTCGCAAGCTGTATGCCGTCAGCGGGTGAACCGGATTCGGAAATCTGCAATCTGCAACCTACAATCTGAAATCAAAGGGGGCAGTCAGCGGACCGATGTCCGCGTCCGGCTCCGGACTGCTTTTCGTATGTGAATGCGGGCATGCTCCCGAGAAAACAGGACGCGAGGCGGTCCGGGTTCAGCCAACGACCGCGTAATCGACTGCGCGAGGATTCTCGACGCGCTTGGATGCATCCAGGATCTCCATCCCAACTACGTTTCCGTCCTTGTCGTAGTCGAGAATGATGCCCGGCTTGTCCTCGTCGCTTTCCTCCACCGGCGCGTTACTGAAAACAACCCGCAGCACATCGACTCGGGGTTCATATGTGACTTTCACTCATTCCTCCAATACTTCTCAATCCTGCTCGTGCGATAGACAGTCACGACCGTCGGGGACTCGCCCGGTGACACTATCGCCCTCAAAAGGTAGGTCTTGCCGCCTGCTTCAATCCTGGACTGGTATGCCTTGCGCCCGCCGTACGCCGGGACTACCTGTTCCGGATTCTCAAGCACCTGACTGACCTGCTCTGTGGTAATTCCTCTGCGTTTCAACTCGACCCGGGCATGCTCGGAGAATGTCGGCATCACACCTGATTATATCCGATACCACGATTCCTTCCAGCCCAACCTGGCGGCAAGCGGTCAGCGGTCCGGCTCTGGCTCCCCAGGTGGGAAGCTGTGAGCCGTCAGCGGATTGCGGCGGGCGGAGATAGGTATTGTGTTCCCTTAACCCCCAAGCAAACTGCGTGCCACGGCATCAAAACATGTCCTGTTAGGTGTTCTCTGTTC
>CBDUVZ010000068.1:0-15568 GCA_965370805.1 uncultured bacterium | reverse complement strand
ATCGACCGCATCGACAGCAATCAAGCAAGGGCGGGGAAACCCGCCCTTCTGATTGAGGCTGGGGGACACGATCCCAATGCCGAGGACGGGATTGGGTCATGTCCCCTGTGAGGGCTGGGGGACACGATCCTTATCCCCAGGGCGGGATAAGGTCATGTCCCCGATGCGTTCCGCGTCGGGCTACGGGATGATTGTGATCCAGGCTTCTGAGTAGGGGCTTTCGTTGTACGGGATGTGCGCCCGGATTCGGCAGAGACCCAGTACCGGAATGCCCCCGGATGTCTCCCGCAGTGACGCGACGAACTCCATGGTGTGGGTTCCGAAGGGCGGGATGATGAAGGAAGTCTGCACGCAGTATACATACGAGGGCGAGCAAAGGATAACCTGGTTGTAGATGTTGTGGAATTCCGCCGCGTACTGCCCGCTGTCCCAGAAATTGAATACCATCGTGTCCGAGGTGAGGTTGGTGACGTGGATCTGCGCCTGGAAATCCTCGGTCAGACGCCAGACGTGACGGGCCGGGACGAGTGTGACCGCATACCGTTCGGTCGGCGACAGGCCGAGTGGTTGTCCGCAGGTGCAGACCAGGAGGGCGGCAACCAGCATTGCGTGACTTCTGTTCATTGTCTCTGAGTTGATTGTATCCGCAAATGCCGGCCGGTCAACCCGGCGGGGCGAGGCAATGCCGAATGCCGAATGCCGAATGAGGAATGCAGAATGAGGAAGATTGCCGCGTCACTTCGTTCCTCGCAATGACGAGGGAAGCAGATCGGGGAATGACCAAGACCCAATGACCAAAGCGGACGAGAAAACCGCCAAGGCCGCCAAGAGCGCCAAGGGAATGCCGAATGCCGAGTGTCGAATGACGAATGCGGAAGATTGCCACGGCGGGGCGGGGCCGGGGATTGAAGCCCGTGCTCTGGAGTCTATAATGGGTGCTTGCGGCAGATTGTTGTGAGTCCGATTGATTTCTACGGACGCCTCGCTGCGAGGGCCGGGGAGTTGCCTGAAATCCTCGACTGAGCCTGCGCGGCAGCAGGTTCGCTTGACTCCGGTGACGGAACTGGTAGTATTCAATTCTCTAGATGTTTGATCGCATAAGCGAGGTTCTACCCCTCGTCACCAAGCCCATCCGATACACCGGCGGCGAGTACAATGCCCTGCTGCGGGACCATGATGCGTCGCGGGTCAGTTGGGTTCTGAGCATGCCGGAGGTGTATGAGCTCGGGATGTCCAATTACGGGCTGCGGATTCTGTATTCGATAATCAACCGGCTGGAGAACGCGCAGTGCGAGCACTGTTTCGCGCCGTGGCCGGATTTCGCGGCGCTGCTGCTCGAGAAGGAACTGCCGTTGTACGCGCTCGAATCGAAGCGGCCGGTGAAGGATTTCGATATCTTCGGCATTTCGCTCCAGAGCGAGCTGACCTACACCAATGTTCCGTATCTGCTGGAACTGGCCCGGATTCCGCTGCACCGGACCGAGCGTGAAGCGAGCCACCCGCTGGTGGTTGCCGGCGGGCCGTGTACCGTGAATCCGCTGCCGCTTTCGGATTTCATTGATGCGTTCGTAGTCGGGGACGGCGAGGAGCCGGTGCGGGAGATCACCGACGTGTATGCGGGCTGGGACCGGCGGAACCGGGATGACCTTCTGTCCGCACTTGCCCGGCTGCCCGGCCTGTACGTGCCGGGCAAGACCGGGAAGACCGAGGGCGCGGTCAAGCGCCGGGTGCTGTCCGAACTGACGGAGGAGGATTTCCCGTTCCCGCCGATGGTGCCGGTCTGCGAGACTACCCACGACCGGCTGACGATTGAGATTGCGCGGGGCTGTACGCGCGGGTGCCGGTTCTGTCAGGCCGGGATGTGCAACCGGCCGGTGCGGTTCCGGACGGTTGACGAGATTGTCCGCCTGGCCGAACGGGGCATCAGGGCCACCGGCTGGGAGGAGGTTTCGCTGCTGTCGCTTTCGGCCCTGGACTACCCGGACATATCGAACCTGGTGCAGCGGTTGAGTTCGCGACTCGGGGAGCGGCGGGTTTCGGTTTCCCTGCCTTCGACTCGTGGTGAGGGTTTTTCGCCGGAGCTGGCTTTCGACCTGCAGGAAGTGAAGAAATCCGGGTTGACGTTCGCGCCGGAGACGGTTTCTCCCCGGCTGAAGAAGTTCATCAACAAGAACATCCCGGAGGCGGCGACGCTCGAATCGATTCGGACCGCGCTCGATGCCGGCTGGAACGGCGTGAAGCTCTACTTCATGGTCGGCCTGCCGACCGAGACGGACGCGGATATCGAGGAGATCGGCAAGTTCGTGAGCGAAGTCGCGCGGCTGTGCCGGGGCAGGTCCGTGCGCTGCGGTCTGAGTCCGTTCGTGCCCAAGCCGCACACGCCATTCCAGTGGGCCGGATTTGCCGGCATCACCGAGAGCCGGGCGAAAATCGACCGGCTGAAGCTGATGTTCACCCGGCGCAATATCAGGCCGAAGTGGGAGAATCCGGAATGCTCGTTCATCCAGGCGATGCTCGCCCGGGGCGATGAGAAACTCGGGCCGGTTATCGAACGGGTCTACCGGGACGGCGGCACTTTCCAGGAGTGGACCGAGAATTTCCGGCTCGCCCGGTGGCTGGAGGCCTGCGACTCCGAGGGTGTGGACCCGCAATCCTACACGAGCGGCCGGGAAGCGGGTTCGAGCCTGCCGTGGGATTTCGTGGACGTCGGGGTAAGCAAGCGGTTCCTGCGGGAGGAGTTGGAGAAGGCGCGCCGGGGCGAGGAAAGCCCGGACTGCGCCCGGGCCGAATGCCTGGAGTGCGGGGCCTGCACGGACGGCAAGATGCCGCCCCGGCCGGAACGGTCGGCGCCGGAAGTCGTGCGCTACGGCCGGAAGCGAAGACCGGCGACCGGGCACGAGGAGCCGCGGATTCGATTCCGGATCAGGTATGCCGTCGGGGAGCCGTACCGGTTCGCCGCCCATCTCGACCGGGTGCGGTCGTTCTATCGTTCGCTGCGCCGGAGCGAACTGCCGGTGATGTACACCAGGGGCTATTCGCCCAAGCCGATGCTTTCGTTCGGGCCGCCGCTGCCGGTCGGCCTGGTCTCCGACGGCGAGTACCTTGACCTGTTCACGAGTATCCGCTATTCGGGCAATATCGTCCGTGACCTCGGTCCCTTCCTGCCCAGGGGCCTGCGGATTGCGGGGTCGCGGACGATACTGAAGCACCGGCCGACACTGGGCAAGATTGTGAACCTGGGACGATACGCGGTTCGCGTCCCGGGCAAAGCGATGGAAGAGATTGAACTGCTGGTCGAGCAAGGCAGGAGGATTGCCGGAGTGCGGAGTCTGGAGATGGCCGCGAGTGACAAACTGATCATGGAGCTGTCGATTGTTCCGGGGGTCAGGCTGCTCAGCACGCTGGCGCAGGTTTTCAAGCTGGAGGAGGAGGAAGTCAGGTGCCTCGACGTCAGGCGCCTGGACCTTCTGGTGGAGAAAGACGGAAGAGTCACCACACCGATGGAGGATTGATGAGGGCAAAGAAGAAGATAGTCCTGAGTTCGAATGAATGGGAGACCAGGGTCGCGATTGTCGAAAACGACCGGCTGGTCGAGTTCTACGTCGAGCGGGCCGAGAAGCAGGTGCTTGTCGGCCGCATCTATAAAGGCCGGGTCGAGAACGTCGTCAAGGGACTGCGCGGGGCGTTCGTGAATATCGGCCAGCGCAAGAACGGGTTCCTGCCGCTGAACGAAATCCCGGAGTTCGATGCGCTCGATGACGACGAAGCGAAGCCGGGCGAGTCGTCCAAGTCGGAGCCGCGGACGATCAGCCTGAACGAGGGTGAGGACATACTCGTCCAGGTGGTGAAGGACCCTTTCGCCGAGAAGGGGGCGAGAGTCTCGTCCTACGTGTCGATTCCCGGGCGGTTCCTCGTTTACTTCCCGAATGCGGAACGGATCGGGATATCGCGGCGGATAAGAGACCGGCGGGAGCGGTCCCGGCTGCGCAGCATTGCCCGCAAGTTCAAGGACAAGCACGCGGGTCTGATAATCAGGACGGTGGCGGGTGGCGCGAGCGCCGACGATCTGAGAAACGAGTGCCAGCGGCTGGGGAAGACGTGGGAGGAAGTCAGGAACAGAGCCGAGGCCGCGAAGGCGCCGGCCGTGGTGTACGAGGAGCCGGCAATCGGGGTGAAGCTCGTCCGCGACCTTTTCTCGGCCAATGTCGACAAGATGATGCTGGACTCCGAGGAACGGTATCGTGAGGTCCTGGATTACGTCGGGCAGGTGGCGCCGCGGCTGAAACGGAAGGTCGAACTCTACCGGGGCGAAGTACCGGTCATGGAGCACACCGGGGTTGAGGCCGAGCTCGAGCGCGTGTTCCAGAAGCGGCTGTGGCTGAAGTCAGGCGGATTCATCACTATCGACCAGACCGAGGCGATGGTGGCGATTGACGTCAATACCGGCCGGTCGTCCAAGGAGGACGACCCGGAGCGGCTGATCGTTCAGACCAATCTGGAGGCCGCTGAGGAGATCGCCTGCCAGATAAGGTTGCGGGACCTCGCCGGGCTCATCATCGTCGACTTCATCGACATGGAGGACTCGAAGAACATGGAGCGGGTCGTCGGCGAACTCAAGAGCCAGCTTGCCAATGACCGGGCCAAAGCGGACTATTCGAAGCTGAGCCGGTTCGGACTCCTGGAGATGACGCGGGAGCGTACCCGGCCCGGAATGATGTACGCGATGTGCGAGGTCTGTCCGACGTGCAAGGGCTCCGGCCGGGTGCGGTCCCGATCCGAGGTGGTGATGAAACTCGAACGGGCGATTCTTGCCAGGCTGACAAAGCTGCGAGGGAAGCGGGTGCGGATTCTCGCCGCGCCCTGGATTACCGACTACCTGACCACGGAATGGTATGACCGGCTGACCCAGTTCGCCCGGCGCTATGAACTGGCGATTGACGTCAAGACCGACTACCAGATCCGGCCGACTGATTTCAGGCTGCTGACCGAGTAGTCCTAGCGGTCGGGCAGTTCCAGGACTTTGGTTCGGCCGCGGGGACCGGCGACGATCCGGACCGCGGATTTCGGCACGCCGAAATGGGCGGCCACCAACTTGATAACCGCCTGGTTCGCTTTGCCTTCGCGCGCCGGGGCGCGCACCCGGACGACGAGCGAGCCGTCCGGCTGCCGGTCAATCCCTTCGGTTCTGCTCTGCGGTTTTGCCCGGACTGTTACGCGCAACGCTAGCTTACGTTGCTGAGCTTTCCCTTGTAGCGGTCAAGCAGTTCGGCCCGCTTGCCGGCGTTCCAGCCCGAGACTTTCGAGAAGTAGCCGGTGACCCGGGTGATGAAATCGACTTCGGATGACCCGCAGTACGGGCAGACGTCAACCAGGCCGCGGGACGTCCTCGTGCAGTTGTTGCACGAAGTGAACTCGGGCGAGAAGGCAATCTGGGCGTTGCGGGTGTTCCGGTAGGTCTTGATGACGAAGTTGGCGACCGATTCCTTGGTCGGGCGGGAATCCGCAAGCCAGACGTGGGAAAGGGCGCCGGCTTCGATCATGTCGTGGAATTTGCCTTCGCGGTAGACCCGTTCGATCGGGTCGATGCGCTCGCCGACGTTGAGGTAAGTGGAATTGGTGTAGTAGCTGGAGTCGTCTTCGATGCTGCCTTTGACTACCTGTTGTGTCTGGTCGCGGTAGTACTTCAGGTCCAGTTTCGCCATCCGGTACGCGGTTGACTCGGCCGGGGTCTGCTCAAGCACGAAATGCATGCCCTCGTGCTCCCGGGAGAACCGGTTGCACTCCTCGCGCATGAAAGCGGTGACCAGGAGTCCGAACCGGAACGCTTCCTCGTCTTCGTGCATCTCCCGGCCGGTGTGGTACTGGACCATCTCGTTCAGACCGAGGATACCGACGAGGAAGGTTGCGCGGCGCATGCGCAGATAGGCCTCACCGTCCCGCTGCATCGTGAGCAGGGCGAGCGGACCGTCGGCTTTGAGGGCGAGCAGTTTCTCCAGGAAGGCTTTCTTCTGGAGGTGGGCCCTGACTACAAGCTCGAGACGTTCCCGCAGGAGTTTGAACAGTTCCGACTTGTCATGGTTCGCCTGGTAGGCGATGCGCGGGAGGTTGACGGTTACGTTCTGCAGCGCGCTGTAGCGCATCTTCCAGGGGGTGCGAGCGTCGTTCAGGTCGGACTGGTCGAGCTTGAAGCTCAGGCGGCAGCATTCACTGATCTTTGCGGTATCGCCCCGGTCGAAGACGAAATAGGTGTTTCCCTTTTCCGCGGCAACGTCGCAGATGTGATGCAGAAAGCCCTCCCAGCCGGGGGTCTGGAAGAACCGGTCGGTCATGTGCACGAGCGGCTTGGGGAAGAAGAACGGCTGGCCGGCGGCATCGCCTTCGCGGTAGACATCGAAAAGCGCCCACAGGAAGCGCTGCGCTTCGGGCAGGTATTCCTTGTACTTCTTGCCGGTGTAGGTGCCGCCGGGACCGATGGCTTCGACTTCCTCGAAGTGCTTCGGTATTTCCCAGTAGAGGTTGATGTCCGAGAAGATTGCCTGACCGCCGCGGGCGACGTTCTGCTGCGAGTACTCGAATATCATCATCTGAGCGAGCTGGTGCATGTCCCGGTCGTTCATGCCGGTGAGGAACGGTGCGAAGAACAGATTGACCGCATCCCAGCCGATGGCGCCGGCGAAGTGTCCCTGGAGTGCGGCCGAGAACTTGACCATGTGGGCGAGCAGGGTTTCGGGGTGCCTCGCGGGTCGGGCCATCGACAGGGCGTTCGGCAGACTCAGCCCGAACTTCTTGACGTACTCAAGTGACTGGCCCGAGCAGTAGGGCCGGTTGATGAAGCCGAGGTCGTGGAGGTGGATGTCGCCGTGAGCGTGGGCGTCCGCCAGTTCGGTGTCGAATACCGACGAAAGGGCGAACTGCTTGTTGATCCACTCGGCCAGTGTCATGTTGGTGGCTTCGGGGTTGTGGGGGATATTCGAGTTCTCTTTGTTCTTGAAGAGCAGTATCCGTTCGACGTCGTACATCGGAACCCCGAGCCGGGTGTGTCGCCGGCGTTGTTCTTCGAGGCCGTGTTCGATCAGTTTGGTGTTGACGATCTCACGAATCAGGCTGGAAGTGATGTGCTTCACCCGGGAGTTGATGACGACGTCTTCCGTTTCGCGGGCGATTTTCTCCGCTTCCTCAAGCGAGAGGTTGGCTTCGCGCATCAGCGCACGGGTGATTTTGGTTCCATCCCAGCGACTGATGGTTTCGCCGGAGGTGTTGACGAACAGCGCGAAGTCGGTTGCCTCCTGCTTGTCGGAGATCATCCGTTTGATCCGTGCCTGGCTGCGGCGTTCACGGTAGAGAATGTACGCTTTGGCGGTGCTGGCGTGTCCTTCCCGAATCAGGATTTTCTCGACCGCATCTTGGATTTCCTCGACTGCCGGTGTGTGTTTGCCCTTCTGAGCGTGGAGCTGGTCGACTACCTTGCGAGCCAGCGTCTCAGCCAGTGGACGGTTCTCGCCGCCAACCGAACGGGCGGCCTTGAAAATCGCGGTCGTAATCTTGTCGATGTCGAACAGGACGACTTCGCCGTCCCTTTTTCTGGTATGTTCGAGACGCTGGTTTGTCACAGCGGCGTCGGTGGTTCTAGTCTGCTCCCGCGGGATGGACACGTCTTCCCCCTTTCCTGAGGTTGTACAGTTTCCTGCTATTCAATCCAATCGGCATTGCCTGTTTTCCGTCCGTCCGGTTCCTTCCACTCCTGGCCCTGCAATCCGGCTTCGCGGTCGAAGCCGGGTCGGCACAGAACCCAAAGAAGGGATAATTCATCTAGTATCGACATTGCTTATAGCCGTAACAGACCGACCTGTCAAGCTGGATTGAAGATATCCCTGCAATGCTGCAAGTCTATGACAAATCAAGTGTTACCTTGGGAAGAAGCGCCGAGACTATCACAATAACAGGGTAGTGCGTGTCAGCGTAGCCACGGTTTCCGTACGTCCGAAATCTGTTGTCCACGGAGTTTTCCACAGGTTATCAACATGGATCTGCTATCTACGCTCCAGATGGTCGTAGCCTTTCATCCGGGGTTTCGCTAGCTTCCCGTTGGTGTCAAGATACAGGTCGGTGCCGCGTTCGACCCGGCCGATGCGCGTGACCGGCAGTCCTTTGACTTCCGGTGTGATACGGCTCGGACTGGTGAAAAGGAGCTCGTAGTCCTCGCCCGAGCTCAGCGCGAATTCCACGGGGTCGAGGCCCAGTCGAGAGCAGAGACGACGGGTTTCCGGATGGATGGGAAGGCAGTCGGGGTCAAGGGTGATTTTTACCCCGCTGCTGATGCTCAGGTGCGAGGCGTCGGTCACAAGGCCGTCCGAAGTGTCGATCAGAGCGTGGATCCGCGGGCCAAGGGTTTTTGACGCTTCAAGTCGGGGCCACGGTTCGATGTGACGGCGGACAGCGTCGCAATACCCGCGGCGGGAGAGTTCGAGCCGGAGGACTTCCCGTCCGGTTTCGGCCAGTCCGGCCCAGCCGGTGAGATAGACCGAGTGCCCGGGTCTGGCCATCGAGCGCAGCTTCGGCTTTTTCGTCCGTCCGGTCACGGTCATGCTCAGGAAGAGGCAGCCCGAAGCGATGATGTCGCCGCCGGCGACTTCGCAGTTCATTGCCGAGCAGGCTTTCTCGATGCCGGTGTAGAGCGCCCGGATTTTCGCGGAGTTGATCTTCTTCGGTATGCCGAGGGCCACCAGGATCAGTTCCGGTTCAGCACCGATTGCCGCCATGTCGGAGACCGCGGCACACGTGCACCGGGTTCCGATTTCACGAAAGGTCATGTAGTCGGTATCGAAATGAACGCCGAGTTCGTAGGCGTCGGTGGAGACAGCGATACCGTCGGCCGTCACGCACGCGTCATCGCCGATGCCCACCCTGGTCCGGCCTCTTGTTTTGACGATATTGCGCATGATATTGATGAGCGTCGTCTCGCTGGTCTGACTGTTCCGCATGATGCATCATAGCAAGGTTTGGCCCGTCTGACAACCCATTGTCTTGACCGTCCGGTTTTCCGGGCTGCTGGCGGACGGGAGTGGGCAGGCCATGGTTATCGGCTTGACACCGACACTGTTTTGCCGATACTGAGCCAGTGACCGTTTCTGAATTTCAGCAGCTCATCCGGGACATCTACTTCGACAAGGACAGCCGGCGCGGGGTTGATGCTACGTTCCGCTGGTTCACCGAGGAGGTGGGCGAGCTGGCGCGCGGAATCCGGAAGAACGACCGGGCGAACCTTGAAGAGGAGTTCGCAGACGTGTTCGCCTGGCTGGCGAGTCTGGCTTCGCTCGAAGGCGTCAGCCTGGAGCAGGTCGCGGCCAGATACGCGTCCGGGTGTCCGAAGTGCGGAGCGATTCCGTGCAAGTGCGAGGAGAGAACTCCGGATTCCAGGGAGTGAACCACAGGTGATTGGAGCGAGGAAACCACAGATGGACACGGATGGACACGGGTCTGAGACTGAAGCACGAAAGGTTGGTAGGTCTGCTCTGTGTTTATCTGTGTTAATCCGTGGTGAAGATAAGGAGAAATGAGATGACTGTTCTATTAGCGGTTTGTCTTGCCGCGGTCGGCATCAGTCCGCCCGGCCCGGTTACGGCACATGACCGGCCGAACGATGCGGGCAGCGGTATCGTCGTCAGTTGGGAGCTGTCGCCGGATGATGCCGCGCTTGCGGGCTACGATATCGTCCGGACTGACGCCGCAGGCAAGGATACGGTGGTCGGGTCGGTTTCGTCCGGCACAGCCGGTTTCACGGACGAAACGGTTGAGAACGGCGTGCCGGTCACGTACCGGGTGATCGCAAGACAGGATACGCTGCGGGCCGGGTCCGCGGCTTCCGGAATCGTGGTGAGCCGCGAGCAGTGGTTCAACACCGGGCGGCTGAACGTGCTCATCGGTCTGCTTGCGTTCGCCATGCTGTCGTTGTACTTCATCCTGCATGCCCGGTCCGGGAAGAAGCTGTTCATCCGGAGGATTGCCGGGCTGGACGCGGTCGAGGAAGCGGTCGGCCGGGCGACCGAGATGGGTAGGCCGATTCTGTTCGTGCCGGGTCTGGCCGCAATCAGCCAGATATCGACTATCGCGGCGCTGAACATCCTCAGCGAAGTGGCGAAGAAGACCGCCCAGTACGGCACCGACCTGCTGGTTCCGAATCGGGACCCGATTGTCTACACGGTGGCATCCGAAATCGTCAAGGAAGCGTACACCGAAGTGGGCCGGCCGGACGTGTTCAAGAAGGAGAACGTCTTCTTCGTCTCGGACAACCAGTTCGCGTTCGCGGCCGCGGTCGACGGAATAATGGTCCGGGAGAAGCCGGCGACCAACCTGTTCATGGGGATGTTCTGGGCCGAGTCGCTGATTCTGGCCGAGACCGGTTCGGCCACAGGCGCAATCCAGATTGCGGGCACCGATTCGGTGCACCAGCTTCCGTTCTTCATTACCGCGTGCGACTATACGCTGATCGGCGAGGAGCTGTATGCGGCTTCGGCCTACCTTTCCCGGGACCCGCTGCTGATGGGTTCGCTCAAAGGTCAGGACTGGGGCAAGATCGTGATTCTGGTGATACTGGTCATCGGGTCGGCACTTCTTCTGTTGAGCGGCATCAAAGGGCTTTCGGCTCTGGCAGCGGTTCTCCGGTTCTTCAACGTGAGCTAGGAGGCGATGATGAAACAGACTCTACCAAGACTGCTCTGCCTGGTGGCCGGACTCGTGATGATTGTCCAGTTCTTCATCCCGCATTCGATCTCCGAAACCGTTTTTGCCGAATCGCTGCGCTGGGTGCGGATTATCTCCGCGTTCGCGCTGGTGCTCGGCGTCCGCTCGATTGTGGTGCACCACGGTACGAGAATCAGGCGCAAGACGTCGGGCTGGGGCTACTCGGTCGTGGCCCTGGCCGGGATGGTGATAATGGCGGCCATCGGACTGCTGGGCGGGGTGGACCCGAACACTTCCCGGTTGATACCGACCCAGGTCGGCGGCTTCTCGTTCCACATGCAGACTTTGTATGCGAACCTGATGGTGCCGCTCGGGGCGACGATGTTCTCGATTCTGGCGTTCTACATGGCGTCGGCCGCGTACCGGGCGTTCCGGGCAAGGAACAAAGAAGCGACCCTGCTGTTGATTGCGGCGTTCATCGTGATGATCGGGATGGTCCCGATCGGGGCCGCGATATGGTCCAAGCTGCCGGATATCGCCCAGTGGCTGCTGAACGTGCCGAGCATGGCGGCCAAACGCGGAATCCTGTTCGGGGTGGCACTCGGCATCATCGCTACGTCGCTGAAGATTATCCTCGGGATTGAGCGCGGCTGGCTCGGAGGGGGGAAATCATGAGAATCGGCGAACTTCTGAGCGGAATCGACCGGAGAGTTGTGTTCGCGTTCATCGCGGTGGTGGTGATTGTGCCTTTCTTCTTCCCGCTGAATATCACCGGCAAGCTGACCCCGGCTGCGCAGCAGGTGTTTGACGCGGTGGAAGAGATTGAGCCCAACAGTCAGCCGCTGCTGATATCAATCGACTTCGACCCGCAGTCGATGCCCGAGCTCTACCCGATGCTGCTGGCGGTGCTCCGGCACGCGTTCGCCCGGGACGTCAAAGTGTGCATGATGGCGTTGTGGGTGACCGGGGTCGGACTCGGGGAGGAAGGGCTGAACACGATTGCCCCGGAGTACGGCAAGGAGTACGGCAAGGACTACGTGTACCTCGGGTGGAAGCCGGGCTTTGCCGCGGTCGTGCTCGGGATGGGGAAGAGCATCCCCGAAACGTTCCCGACCGACCACTACGGTACCCCGCTTGAGTCGATACCGGTAATGCAGGGCGTGAGGAACTTCAACGACATCCCGTTCGCGATTTCGCTCTCGGCCGGTGACCCGGGCGCGCTGACCCTCTGGATTCCTTACGTCCAGTCCAGGTTCGGGCAGAAGCTCGGGACCGGGATGACCGCGGTCTCGGCCGCGGACGCCTATCCTTACCTGCAGTCCGGCCAGTTGACCGGGCTCCTGGGCGGGATGAAAGGCGCGGCTGAATACGAACAGATGATAACCGATGCCGGGTATTCGGATGCGGCCAAGACCGCAACCCAGGCGATGGATTCCCAGTCGATGGCTCACCTGGCCATCATCCTGCTGATAGTCATCGGCAATGTCGGGTTCCTGCTGATGAGAAGGAGGAAGTGATGCACGTCTTTGAACTCCTGGCAAGCGCGCAGGGAATCTGGATCTGGATCGGCGCGCTGCTGACCCTGGCCATATTCTCGTTCCTGTTCGGCGACAACCCGCTGTATAAGTTTGCCGAGCACCTGTACGTCGGGCTGTCGGTCGGGTACATGATTGCCATCTACTACTGGAACTTCTTCAAGCCCGACCTCATCGACCCGTTGTTCGGAGAGGGAAAGCTGATACTGATTATCCCGGCGATTCTCGGCATCTGCTACTTCGCCATCTTCGTGCAGAAGTTCTCCTGGGCGGTTCGGATACCGATGGGGTTCATCCTCGGCTGGGGTTCGGGTGTTGCGATACCGGCTATCCTCCAGGCCAATATCATCCGGCAGATTCAGGGCAGCCTGATAACCAGCCAGACGCTGGCCCGGTGGGATACCCTGGTCTGGAGCCTCATCGTCCTCATCGGCGTCATCACTACCGTAATCTACTTCTTCTTCTCGCGGGAGCAGAAAGGCGGGCTCAAGGTTGTGGCGAACATCGGGATCGTCTACATCATGATCGGGTTCGGCGCTTCGTTCGGGTACACAGTGATGGCCCGGGTCTCGCTGCTGCTCGGACGGCTCCAGTTCCTGCTGCGCGACTGGCTGGGAGTGATTCAGTAGCGGGCGGCCGGTTCTTACCGGGCGGCGTCGAGCCGGACGCCGAGGGCCGACTCGATTCGCTCCCGCGATACCGCACCGATTCTCAGCAGCCCGGGCGGGTCGCACGTGACGTCGAGTACGGTTGACGGCTTTCCCGGGCTGCACCGGCCGGAATCGATTGCCACTGCCGTCTGCTTGAGCAGGTCGGGATTGATTTCCGCGAAGTCGCCGGGCGGAGTTTCGCCGTGGAAGTTGGCGCTGGTGCCGATAATCGGGGCTCCCAGTTCCGCAATCAGTCGACCGGCGACCGGATGAGAGACCATCCGGATACCGACCGTGCCGGTGCAGCCGGTCACCGCCGCCGGAACGGATTCCGCCCCCCGGAATATGAGCGCCAGGGGACCGGGCCAGAACTCCCGCATCAGGACGCGGCCCGTCCCGGGTATTTCCGCTACCAGGCCGGCGAGTTGGGATTCGTCCGAGCAGTGGACCAGCAGCGGCTGGGCAGCGGGGCGTCGCTTCAGGCGGATAACTTCCCGGATTGCATCGGGATTCCGGATGTCGGCGCCGAGGCCGTAGACGCTCTCGGTCGGGAAGACGACCAGGCCGCCGCGTCGGATGAGACGGATTGCGTCGGTGAGTCGGACCGGACCCCGGGTTGACGGCGCGGCTTTCAGGACGAGCGGCATCAGTCCGGCAGGGCGGGGGATATCCGCGTCAAGGTCTGGACCTGACCGTCGAATTCGACTGTTTCGTTCGGCTTCTTGCCCAGCAGTTGCTGGCCGAAAGGGGCAAGATAGGAGATGACGTGTTGGTCGGGGTCTGAGTCCCACGGGCCGAGGAGTACGTAGTCCGCTGTCCGGCCGGATTCGTCTTCGAGCCGGACCCGGCACCCGACCGAGACCCGCGAACTGTCCACCCGGGACGGGTCAATCGGCTCGGCCCGGTTCAGGTCGACTTTGAGCCGGTTGACGCTCGCCAGCAGCCTTGCCCGCTTTTCCTTCGCGGCTTTGAACTCGTAGTTCTCGCTCAGGTCGCCGTGAGCCCTGGCCCGGGCGATTTCTTCGGCGACCGCGGGCAGGTCGTCGCTGATGAGTTTCCGCAGTTGCTTCCGGGCTTTCTCGATGCCGGCGGCGGAACTGAGGATTGCTTCCTTTGCTCCGGCGTCGCCGAGTCCGGGGAACCGGGCCGCAGCCATCTCGCTAATCCGGCCCAGTTGGTACGGCTCGATACCACGGATGCGGCCGAGACGCGAGATAACCCGGCGGACGTCCTGCTCCTTCATCATCTCAAACGCCGCGCCCACCAGGTGGCAGTTGTCGCCGGTCAGCGCCTTGCGCAACCCGGGCCAGTGCTTGCGATGGGGAGTCGACTCCAGCAGGTCAACGATTCTCGACAGAAACGCCGAGTGCGGGACTTCCAGCTTGAGCCGGTCCGAGTTCTCCACCAGCCACAGGAAAGCCTCCGGGCCCTGGCGATAGCCGGTCAGGGCCTGACTCATTGCTTCTTTCCACAGTTCGGGCCGGGTCGGGGAGAGCATCTTCTCAATCAGCGCGCGCGCCCGCCGGTCGCCGCTGATTCGGAACAGACGGACGGCGATTCCGGCCCATTCCCCGGGGCGCGCCTGTTCCAGGTTCTCAAGCAGGCGCTTGCGTCCGGCGAAGCCGCTCAACCCGGCATAGACACCGGCAATTTCCTTCTCCGACATCCCGGCCAGCTTGTCCACGTCCGGCGTTCCCGCGGGCGCGGGTTTCGATGCGGCCTTTCCTTTGCTCGCTTTTTTCCGGAACGGCTCGTCGGACCACTGGAATGTGCGGGCCGGTCGAGTGTGCATGACGACGTGCGGATTTCGGTCCAGCTCACGCCGGGCGCGGTTCCAGAAATCGTCCCAGTTATCCGGAGCCACCAGTTCGGCCAGCCCGGTCTGAATCTCCTCGATGCCCGCCCGCTGACCGATATCCTTGAGATACAGCCGGACCAGTTCCCCCGGACTCTCGGCGGCCAGTCGGACAAGGGCCGGCTTGCTGCTTTCCATCCTCCGGAAAAACCCCTCCGGGTCGGTCGTGCGGAGCAGGGTGCGGGCCCGGTCGATTTCCAGGGTCCGCTGGTGGCCGTTGACCGCCATGACAACGACGCAGTCCAGGAGAAGGTCCAGTTTCTCAATCTTCCCCGGCCCGTTCTCCGGGTCGAACACCCAGGTCCCCGGCAGCAGCGCCAGGTAACCGTCCAGACGCAGCAGCGCCGTTCTCAGCGGCCGGCCGTAGCCGAGCCCGGACTTCTGCAGCAGCCGTTCCAGTTCAGGGGCTTCCCGGTGGATTTCCCGGAGGCAGTCGGCTATCTCCCTGGCCAGCTTCGGCTCGTCCGGCGACAAGCGGACCAGTCGGCGGAGGACCAGCAGGCGTTCCTGCGGCGATTTCCTCTCCTTCAGCGTATCGGCCAGGACCGACAACAGGATGGCGGCTTTCCCGTGAGGCGCGTAGCGCTCGGTCAGTTCCACGAGCTCCAGCAGCTTATCCAGGGGGGTCCGGGCTTCGAGCAGGTCAAGCCAGCAACTCTCGATCCGGTCGTACTCCTTCTGTCCCAACTGGTCTCGGAAATCCTGGACAAGGTCCTTCATAAGGTGGAGTAGGATAGAAGTCGTCGGTGCGAAGTCAAGCATGCGGTCTTCGTCGGGAACCGACATAGGAACTTCACCACAAAGACTCACTATGTCAAACAGAGTTTGATGTTAGCCTCATACGGTGG
>CBDUVZ010000067.1:0-15757 GCA_965370805.1 uncultured bacterium | reverse complement strand
TGAGGAAGCGGGCCGGAATAGACCACAGATAAACACGGATGGACACAGATGAGGGCCGGAAGTCAGAAGGCAGAGGGCGGAAGGTGGAAGGGATAACCGCCAGGGGAATGCCGAATGCCGAATTGCGAATGGTGAATGGGACGAGGAAGATTGCCGCGCCGCCTGCGGCGGCTCGCAATGATGGACACGGATAGCGGGAACGGGGAGCGGAAATGACCAGGTCCCAATGACCCGATCCTGATGACTGAGGCGGATGGTGGGTTGCGGATGGTATGCGGTGCTTGACCCTTGTTTTCCGGCAAGTATAGTGGCGCGATGATTGAGGTGCTGATTTCCTGCCCGAACCTGACCCGACGGACGGCGATATGAGCGCGCGCGAGCCGACGATTCAGGGCCGGGTGCGGCAATTGCTGCGGCCGGGGTTTTTCGGCCGGGGTACGGGCCGGGCCGGCCTGATTCAGACCCATACGTCGTGGGTGTTCCTGACCGGGGAGCACGCGTACAAGGTGAAGAAGCCGGTGAACTTCGGGTTCCTCGATTACACGACGCTGTCGGCCCGGAAGTTTTTCTGCGGCGAGGAGTTCCGGCTCAACCGGCGGTTGTCGCCCGATATTTATATTGAGGTCCAGTCGTTTACCGAGTCGGGCGGGAAGCTGCGAATCGGCGGCCGGGGCCGGGTTGTCGATTACTGTCTGAAGATGCGCGAGTTGCCGCAGGATTCGATTATGACCGAGCAGTTGAAGCGCGGCGGGGTGACGTTCCGGCACATCGACGAGATTGCCCGGATTGCCGCCGATTTCCACGACCACGCCGAGCGGGGAAGAGAAGTTTCCCAGTACGGCAGTTCGGAAATCGTCAAGCTGAACTGGGACGAGAATTTCGCGCAGACGATGGAGTTCCGGGGCCGGACGATTACCTACCGCGCGTTCGACGAGATCAAGCGGTCGGTCGAGAGTTTCATCAGCGGGAAGCGGCGGCTGTTCCGGCGCCGGCGCGAGGGCGGCCACGTCCGCAAGTGCCACGGGGACCTGCACTCGCGGAACGTGTTCATCGGGGACCCGGTCCACGTGTTCGACTGCATCGAGTTCAACCCGCGGTTCTCCTGCTCGGATGTGGCTTCGGAGATTGCGTTCATGGTGATGGACCTTGAGTACTCCGGCCGCAACGACCTGGCCGGGTTTTTCGTCGAGCGGTACGTGGTCTATTCGGGCGACGCCGGGCTGCTGCGGCTGCTCGATTTCTACAAGTGCTACCGGGCGTACGTGCGGGGCAAGGTGACCAGTTTCAACCTGAACGACGCGGGCATTTCGGAGAAGGAGAAGGCCGAGGCGAAAGCGGCGGCGAAGAAGTACTTCCGGCTGTCCGAGCGGTACGCCGGGAAGCTGCACGCCGAGCCGCGGTTGATTGTGATGTTCGGGCTGCCGGGGACGGGCAAGAGCTATCTTGCCCGGAAGCTGGCGGTCCGGCTGAATGCGTTCCACCTGATGACCGATTCGATCCGGAAGCAGATCCTTGGGCTGCCGGTCGGCACGCGCCGGTTCGAAGGGTACGGCCGGGACATCTACGCCCCGAGTGTCAGCCGGAGGACTTACCGGGAGATGCTGCGGCGCGGCCGGGCTTATCTCGCCGCGGGCCAGACCGTGATTCTCGACGCCACGTTCCTGCACGAGGATTCGCGCGACGAAGTCCGGGCCCTGGCCGGGCGGGCCGGGGTCGGGGTGCTCTTCGTCCACGCCGACTGCCCGGAGCGAACTGTGGTCGGGCGGATGAAGCGGCGCCTCCGGCAGCGGTCGTTCTCCGACGCGGACCTTGCGATTTACCGGGACATGAAGCGGCGGTTCACGTCACCGAAGCCCGGGTCGGGGCTGGTCCGGGTGGATACGCGGCGGCCGATAAGCGCTTCGCTGGCCAGGATTGAGCGCGCACTACTTCGTATCTGACGCCCACCTCGGCGCGGCCCCTGCCGGTGCCGAGGAGCGGCTGCTCCGGTTCCTCGAATCGATCCGGGGCCGGGCCGATTCACTCTACATCCTCGGCGACCTGTTCGACTTCTGGTTCGAGTACGGCCGGGCGATTCCGAAGCACGGGTTCCGGGTGCTGGCCGAGCTCGTCCAGCTCCGGAAGTCGGGGACAGCGGTCGTCTACCTTGCCGGCAATCACGACCTCCGATTCCAGGAGTTCTTCCACCGGGAACTGGGCATCACGACCGCGTTCGAATGGTCGGGGACGATTGACGGCCGGCGGGTCTGGATGAAGCACGGGGATGAGGTGGACCGGCGGCCGGTATCGATGCTCTTTCGCCGGCTGATGCGCAGTCGGTTGAACCGGTTTCTCTATTCGTTCGTTCACCCGGACCTGGGAATTGGGTTCGCCGGGTGGGTTGCGCGGCGGAGCCGGGCGCGCGGTTCGGATTCCGGGCTGCGGGAGGAGATGGCCGGGTTCGCCGAGCGCAAGCTGGCGCAGGGGTTCGACGTCGTGCTGCTGGCGCATCTGCACGAGCCCGAGCTGCGCCGGTTCGGCGAAGGCGTGTACGTCAATACCGGCGACTGGCTGACCCATTTCTCCTACGGCGTAATGGAAGACGGCGAGGTTTCGCTCCGTTTCTTCCGGGAATGACGTTCCGGCGGACTGCGGGCACCGGCGCGTGGCGCGGCGTTCGAGCGTTCCTCAAGCTGATGGCGGTGGTGGCGCCGGTCTATACCGGGATTACGATTCTGCGGTACACGCCGGTGCTCGAAGCGTTCGCGCGTTTCACCGCGCCGGCGATGAAGCAGTTCGGGCTGCCCGGCGAAGCGGCGATAGCGCTGATTCTGGGCAATTTCATCAACCTCTATGCCGGGCTCGGCGCGATTACGGCGCTCCGGCTTCCGGGTCCGCAGCTCACCGTGCTCAGCGTCATGCTCCTGCTTTCGCACTCCCAGATTCTCGAAACCGCGGTCTTCTTCCGGATGGGGGCGAAATGGTGGTTGCTCTGGGCGGTCCGGCTTGCGTTCTCCCTGCTTGCCGGTGCGGTGCTCGGCCGGCTGCTGGTGCACGGCCCGGCCGCAGCCACGAACGCGGCGTCAGTCGAACTGGCGCAGATGGCCCGGGCGACGTTCGCCGGGCTCGGGCCCGCGCTCGGCGACTGGGCGTTCGGGCTCTGGGCTACCGCCTGGAAGATGCTGCTGGTGCTCGTCGCCATCTTCATCGGCCTCGAGTTCGCGCGCCGGTACGGCCTGCTCAAGAAGATGCTGCGGGGCGTGCACAAAGTGACCCGGCATATCGGGCTGAGCTACGACGCCGGACTTCCCTGGCTCGGCGGCAACGTGTTCGGAATCGTGTTCGGCGGCGGGCTGATTGTCGAATCGACCCGCGAGCAGAAGCTCAGCCCGAAACAAGCTACGCTGGTGGCGACGTTCCTCGCGCTTTCGCACGGGCTGTTCGAGGATACGGCGATATTCATCGTCATGGGGGCCAATCTTTTCTGGATACTGGTTCCGCGGCTGGTGCTCGCGGTGCTGGTGACCCGGATTCTCAGCCTCGTGCTCAGGGACGAGAAGCCCGGGGCCCGGCGCGGCCGTTCACCCTAGCCGCCGGCCGGCGTGTCCTGCCGTTTGTTCGTTCCCACGAACAGGAGGGGGAAGACGATGTCACTCAGGCAGCACGGTATCCAGACCGCGAGAAACAGGAACAGGGAGACCACGAGATACTGGAACCAGTGGAGCCCTGCGCCCAGCGCCATGAGGACGTGAAACAGCGACGCCCAGGTGCTCAGCAGAACGTGCCCGGCGTGCGGGAACCTGGTGTTCGGTCTGAACCAGGCGATGGCGACCCCGATTAGCGCCAGCGGATTCACCAGCCACCATTTCTCGATGAACCCGCTATGAAGTTCCCGGTTCGGCATTCCGAGCAGTACCTCGCCAAGGTACGGAATCACCGAATCGGAAAGCGTCGCAATCCCGACCGAACCCACGTACCCGATGACCAGCAGCAACCAGAGTTGTGACCGGCGCCGTTCTTTCCCGTACTTGTGCAACTGAAACATCGATGCGGTGACGAGCGCGCTCAGGACGACGTGAGTCGGGTGCAGGACGTAGAAGACAGTGTGGGAAACCCCCGGCGATAATCCCCGGAACAGCAGCAGGATGAGCACGCCGCTGACCGCGCCCGCCGCGGTGAACGGGGCGTGGTGCCTCAATTCCTTCAGGATTCGTCCGAGCATTGACGTGCTGTCGGTTCTGCCTGCAGTCGTCCGCTAGAAGCTGCGCAGCAGTGCGGCCAGGGTGCGTACCGGTACACCGGTGCCGCCGGCCCGCGCGTAGTCCCAATCCTCCTTGGTGAAGGCCGGCCCGGCAATGTCGATGTGGACCCAGGGGATGCCCTTGTCCACGAACTCCTGCAGGAACAGGCCGGCAGTGATAGTGCCGGCGATGCGCGGCTTGCCGATGTTCTTGATATCGGCGACTTTGCTCTTGATGTGGGCTCGATACCGCTTGGGCAGCGGCAATTGCCAGAAGAACTCGCCCTGTTCGCTGCCGAGTTTGATCAGGCGGTTGATTGTCTTCCGGTCGGTGCCGAGCAGGGCCGAGTACTCGTCGCCGACAGCGACGACGCAGGCGCCGGTCAATGTCGCCAGGTCGAGCATCAGGTCCGGCTTCAGGCCGGAGCCGTAGGCGAGCGCGTCGGCCAGAATCAGCCGGCCTTCGGCGTCGGTGTTGAGTACTTCGATAGTCTTGCCGTTGTACGCCCGGATGACGTCGCCCGGTTTCTGGGCGCCCCCGCCGGGCAGGTTCTCGGCCAGCGGGACGAGACCGTGCACGGTGACCGGCACGTCTGCGTCACCCAGCAGCTTGAACAGGCCGAAGACCGCCGCGGCCCCGGCCATATCGCACTTCATCGTGTCCATCGAAGCGGACGGCTTGAGCGACAGTCCGCCCGAGTCGAACGTCACGCCCTTGCCGACGACGCAGACCGTTTTCTTCGACCTGGCTTTCGGTTTGTAGGTGAGATGGACCAGGCAGGGCGGTTCGTGGGAGCCGGCGCCGACCCGCAGGATGCCGTTCATTCCCATCTTCGTGAGTTCGTCCTTGTGCATCACCCTGACCGTTATTCGGCCCCGCTTGGCCAGCCAGTTCGCCAGTTCGGCCATCACGTTCGGCGATTTCCGGCTGGGCGGTTCGTTCACGAGGTCGCGGGTATAGCAGACCGCTTCGGCAACGACCCGGGCGTCGGCCGCGGCCCGGCGCTCCGCATTCGTGACCCGGCGGCCCGCGCCGGAGACGATAGCCAGGCCGCCGAGCGGCTTCGGCTCGTCCTTGTCTTCCACGGTCCGGTGCTCGGTGTAATGGTACGCGGACAGGATTGCGCCCTCGACTGCCGCCGCGATGAACGACGCAAGGCTGCCCCGAATCCGCGCGGGGTCGGGCGCCAGCAGGCCGAGGACGTCCACGTTCATCTCTTCGGCCTGCTTGACGAGTTTCGCAACCGCGACCCGCACCCGGTCGGGTTCGAAGTCGTTCCGCTTGCCGAGGCCGGCGAGCAGCAGGCGCTGTCCGTCCTCACCGGTTCGAAGCAGGGTCGTCTTCTTGTACCGGCCGGTGAAGTTCTCCTCCGCGGCGATAGCCATCAGCCGTTTGCCTTCGGCCTGGGGGAGACCCAGCGGGACCCCGTCCTCGAAGACCAGCGCGGCCAGGAACCGGCCCTGCCACTGCTTCCATGCGAGCGATTCGATTCTCATGTCAACTCCTTTGTAATTATGCCTGAACTACAGTCTAAGTTATGGTCCTGCCGGGCCATGTCAAGCAGATGCGGGGGACGGTCGGCGGCGGGCGGAGAGGATAACCGCCAAGAGCGCCAAGGTTGAGGACCGGAGCGGAGAGGAGTAAACACCAAGGCACCAAGAGCACCAAGCAGGAAATGCCCAAGCACCAATGACCAAACAGAAGACCGCCAAGACTGCCAAGTGACAGGAACTGTCACCCCGACCGAAGCGGAGGGGTCTCACCGGCCGGTTGACATCGGTGGCTTGCGGGCTAAACTCGGGTTGAATTCACGGTCGGGTCAGGTTGCGCGGACCGTGAGTCCGCGGCCGTGAGACCCGACCGGACGTGACCGGTAAGCAGTGACTGCCTAAGGAGGCATGATGAGAAGCCTTATCGTGATTGCAGGCCTTGTGCTTGCATTCGGGCTTGCGCCGGCGGCCGACAATGCTGTCGGTCTGTTGAGCTCACAGCCCACCGCCGGAGGGGTTCCGCTTTTGACTGAGGTCGGTTGGACCGACAATCCGGCAGAGACACTCCACTATGATGGTGATAACGCATCGGCTATCGGCCTGACGGGCGGCGGTACGTTCCGGGGCGCGGTCCGGTTCACACCCACCCGCACCTGCACGATCAAGTCGGTTCTGTTCTACCAGAACGACCCGTCGTCGAACGACTACGCTTTCATCTACGCTGAGGGGACCGACACTACGCCCGGCGTAACGCTGGATTCGGTTTCGTATTCCGGCTCGGCCGGCACGGTGTGGAAGCGGGCCGATTTTGCCGCTCCGCTGATTGTGATTGCCGGTGTCGATTTCTGGGCTTGCGTCCAGATGACCCACGATTCGGGTGCCTTCCCGCTGGGAACGGACGCCGGTCCGATGCTGCGCAACCGGGGAGGGTTCATATCCATGGGCGCCGGCTGGAGCCAGTTGGCCGACCTTCAACTCGACTACAACTGGAACATCCGCGCAATCATCGAACCGGTGCCCGGGTTCGACCACGACGTCGGCGTTTCCCGGATACTGATTCCAGGCACCAGCGTCGGCGAAGGGGCGTACACCCCGACCGCGCGAATCACGAACTTCGGGGAGAATGCCGAGAGCAGCATCCCGGTGACGTGCCGGATCGATTCGCTGGGCACGCTGGTGTACGACCAGACCACGGCCTACGCGGGTCCGCTGCAGCCCGGTCACCGGGCTGAGGTCGCTTTCACGCCGGACTGGACTACCGGCGCGGGCGGTAACGCATACACGGTTGAGATGTTCACCGCACTGGCCGGGGACCTGGATACGTCCAACGATACGACCACTCAGACGACGAGCATCGCGACGTACTTCCTGATGATGGACCACGATACCGGGTACTGCAAGCTGACTGTGACCTGCATCGGCGCAATCGGCTACGACGAGCCGGCCGACGCCGGGAACGGGTTCCGCTATCCGAAGACCGCTGCCAGTCAGTTGTTCCACGGGAGCTTCGCGGTGGGCAACAGCCCGGCGTACGTTGCGGACCGCCACTTCGGTCAGCCGGCATCCGGCGGGGTGAATACCGACCTCGTACCGGTTGAGAGCCTGCGGCCGATTGACCCGCCGACGATCGGAGACGAGCATTTCTACGCTGTCTTTGACGACGCCGGACACGCCGCGCCCAAGGAGATCGAGGTTACCCAGAACAGTTACATGTCGGCTGCCCCGGGTTACGATGACTTCGTAATCCTGGTATACGACATCGAGAACGCGGGCGCGGGTGCGGTTGACGGGCTGTACGCTGCGGTTTTCGGCGACTTCGACGTCGGGGCCGACCCGCGGGCCAATACGGTCACTTCGGATGAGACCCGCCGGCTTTCCTACATGCGCTGGGTCGGCTCGGCCAACCCGACGGTCGGGCTCAAGATTCTCGAACCGCGGTCATTCGCCAACCTGGCGGCAATCGATCATGATGTCTACGTCTACCCGGATTCCTGCATGACCGACCGCCACAAGTTCATCTTCATGGACGGCACGGTTGCGCAGCGCAATTCGACCCGTCCGTACGACTGGTCGATCTGCACTTCGGTCGGCCCGTTCGATCTGCCGGCGGGTGCGACCTACCGCTTTGCGGTCGCTTTCATCGGCGGCACGACCGTGAATGAAGTCGAGGCCCACGCCGACAGCGCCCAGTCGTGGTACGGCATCCACGTCGGACTGGCCGAGCGCCCGGGTGAAGTGAAGGCGGATGACGTCCGCTGTGAGGTTCTGCCGAACCCGTTCCGGGGCGGCACGTTCATTCACTACTTCAGTCGCGCTGCGGGCATGTTCGAACTGGAGGTGTTCGACGCGACCGGCCGGATGGTGGAAGCCAGGAGCCTGGAGATTGAGGCCGGCGGCGGCACGTATCACTGGCAGCCGGCGGCACTGGCACGCGGGGTCTATTTCCTGAACGTCAAGACCCCGGACAACGAGTCGGTAGTCAAGGTTCTGCGACTCAACTAGCCGCGGGCCGCAGCAGTCTGCATTCGTGGGGCGCCCTTGCGGGCGTCCCACGGCGTTCCGGGTCAGCGGGGATAGCCGACCGGCTGAGTGAGGGTTATCTGCTGGGTTGCGCGCAGATGCATCGCGTACGACAGGTCGGGCCGGTTGATGAGTCCGAGCACCACGGTCGCCAGGCCTTCGGAAGCGCAGAAGAGGTAGACGTTCTGGCTGATGAAGCCGGTGTTGGCGGCCGAGTAGAACCGTTTGATGTCGTCGGCGGCCTGCATCCGGGAGTAGTCCGCGACGTAGATGAGGTTGACCGGCGCGTCCTGCGTGAGTTCCTGTCTGCCGGCCAGGGCCCGGATGTCCTGAGCGTGGACCGGGTTCAGGATGTGGGCGTGTGCGTCGAACAGGTAGAGGCCGTCGGCGCGCGCGACGTAGATGTCGATTTCCTGCCAGTTCAGGGCCGAAGGCGCGGTGCGCTTGCCCGAATCCTCGCGGTTCACTCCGAACGCGGCCCAGAGCAGGTCCGAAAGCACCTGGCTCGGGAGGCTGTCCGGGCCGAATCGGCGTCGGGACTGCCGCAACCTGAGCGCTTGCATCAGCGGCTTGCCGCGGTCGGTCCGGGGCTCGGGAAGCTGAATCGGTGTCAGTTCCCCGGCGGCCGCCGACAGCCACGCGAGGGTCAGGAGGGTCATGATGAGGATTCGTGGCAGGCGATAGTTCATGGCGTTTGCTGCCGGACGGCCGATGATAGCATGGCGGTCGCGGCAAGGCAAGCCGGACCGGCGGGCCGATTGGACCCGGCGGTTACGGAATGAGTATCGCGGCCCGGTAACGGTCTCTTTGATTCCGCCTTACTCGGTCAGGGCGAACTTCCTCACGCTTGCCGAATTGCCGGCTTTCAGATGGCAGAAGTAGACACCGGGCGCGACGGTCCTGCCGGAGTTGTCTTTCCCGTTCCAGGTCACGCTGTGGCACCCGGGTTCGCGGGGCCCGTTGACAAGGGTCTTCACCAGCCGTCCCGCGACGTCGCGGACACTCAGATGGACCGGGCAGTTCCGGTCTGACAACTGATACCGGATGGTCGCCGGCGGCCGGAGCACGCCGGGGCAGTCGGGCAGGAACCCGGCAACTTCCGGTTGCCCGCCGGATGCCGGGTCATCCTCGACTCCGGTTATCCGGCAGCACCGGAATACGCTGCCGCCCATTGTTGCGGCGTACAGATTCCTCGTGTCCACCGGGTCGATTGCCAGGCAGCGGACGTCGGCCCCTTCCATTCCGGTGCTCATTTCCGTCCAGGTCTGTCCGCCGTCTTCGCTCACGCGGACCCCGCCGTCGGTAGGATGGGGCCAGAGGCCGGCGTAGACGGTGTCCGGGTTGGCCGGGTCGATGGCCACGGTGGCAACGGCCTGCCCGGACAAGCCTGACTGGGTCCAGCTCGTTCCCCGGTTGACGCTCTTGTAGATGCCGCCGCCTTTGGTCCCGGCGTACAGCGTCAGGTCCGAACCGACCACCACCGATGTCACGCACCTGATGTCCGCTTGCAGCGTCGTCGCGCTCCAGAGAGCGCCCTGGTTCGTGCTCTTGAACACTCCGCTGCTGGTCCCGGCATAGACGGTGTCGGGCCCGGTCGGGTCAACCACCAGGGCGTCGGCCCTGGTCCCGCTCAGTCCGGCGACGGAGGAAAACCAGGTGTCGCCGCCGTTCGTGCTCTTGTAGACGAGTTCCCCGTCGTAGACGCTGGAGCAGTAGATGACGTCCGGGCTGGTCGGCGTCACCGCAATCGACTTCACCGAGTAGGCACCCAGTCCGCTGCCTTTCTGCTGCCACGTCGCACCGCCGTCGGTCGTCTTCCAGACCGACTTGCCCGAAGTACCGACGTAGATGGTCTGCGGGTTGCCCGGCTCATGAGTCATGCACAGGCAGGCGGCGAAGTCAAGGGCCGGAGTCGTCTCCAGGTGCGTCCAGGTCATGCCTCTGTCCGTGCTCTTGTGAACCCCGTAGCGCCACGCGGCAGCGAGTACCTCGTCGTGGTTGTCGGGATTCACGAGCACGGCCCGGAAGTCACCGGAGGTCATGCAACTGTCGCCTTTGGCCCAGGTGGCCCCGTGGTCGGTGCTCTTGTGCACGCCCGAACCCCGGTCGCCGGCAAACACCACGCCGTTCCTGACCTGGATTTCCTCAAGCGACGCATAAGCGCCGATGAAAGGTCCGCTCCAGTTCGTGCCGCCGTCGGTGGTCTTGTAGAGGCCGGAGAGCGTGCCCGTGTAGATATGGTTCGAGTTCGCCGGGTCAACCGCTACGGCCCAACAGTGCTTGTCCCCGAGTCCGATCTGGGTCCACGACTCGCCGTTGTCGGTGCTCTTGTACACGCCGTCACCGAGATGGTGGTCGTAGGTAGCGACGAAGATGACGTCCGGGTCGTTCGGGTCGATGGTGATCTCTTTGGGCTTCACGTTCGGGAAGCCGTTGGTCTTCTGGGTCCAGGACTGGCCACCGTTCGTGCTCTTGTAGAACCCGGGGTTGATCGAATACGACTCCCCGCCGCAGTAGACGACGTTCGAGTCATTCGGGTCGCATTGGACGGTGTAGAGATACGTACTGGGCATGCCGGAATAGAACCAGCTCTCGCCGCCGTCGGTGCTTTTCTGGCACCCGGCGTTGTTGAGATTGGTCCCGACGTAGAGAACCTCGGAGTCGTAGGGGTCGATAGTGATGTCGTAGACCGTCCCGTTGAGCGGCTTGTTGGACCAGGTCGCTCCCGCATCCGTGCTCTTGTAGAACCCGTAGCCCGTACCCGCATAGACCCGGTTCGGGTCGGTCGCATCGATTGTGACATCGCGAATCCCGACGCCTTCAAGCGTGGTTCGCTCCCAGCTTGTGCCGCCGTTCGTCGTCTTGTACACGCAGTCGTTCCACAAGTCCGCGGAGCCGCCGCAGTGGAACCCGGCGTAGAGGATATCGGGGTTGGTCGGATGCATAGTCAACGCGTATGCGTTGCCGGCATAAGGGCCGCCGTCGTTCTTCCACTCGGCCCCGGTCGCCGGTGCAGTCGCGACGACTGCCGCGACGAGGCAAAGGACGAACGTGTGACTTCTTTGATTCATGGCGTTTCCTTCCGGCAGCGAAGGGATCTTCGCTTACTTCATTACCAATTTCTTCTGTACGGTCCGGGCGTCGAAAGTGAGCCGGCAGAAGTAGACCCCGGAACTCAACCTGCTGCCGGTTTCGTCGGTTCCGTTCCAGGTCGTTGAATAGCTGCCCTGATGCTGCTTCCCGCTGACAAGGGTCCGGCGCACCCGGCCCGAGCAGTCGAGGATATCGAGTGTCACGTGGCTTTCCCTGGGCAGCGAGTAGCTGATGGCCGTGCTGCGGTCAAACGGGTTGGGCGAATTCCGGAGCAGGCAGACCTGGCGGACGGCCGGGCCCGGGGGTTCGTGCACGCCGACGAGTCGTCGCTTCGCGGTGAAGATGACTTCGCGCTGGTCTCCGGCCGGCAGGGGAGGGTCGCCTTCATTCCAGACGTCCAGGAGGCAGAAGTTGTCGGTCACCACCGCGTTGTGGGCGTTGGTCGAGATGACGTTCACGCTGTCCATCCGGTAGGGGAGGAACCCAAAGAACGGGGTGCCGCCGTAGCTCCAGGGCTGGGCGGTGTCGGTCATCGTTATCCGGAAGGTGATAGTGTCCATCCCGCCGGGCACGGACTCGATGACGAACTCGTGGTTGTACATCGGGTCGCGCATGCGCCGGAGTCGGGCCGCGCCTTTCGGGTCCCCGTAGAGCACGAACTCGTGCCTTTCGTACCTGATGCGGGACTGGTCCACGCCCGGGGTGTTGTTCAGGGAATCGAAGAACAGGCTCTGGTACGCCAGGTAGCAGCATTCGGAAAAGGTGAACTTGTCCTGCATCGGCCAGAAATGGGAGTGCACCGATTTGCCCTGGTAGCAGTAGCCGATGCCGACAAGATACCCGGCATACTGGAATCCGCCCGCGGTGTGGAACCAGGCCGGCGCCATCGAACCGGTGTTCGTAATCTTGCCCTGGTAGCAACTGTAGGGGGCGAACCAGATCTTCGGGTTGGTCGAGTTCACGTTCGTGTCCCCGCCCGAATAGGGATCGCCGTAGACCTGGCCCGCGCCCGACTTGATGAACCCTTCTTCTCCCGAACCCGGGTAGTGGAGCTGCCAGGCGTTGTGATTACCGTGGCCCGCGGTCATGAGCAGGTCGTAGTCGCCGCTGTTGAGGAGCCCGACGATAGTATCGGTACAGTCGCGCGGGCCGTAGATGGTATCAATCTGGCCGCCGGCGCGCTTCACCCGGCAGAGGTGATACTCGTGGCAGGCGAGGTAGATGCCTTCGTAGAGATAATTGAGCAGGCTGCCGCAGTCCTTGATGATTGTGTTCTCGATTGTCAGGGTGTCCGGGCCCCGGGCCACCCGCATCGCGTCTTCGGCAGCGTACCCGGTCAGGATTGCCCAGACGGCATCGGTGTACATGTCGTCGTCAAGGGCCCGGGTGAGTTCGTGCACGTCGTGGTCGAAACCGGTGTCCGCTTCCAGCGGCTGGCAGACGAAACAGATGTAGTCCGGCTGAAGCAGGCTCAAGTCGCCCTGGGTTTCCCAGACGCTTGAGCCGTACGTGAACACGTGGGCCGAGTGCCTGGCCTGGAGCGTGTCAACGACCGGGCCCCAGTCCGGGTCGAGCATCGTGGCATCGCTGGCGACGATTGCGTACGGCCCTGCCAGGCCGATGGTCAGGGCAAGGCACGTGGTCAACAGAACTCTCTTGAGCATACTGCGCCTCCTCTGTGTCTGGCCGCTCTCCGGCGGCCCGGCATACTACTTCGCTTACATCGCGACCCGAATCCCTCCAGCCCGGTGTCTGAAGAATAGGGAAGCGGAAGGCCCTTGTCAAACCGCCGAGGAGCCGCAGGCACGGCGGCAGCAGGAAGAGAGAAGGTGTCAGGCGGTGGGCCGGGCGGCGTGTCGGTGTCGGTTGACGGGGACGGTGTGAGGCACTAGGATTAGTGCGAACCCGAAAGGAGGTTCGATGCGAAAACTGATTCTGCTGATGATACCGGTGCTGTTCGTTGTCGGCACCGGGCAGGAGTTGCTCCAGAACGGAGACTTCGAGGACTCCCTCGATTTCTGGACTGTCGAAAGCAACAACAACCAGGGCTCGTGGTCGGCAACGGTCGGACCGGCGCACCATCCGGACCCGGACAACGAAGCCTACATCTACAAGTACGACCGGTACTACGCGAGAATCCGCCAGACGATTGACATCCCTTCGATCAACGTGCGGTTCTCGGCTTCGGCGAAGCTGAACGCGGCTCACCTGTCCGGCACCGGCTACTACGCCTACGCGACCGTGATTCTCGAGTACCTGAACTCGTCCGGGGGCAGTCTCGGCCGGACGATGATTATCCAGAAGACGCCGAACTGCAACCTGACCAGCGGCCCGACCCAGCACCTGGTCGTGGTGACGAGCGCCGACTGGGAGGATTACGAATTCCTCCTTGCCGACGAACTGAACAACCTCTCCGGCGTGAACCCGGCCGAGGTCGCCAGGGTCACTGTCTGGCTGGAGAGCTACGGCACCGGCCGTTCCGGCTGAGGCGGCGGACATACCGAGGCGAAGGTCTTCGCCGACGATGTCTCGCTCCAGTTCCAGGGTTCGGGTCCGCTTCTGATCTACCAGTACAACACGGTTATCGACAGCCCGCCGGGAGGAAACGGCAACGGCCGGTTCGACCCGGGCGAGACCGGGCAGATTGTCGTCGCCCTGCGCAACGCCGGGAACGAAGAAGCGCAGAACGCCGTCGCAACGCTGCGGTCGGGCAACAGCCTGTTCGTAATCACCGATTCCGCTTCGAGCTACGGCAACGTCCCGGTCGGTTCGACGCGGACCAACGCGGCCGGTCCGTTCGCGGCCACGGCCGACGGAACGATTGCGCCCGGTACGCGGGTGCCCTGCACCCTGCTGGTGCATTCGGACAACTGGAGCGACTGGACTTACGTCTTCCCGCTGACGGTCGGCCTGCCGCCGGTGCCGGCCCAGTACCTCATCACGCTCGACACCGGGGAGGTTTCCCTCTCGGTCTGCGGCATCGGTTCGATTGGATACGACGAGCCGCCGTCCGACCTGGGTTCGGGCTTCCAGGTGCCGAAAGGCGCGTCAAGCTGCCTGTTCTACGGTTCGCTGATGGCGGGCAACTCGCCCGACTATCTCGTCGACCATTTCTACTCCCGGCCGGCCGGCTCGGGCACCAATCACGACTGGCGGATGACCGACAGCTTCCGGTTCGTGATTCCCTCCGCGCCGGCGGACGAGCACTGGGTGAACATGATGTACGACGACGCGCATCCTTCGTCCGAGGGACTGTGCGTCGAGCAGCACTGGTACATGAACACCGAGAACGAATACGACGACTGGGCGATAGCGGTCCTGGACTTCTGCAACGACGGGACGGATTCGATAATCGGCGTGTACGTCGGACTGATTGCCGACTTCGACGTCGGCGCGACGTCCAACCAGAATATCGCCGGGTCGGATACCGTGCGCCGGGCGGTCTACATGCAGCAGGCTTCGACCGATAATCCGACCGCGGGTATCGTCCTGCTGGCCCCGACCGACTTCGCCAACCTCGCGGCAATCGATCACGCCGTCCACATCTACCCGGATTCCTGCGTCACCGACGGCCAGAAGTACCGGATGCTGACCGGCGACATCGGCGCGCGTCAGAGCAATCGTTCCTACGACTGGTCGGTGGTCGCTTCGGCCGGACCGTTCGACCTCGCGGTCGGCGGTCACCGGCGGGTTGCGTTCGCGGTCGTCGGCGCGACCAGCGGTGCGTGCTGGAATGAGGCCGCGGACAACGCCCAGGCCTGGTTTGATGCGAACCTGCTCGGTATCGTGGAAAACCCGGACCGGATTGCGGCCGGGCAGGGAACCGGGGTATTCCTGGTGCCCAACCCGTTCCACCGCGGTACGTTCGTGCACTACTCGGCCGGCGCCGCGGGCACGGCCGAACTGACCGCCTACGACACCGCGGGCCGCGAAGCCGAGAGATTCGTCTTCGAGGTCCAGCGCGGCAGCGGCAGTCACTACTGGCAGCCGAGAGCGCTCGCCCGGGGAGTCTACTTCCTCCGGTTGAGAACACCGGACGGCGAATCGACCGCCAAGATGCTGATGATCGACTAAACCTTCGGGTTCAAGTGAAGCGGGACGTCCAACGGACGTCCCGCTTCCGCGTTCCCTGACCGGGACGGGGAACATCCCGGCAGTGGAATTGGGACAACCGCCAAGAGAGAAGGATATGGGGTGCCCGGGACATGACCCAATCCCGTTCTCGGGATTGGGATCGTGTCCCCGCAAGTGCCGAGCGGTACGGTCAATTGCGCACGACGGACTGAGGTCGATGCCGCCGAGGCATGCGTAGCGCTTGCGGCAATCTTCCTTCCTCCAATCTGCAATCTACAATCCGGAATCTTAAATCGCCCCTTGACCCCCTTGGACCCTTCCGTCCTCTGCCGTCAGCGCGTCAGGATGACCTTGTGGACG
>CBDUVZ010000066.1:0-15903 GCA_965370805.1 uncultured bacterium | reverse complement strand
GAACTTGCGCGAGGCGAGTTACTCAAACTACCCACACGAATCCACGAAGAGCCTTGGAACTGAAGTCCATCGAACTGCCGTGCCATCGGCCGTGCTCAACGCAGTACACCGACAGGTCAAGCCAGCCGGATTTCGGATGCAGCAGAACGTCCTTCTGCAGCATCCGGTTCTGCTTGGCCCCGGTGATCATCTCACCTGCCATGCCGAACACGTACTTGTCCGACTTGTTCCTTATCCGCACCGTATTGACGTCGCCGCCGTCCTTCTCCTGGACTTCGACATACCCCTTGCGGATTGCCTTGTCGAGCATCGTGTAGTTCATCGAACCGGTCGCCTTGCCGATCAGCGGGAACACGGTCAGGTTGCCGTGCTTCACCGGGTTGCCCGGCTTCAATC
Organism: uncultured bacterium; assembly: GCA_965370805.1. GTDB lineage: Bacteria > Hydrothermota > Tepidihabitantia > Tepidihabitantales > Tepidihabitantaceae > CBDUVZ01. Next base: position 15,507 of record CBDUVZ010000066.1, on the reverse strand, counting down.
CCTCAAGAACAGTAACCACGCGGTCGGCCGGGGCAGCGACCGCCGCTCCCGCCAGAACCACCAACGCCACCACCATCACTGCCAGAAACCTGCCTTTCATGAGGACCTCCTGTCCATACCGTTGCTTGCGGTGCAATTGCCTGGATTCGCGTACCATCATCTCCATATACCCGGACACATCCGGTCTTATTCCCTGCCGCGTCAGATGACGCGGATTGTCGCTGTGGAGACTTCCTCCGGCGTCCATTACAGGAGTTATGACGTCCGGACTCCCCAAAACGTTGCAGGGGCCGCATACTGTTGCGGCCCCTGCCAGAACCCGAACAGACCCGACCGGCACTAGTCCAACCGAAAGCGAAACGGAACGGCCATCCAGACCCGAACTGGTCTGTCACGCTGATACGCGGACGTGAATCTGAACTTCAGCGCCGCATTCATCGCAGCCTGGTCGAGACTCCGGTTTCCCGAACCCGCGAACAGCTTGGTCTCCAGTACGAGTCCGGAAGTGTCAATCAGTACCTTGACGACTACCCTTCCCTCAATGCCCGCGGCCAATGCCAACTCCGGATAGACCGGATCCTCAACATGAACCACTTTCGGCTTCACCTCGACCTTCCAGAATTCCACCGGCTCGAGTGCCGGTGGCGCGGCAACGTCCGTCCCAAACGGGTCCCAGTCATGCTTGCCAACCGAAGGATCGGTCTCCTTGCCCTCGGGGTCCGGAACGGGGAGCATCGGCCTCACTCGTGGCTTCGGAGCGACAGGAATAGTCACCAGTTTGTCCTTGTCGATTGGTATCACAATGGTGGAATCCCCGGCTACAAGGCAGAACGGCTTCGCTTCCGGCATCCTGATGAACAGGAACCCGGCAATCAACATGACCAGAGCTACGATGGCCGCCACCCTGGCGTTCCTGCCGTGCTCCATTTCGCGGCGTCGAACCATACTTCTTCTGGTCATTTTGTCCTCCTATCTGAACATACCGTCGAACCGGAGGACTTATTCCGATTGAAACGACCCAATTCTCTGTCTGAAAGGAACTACCGACTACTGCTCGGCGGCCTTATCCGTGGAGTCAACCTCGTCCGCAGGTTCGGGTTCGAGTCGGAACTTCTGCTCGACTCGCACCCAGCAGCTGACATTCCTGCCCGCCTGAACACCCGGCTGGAATCTCGCCTGTCGGACATTCTCGACAGCAATGCTGTCGAGCAGCCCGATGCCGCTGGACCGCTCCACTTCGGCTTTCGATACCAGACCATCCGCCTCGACCAGCGCCATCACGAACACCGTCGCCGTGTCTTCGGACAGGACAGTCGGCAAGACCGGAACTTCAATCAGCTCCGGCGACTCATCACACTGTCCCAGCGCCAGAACAGCAGTTGTCTCACGCATCTCCCCCTTCAACCCGGCAACCGGAAGACCGACATCATCATCTCTCCCCGCCGGCGGGAGTGCACTCGCCGGTTCCGTATCGCCAGCCAACAGCCTCTTGACGCCTGCGGCGCCCGCCTTCCTGGCAGTCTTCTTCGCGACTACCGCTGCGGGCATCGACGGATGTTCGGCCGCCTTGCCGTCTTCCGCTCCCCGCAGGCCGGCAGCAACCAACTCACCCGTTGCATCGAGTTCCGTCCGGTCCGACATGGACAGGACTTCCTCCTGCGCCGTAGCGCCGCCGGTGCCGGCGGCAAACTCGCCATCCGAAATCGTCCGGCGATCCGGCCCGTCCCGGTCGGCTTCAACCGGTGTCCGACGACGGTCGGCCGCCCCTGCCCTGCTTCTCGACTCACCGTACCCAACGGTCTCGGCGGTCTTTTCTTCCACCACATCCGCCACCATCATCGGTGCCTGCCCGGGCCTTGCCTTCATGACGTCGAGCAGCTTCCAGCCGGCCACAACCGCCACCAGAATCACCGCCGCCCCGGCCGTCACTGCCGCAACCCGCAGCCACAGGAACCGCTCCCCGTAGTACGAACGCTGCCGGCGCTCGCGCTTGCCGGCCCGGACGCGCTTCCACACCTGGTGCCGGTGCCAATCCCAGTAGTCATCCGCAAGCTCGGGCCCCGAATCCTGCTCCCTGACCAGCAAGTCGAGCGCCCGAAGGGCCTCCAGTTCCTTCCGGCAGTCCGGACACGCCTTCAGATGCTCTTCCACCTGCGCGGCCGTCGTCGGCTCCAACTCGCCGTCAAGATACCGACCGAGCAGGCCATTCACGTTCTTGCAGGAATCCTTCATGCTCTTGGCAGATACTCCTTCAGCAACTCCTTCAGCCGGCCGCGGGCGCGACTCAGCCGTGACATCACCGTGCCCGCCGGTATCCCGAGCTGCTTGCTGATCTCATCGTAGCTCATCTCCTCTTTGACTCGCAGGACAAAAACGGCCCGCTGGTCCGGCGGCAGCTTCAGCAGGGCGCGGTCCAGGTCCCGCTGGAGTGCCGAACCCTCGGACCGGCTCTTCGGGTCCGCTATATCGGGCGACTCGGTGCCGGACCCGCTCCCCGGGAGTGAAACCAGCCGGAATCGCCGCTTCCGCTTCATATGGTTGATGCAGAGGTTCACCGCAATCCGGTGCAGCCAGGTGTAGAACCGGTACTGCTCGTCGAACCGGCCGATTGCCCGGTAGGCCCGGATGAAAACCTCCTGCGACAGGTCGCTTGCGTCGGCGTGGTTCCGGGTCATGGAATACACCAATCGATAGATGCTCTCAGTATACCTGGTCATCAACTCATCAAAAGCGCGCGTATCACCTGCAATAGTCCTCCGTATCAAGTCTATGTCGGAGAGCTTGTCCTGCGGGTTCTGCCGGACGGCTCTCTGACCCTGCATACTAATCTACGCTTTTCGGAGAGGAACTATTCCCGCGATTACGCGAAACGACGGCCCTGGAACTTGCTGCCCTTTACCAATCCCTCGTAGTGACGCATCACCAGGTGGGCTTCGATCTGCTGCAACGTGTCCAACGCCACGCCGACGATAATCAGGAGTGTGGTACCACCGAAGTAGAACGGGACCTTGAACGCACTCATCAGATACCAGGGCAGCAGCGCCATTACCGTGAGGAAAAGGGCTCCCGGCAGGGTAATCAATGAGAGTCGACGGTCGAGGAACTGAGCGGTCTTCTCCCCCGGCCTTATCCCGGGAATGAAGCCTCCATAGCGCTGCATGTTGTCTGCCAGGTCGCGCGGGTTGAACACAATCGAGGTGTAGAAGTAAGTGAAGAAGATGATCAACGCGGCGAAAAGCAGACTGTACAGCCAGCCACCCGGGGCAAGGATATGCTGCAGCGTCATCAGGAAAGGCAGCTTGTTGCCGAAGAAACTGGCGAAAGTGGAAGGGAACACAATCAGGGCCTGCGCAAAGATAATCGGGATCACTCCGGCAGTCACAACCCGCAACGGGATGTGGGTGGATTGACCGCCGTACATCTTGCGGCCCACAATCCGTTTGGGATACTGAACCGGTATCTTCCGCGCCGCCATCGTTACGAGTACAACCGAAGCGTAGATACCGAAGATGAGACCGGCAATAACAACCAGCGCCAGCCAGGATATCTCCCCGGCCTGGACCATCGCAAAGGTCCGCCCGATGTCGGACGGAGCGCTGTCGAGACAGCCAACGAGAATCAGGAACGAAATGCCGTTGCCGATACCCCGGTCGGTAATCTGCTCGCCGATCCACATCGCGAAGACCGTCCCGGTCGTCAGGGTGAAAATGGTCATCATCCGGAAAAAGAATCCCGGGTTCATCACAATCGGGCCCATCGGAGTCGCACCCTGGGACTCCAAGTAAATCGAGATGGCCGCAGCCTGGATTACCGCCAGTCCAACGGTGGCATAGCGCGTGTACTGGTTGATCTTCTTCCGGCCCTCGGCGTCACGCTGCAGCTTCTCGAGGTACGGGAACACCGAACCCATCAACTGGAAGACAATCGAAGCGGAGATGTAGGGCATGATCCCCAGCGAGAAGATGGCCGCCCGGGAAAGCGCCCCGCCCACGAAGATGTCATACAGTCCGAATACGGTTCCCTGCATCTGACCCAGGAGATAGCCAAGCGCCTGGGCGTTGATTCCCGGAATCGGGATGTGCGCCCCGAGACGGTAAACCACAACCATTGCCAGCGTGAATATGATCTTCTTGCGAAGATCGGGTATCTTGAATATGTTGGGAACGCTACCGATCAACCGACGACCTCAGCCTTTCCACCCGCCTTTTCGATCTTCTCCCGGGCTGACTTCGTGAACGCATGAACGGCCACGGTCAAAGCCCGGTCCACGTCGCCACCGCCGAGCACCTTGACCGGCATGCCTTTCCGGACCAGCCGCCGCTCACGCAGGATATCGACGGTAACGGCATCGACGCCGAGACCGGCAAGCTCGCCGATATTCACGATCGAGTACTCTTTGCGGTTGGGGTTGTTGAAACCGCGCTTGGGAATACGCCGGTAGAACGGCATCTGGCCGCCCTCGAATCGGGTGTCGAATTCCGAAGCGGAATGCTGACCGGCTCCCTTGTTCCCGCGCCCCGAGGTCTTGCCCTTTCCTGACCCGGGACCGCAGCCGACGCGCATCCGCCGCTTCTTCGCCCCGGGATCCGGCCGCAGATCCCCGAGCCTCACAGCTCCTCCACCTTCAGCAGATGCTTGACCTTGAAGATCATCCCTCGAATCACCGGGTTGTCCTGATGGGTCCTGCTAGCCCCCACCCGTCGGAGACCCAGTGCGCGGGTGGTACGTTTCGCCAGCGGCTTCTGGTCGATAGTGCTCTTAGCCAGCGTGACCTTCAACTGTTTCATGTGTCTCCACTTTGTTCACGAGATAACTGACCGACTTGTTGCGAGCCGCTGCCACCTGGTCGATTGTCCGTAGTTGCTGCAGCGCCACGATCGTAGCCCGGGCGGTGTTGTAGGGGTTACGCGAACCCAGGGACTTGCTGAGGGCGTCGCGCAATCCGGCAGCCTCGAGCACGGCCCTGACCTGCGGGCAGGCAATCAGCCCGGTCCCTTCTGACGCCGGCTTGACGAGCACCAGACTCGCCCCGAACTTGCCTTCGGTAACGTGGGGAATGGTTCGCCCTTTGAGCGCGACCTTGACCATGTCCTTCCGCGCCCGACCGGTCGCCTTCCGTACCGCGCCCATGACTTCGGCAGCCTTGCCATGACCAAGGCCCACCTGGCCCTGTCCGTCGCCGACCACCACCGCCGCCGACAGCTTCATCCGCTTGCCGCCTTTCACCACTTTGGCAACACGCTTGATATTGATGACCCGCTCGATCAGTTCCTGTTCGGGAAATCCCGCGGCCCCTTCAGTCGGTTCCTTCAAAACTCCAATCCTCCCTCACGTGCTCCGTCAGCAATCGCCTTCACCCGTCCATGATACTGGTAGCCGGCGCGGTCGAACACGACCTTTGTGATCCCCAGCTCCTTCGCTCGACTCGCGATGCTCCTGCCGACTTCAGTGGAAACCTCCATCCGCGCGAGCTTCTTCACACGGACAGACGGAGTCAACGAGGAAACTCCGGCAAGAACACGATCCCGGCTGTCGTCAATCAACTGGGCAAAAACATGCCGGTTGCTCCGCTTGACGTGCAGACGGGGCCGTTCAGGGACCCCGGCAATTCGGTGCCGGATATGCAAATGCCGCCTTCTGAGGCTGTTTCTGATCATTCCGGGAATACTATGTGAAAAACCGTCGCTGTCAAGAAATCCTCGTCTTTCCCCTAGGTCAACGCATCCGCCAGAATCCGGAATATCAGGTCGTTGTAGGAAATACCCACCGCCTCGGCCTCAGCCGGAAGGTCGGACAGATGGGTCAGACCGGGTATGGTATTGACCTCAAGCAAATAGGGAATCCGCCCGTTCTTCAGTACCAGGTCTACCCTCGAGAAACCGCAACAGCCAAGCAACTGGTGGGCCTTCAGAGCCAATGCCTCGACCCGCGCCATGGTCCGTTTGGGCAGCCGTGCGGGAATGATGAACTCGGTCTCTCCGCGCGTGTACTTGGACTCGTAGTCATAGAACCGCCGGCGTTTCGGAACCAGTTCCAGAACCGGCAGCGCCTTCTCACCCAGGATGCCGACCGTGGCGATCATCCCCTGCACAAACGGTTCGACGACGAAAGCCCCGAACCCCCGCTGCACCCGGTGGCAGCGGTCCCGGGCGCCACGCCGCCCCGGCAGCAGTTCAATCCCGACGCTGGAACCCTCGGCGCGCGGCTTGACGATCATCGGATACCCGAAGCGCTCCTCCGCGTCAGCCAGCGTCTCATAAACCTCATCCTCGGCCCCGGCCGCGACGAAATCCGGCGTCGGGATTCCGGCCTGCTTGAACAGCATCTTGGTGATGAGCTTGTCCATGCACACCGCCGATGCCGCCACCCCGGAACCGGTGTACGGAATGCCCTGCAGTTCCAGGAATCCCTGGATCGTACCGTCCTCGCCCGGGCAGCCGTGAAGAGCAATGAACGCGATATCGATCTTCGCTCGCTTGATCTGTTCAGCGAAGCTCCGGCTCATGTCAATCCCGATCGCCTTGTATCCCTGGGCCTTCAGCGAATCCAGAACCCGCCGGCCCGAAAGCAGGGATATCTCCCGCTCGCTTGACCAGCCACCCATCAGCACGCCAATGCGGCGCTTACGCAACCGGCGGACAATGTCGCTTCTGCTCATAATCTCACAACTCCCGTATTATGGAGTGCAACGTCTCTCGACGCTGCGCAACAACGGAGTTGCTGCACTCCGGATTACCACTCTCCCGTCTTCAGATAGTCGTTGATCGAATTGGCGGCCGTCCGACCCGCACCCATCGCCAGGATGACAGTCGCGGCACCGGTCACGATATCGCCGCCGGCAAACACGCCCTTCTGGCTTGTGCGGCCCGTATCCGGGTCAACTACGATTGTCCCGCGCTTGCCGATTTCAAGCCCGGGCGTCGTCTGCGGAATCAACGGGTTCGGGCTGTTGCCGATTGCCACAACGACAGTATCCACCGGAATCCGGAACTCGCTGCCTTCAATCGGCACCGGCCGCCGCCGGCCGCTCGCATCCGGCTCACCCAGCTCCATCCGCAGACACTCCGCTTCCCTGACCCAGCCGTCATCGTCGGCGACGTAGCGGACCGGGTTCGTCAGGAACTCGAAGATGATACCTTCCTGCTCGGCGTGGTGGATCTCGGCCGCGCGCGCCGGCATCTCCTGCTTCGACCGGCGGTAGATGATCATCGACTTCTCGGCCCCGAGCCGCAGCGCGGTCCGGGCCGAATCCATCGCCACGTTCCCGCCCCCGATTGTGGCCACGCGCTTGCCGCGGACAATCGGCGTGTCGTACTTTGGGAACAGGTACGCCTTCATCAGGTTCGACCGGGTCAGGTACTCGTTCGCCGAGTAGACCCCAAGCGAGTTCTCACCCGGAATGCTCATGAACCAGGGCCGGCCCGCCCCGCTGCCGACAAACACCGCGTCGAAATCCGCAAGCAGCTCGTCGACAGTCCTGGTCATCCCGACTACGAAGTTGAGCACCAGCTTCGCCCCCATGCTCCGGATGAAATCGACCTCCCGCTGCACAATCGCCTTCGGCAGACGAAACTCGGGGATGCCGTACGCCAGCACCCCACCCGGCTTGTGCAGCGCCTCGAACACGGTCACTTCATGGCCCTGCTTGATGCAATCTCCAGCCACAGTCAGGCCGGCCGGACCCGCGCCGACCACTGCGACCTTCTTGCCGGTCGCCGGCTGCTTCTCGCACATGACGCACTCGGCCTGCTCTGCTTCCCAGTCCGCAATGAACCGCTCCAGGTTGCCGACTGCAACCGGCTCCATTTTCTTGCCCAGCACGCACAAACCCTCGCACTGGGTCTCCTGGGGACACACCCGGCCGCAGATAGCGGGCAGCACATTGGTCCGCTTCATCAGCTTGACCGCTTCCATGAAGTCACCCTCAGCTATCGCGCCGATGAAACCCGGGATATCCACTTCGACCGGACAGCCCTTGATGCAACTCGGCTTCTTGCACTTCAGGCACCGCTTCGCTTCGGCAATCGCCTCCTCCGGGCTGTACCCGTGCGGCACCTCGTCGAAATTGCCTGCCCGGACCTTCGGGTCCTGCTCGCGCATCGGGGTCTTCTTCGGGGCAGGCTTAGGCATCACACGCCTCCATCCTGCACAACCACGGATAAACACAGATAGACACGGTTCAGACCACCAGCCTCTCGAACTTCAATCTCGGCCTTGCGAAGTTCACTATCAACCCGACGCGCAAACCTGAAATCCTGAGGTAGTTCAGTAGCTGGGCGCGATGGGCGCTTGATATCTCGTCAACCGATTTCACTTCAACTATCACTTTCTCTTCAACCACAAGATCAGCATAGTACAACCCAACACCTTTTCCCTTGTAGACCACTCTGAATTCCTTCTGTGAGGAAACCCTCCGTTTCTGCAACCCCAACTCACAGACAAGAGCATTCTCATAGACCTTCTCCAGCAGACCACACCCGAGCTCATTGTGAACATCATAAGCTGCTGCGATGATCTCACCGGTCAAGTCCTTGTGAAGTAACTCCCCTTCTGTGTCCATCCGTGTTGTGCCCTCCAATGGCACTTTCCGCTCGGTTTCCAGATCTGTGTTCATCCGTGTTTATCTGTGGTTTCCTTGCTCCAATTTCCTGAGGTTCATGCTTTCCCCTGCTTGCCGCAGCAACCCGACTCCTCGAACAACTGGAGCGACTGTTTTTCCTCGGGCAGGTACACCTTCAGCCGCGTCATCAGCCCGTCGAAATCCACTTTGTGGCCGTCGAACTCCGGCCCGTCGACGCACGCCAGCTTCATCTCGCCCGCAATATCAACCCGACACACACCGCACATCCCGGTCCCGTCCAGCATTATCGGGTTCAGACTCACCATCGTCGGTATCCTGTGGGGTTCGGTCACTTTCGAGACCATCTTCATCATGATTACCGGCCCGACCGCGAACACCCTGTCCGGCTTCTCGCCGCGCTCAATGACCTGGCTCAGGGCATCGGTCACAAACCCACTGGTCCCGTAGCTCCCGTCGTCGGTCGTCACAATCAGCTCGTCGGAAACCGCCCGCATCGCATCTTCCATCAACACCAGGCCTTTGTTGCGGAAACCGAGAATGGAAATCACCTTGTTGCCCGCCCGCTTCAGGGCGCGCGCCATCGGGAATATCTCCGGCGTCCCAACCCCACCGGCAACGCAGACCACGGTGCCGAACTTCTCAATCTCCGAAGGCCGGCCCAGCGGCCCGATGAAATCCAGTATCGAATCGCCCGCTTCGAGCGTCCCGAGGAGCCTCGTTGACTTGCCGACTTCCATGAACACGATAACCACGACGCCGTCATCCGGCCTCGTGTCGGCAACGGTCAGCGGAATCCGCTCGCCCGCTTCATTGATCCGGAGCACAACGAACTGGCCGGGCAGAGCCTTGCCCGCGATATCCGGCGACTCGACCTCGAATCGCTTGATTCCCGGCGCGAGGACTTCCTTCTTCAGTATCCTGGTCAGAACGCCTCCCAAGCGGTCAGCGGCCCACGAAGCAGGCACGCGAATAGCTCGCAGTCGTCAACGCGGTTTGGCATGTTTTCTTGCAGGCTCTTTCACTTCGGAAAAGTCGATAAATATACTATCCAAATCGGAGGTGTCAAGGAGCCTGCCGCCGACGCGCCCCTAACTCTTTGTCCGGTCAGCTCTTAGGGCAAGCCGGGGCGTAACTGACGCCCCGGCTTGAAACGCAGACTCGGACGGCTAGCCGTTGAGGATTCCTTCGACTTCCTCCTTGTCGACATCCATGACGTGCGGAATACCCGAGATCGCCGCGCACTCCGGTGTCAGGGACGCGATGTCATCCCGGCTCAGCACGCCGAGGTTGAACTTCCGGGAACCGGCCATCATCTGGCGCAGCCCCTGAGCCAGCCGCTCGAAGTAGGTGTACACTCCCATCGCGCCGGTCGGAATCTGCTCGAACTTGTCGCGGTACAGCTTGCGCAGTTCGGGCGCGGTGACGAAGATTTCCTCGGCAGTGTTGCCGAACCGCTCGATGTACACCGGGATGTCGCCCTGCTGGATTTTGGTGCCGACCGTCTTACCGACCATGGCCGCAGCCAGAGGCCCGCGGGCCATACCGAGCATCCCGGCATACGGTGCTCCAAGAGCCAGCGCCTTGAACATATGGTCCTCGAACGTGAACCCGCCTGCGGGCGCGATCATCGGTATGTGCTCGCCCTTCTTCGCCAGCTTGTCGCAGTACTGAAACAGCAGCGAGTGCAGTTCGACCGGGGGCACGCCCCATTCGTTCATCATCCGCCACGGACTCATCCCGGTTCCACCGCCCGCACCGTCCACGGTCAGCATGTCCAGCTTGGCCTTGGATGCGAACTTGACCGCCCGGGCCAGGTCGGCCGGCCGGTAAGCCCCGGTCTTCAGGGTCACGTACCTGGCTCCGGCCTTGCGCAACTGGGCGACGCGCTCCATGAACGATTCCTCGGTCACCATCCCGACGCGCGAGTGCCGCTCGAACTCCTTGAACGACCCGTGCTCGAACGCCTTGATGATATCCGGGTCGGTCGGATCCGGCAGGACCACGTACCCGCGCTCGTACAGCATCTGGGCTTTCTTCAGGTCCTTGATCTTCACTTCGCCGCCGATGTCTTTCGCGCCCTGGCCCCACTTCAACTCAACAATTCGTACCCCGAGCTTCTGAATCACGTATTCCAGGGTGCCGAGCTTCGTGTCCTCGACGTTCGACTGGACCACGATATCGCCGTACCCGTCACGCTGCCACTGCCTGAACAGGTCGATCCGGCGCTCCATCTCCGGCGAGTGTATAACCCGGCCGTCCTTGATCTCGGACTTCGGGTCCATGCCGCAGACGTTCTCGCCCACGGTCACCATCGCGCCTGCCACTGCGGCGCCGCCGGCCAGCCCGTCCCAGTTTATCTTAGCGACGTTGGTTGAGCCCATGCCCGCAATCACAATCGGGAGGCGGACCTTGATTCCTTTGTCGTGCCCGAACTTCTGCTCGATGCTGACGTTCGGGAACACAGCCTTGTCAGAATCGGCCTCAATCCCGTGCGCGCCGACTGCGGTTCCCAAGATCGTAAAATGGGAGTAGTCAACCGGGTAGTCCTTTTCGGACGCCGCAGTGATAATCCCGAACGGCTGAGGGTAGATGCACTCGTGGCCGCGATAGGCCGACTTGCCGATTTCGCACATGCCGATGCAGCCATCGACACAGGTGACGCACATCCCGCTCAGATGGGTGCGCGATTCCTCGGTCCGGTTCTTGGTCAGGGTTGCCGCCGAGGCGTTCAGTCTGGTTAGAGTTCCCACTCCGATCCTCCTTACTGCTGGGTCGTAACTGTTTCTGCCTTCTTTTTCTCAGGAGACTCCTGCTCGCACCAGACACAGGGGTCCATATAACACTTCATGTCATCCCACTTGTCCAGGCACGGCGGTTCGCATGCCAGACAGGCACCGCAGATCGCCGACTCCTCCTGCGGGCCCTGGCACCGGGCCTCGCAGACCGGGCAGATATACATGCACGCGCCGCAGAGCCGGCACACGTCCGACTTCTCGTCAAACGGGGTAGTAATCCTCCGGTCCTTGCCCCGACCCACGAAACCGATAGCCCTGGCGTTCATCTGCTGCTCGCACATCCGGACGCACAGTCCGCACAGAATACAATCCTCATGCTTGACCTCGAACCGGCACCGGGTAACTCCCCATTTCGACGCCAGGTCCTGGATCGTCTTCGACGACGGACAGGTCGCCAGGTACATCTCGATGAGCATACTCCGGACTTCCATCACGCGCCGCGAATGGGTCCGGACCTTCAGACCGTCCTCAATCGGATAGGTGCAGGCCGAAACCAGCTTTGTTCGCTCACCCTCACCGATCTCCACAACGCACAACCGGCACGCCCCGTACGGCCTCAGTCCTTCGTCGTAGCAGAGAGTCGGGAGATTGATTCCCAGGAACTTGGCCGCCTCAAGGATTGTCGTTCCCTGGTCAAGCTCAATGTCGATTCCGTTGATTGATACCTTTGGCATCGCTCGCTCCTATTCAACCACGATTGCATCGAACTTGCAGGTGTCTTTGCAGATTCCGCACTTGATGCAGCCATCTTGGTCAATCCGGTGAGGCTTTTTCTTCTCGCCGCTGATTACACCCTGCGGACATGCCTTGGCACACGCCATGCAGCCGGTGCACTTGTCCTCGATAATCCGGTACGTAATGAGCGCCTTGCACACTCCGGCCGGGCATTTCTTGTCGCGAATGTGAGCTTCGTACTCATCGCGGAAATAGCGCAGTGTGGACAGCACCGGATTCCCCGCAGTCTGTCCCAGGCCGCACATCGAGGCGTCCTTGACCATCCGGGCCAGCTCCTCCAGGAACTCCAGGTCCCCTTCGCGGCCTTTCCCCTCGGCAATCCGGTTCACGACCTCGTACATCCGCTGGGTCCCTTCACGGCAGGAAAAACACTTGCCACAGGACTCGTCCTGCAGGAAGTTCAGGAAGTACCTGGTGAGGTCGACCATGCACGTCGTCTCGTCCATGACAATCATGCCGCCCGAGCCCATCATCGCGCCGGCCGCGGTCAGGCTCTCGTAGTCCACCGGCAGGTCCAGCTTCTCGGCCGGGATGCAACCGCCGGACGGCCCGCCGGTCTGCACCGCCTTGAACTTGCGGCCTCCGGGAATCCCGCCGCCTACGTCGAAAACCACTTCGCGCAGCGTGATGCCCATCGGCACCTCGACCAGGCCGGTGTTGTTCACCTTGCCGACCAGGGAGAATATCTTGGTGCCCTTGCTCCCTTCGGTTCCGATGGACGCGAACTCGTCCGCGCCACGCTCAACGATGTGCGGGATCGTACTCCACGTCTCGACATTATTGACAATCGTCGGCTTGCCCCAGAGGCCCTTCTGACCCGGATACGGCGGACGCTGGCGCGGCTCGCCCATCTTGCCCTCAATCGAGGCAATCAGGGCCGTCTCCTCGCCGCAGACGAACGCTCCCGCACCTCGGGCAATCGATATATCGAAGCTGACCCCGCTGCCGAGGATGTTCTCACCGAGGAGTCCGTACTCCCGGGCCGAATCGATTGCCTTGGTCAGGTTGGCGACTGCCAGTGGATACTCGGTCCGCACGTAGATCACACCTTGGGTGGCACCGATTGCGTGGGCACCGATGATCATTCCCTCGATCACGCCGTGCGGGTTCCCTTCCAGCAGACTCCGGTCCATGTAAGCGCCCGGGTCCCCTTCATCCGCGTTGCAGATGATGTACTTCTCCTTGCCGGCCCCGCCCCGCTGCCACTTCACCCCGGTCGGGAATCCGCCGCCGCCCCGGCCACGCAGCCCGGACTTGAGCACTTCATCGGTCACCGCCTTCGGCTCCATACCCAGCGCCTTGGCCAGACCCGAATATCCACCGATGGCCAGGTAGTCCTCAATCCGCGTCGGGTCAAGCTGCAGGTTGCGCCCGGATACCAGCCGATTCTGCTTCCGGTAGAACGGCATCTCACTGAGCTTCGCGGCCTTGCTGCCGGTTCCCGGGTCCTCGTACAACAACCGGTCCACGACCTTGCCGTTCCCGATAGTCTCATCCAGAATCACGGCCGCGTCTTCCGGCTTCAGGTTGGCGTAAAAGATCCCTTCCGGGAGAATCACCACGTTCGGCTCGGCCTGGCAGAATCCGTGGCACCCGCTGTCGCGCAGGTTCACCTTCTCTTCGAGCTTGCGCTCCTTGATTCCGGCCTCGAACGCGGCGTACACCTTGTCCGAACCACGGGACCGGCCACACGTGCCGTTGGAAACAACAATCGTCGGCCGGTCACGGTGCTGCTCGCCGGACAGTTTCTTCTGGAGTGCCTGCAGTTCCTGAAATGATTTCAACTTGCCCATCACGCCTCGGCTTTCTCCGGCTTGCGGCATCCGTTGACCAGGGCCTTGACCCGGTTCGACCTCATCTCGCCGTGGTACTCGCCGTCCACGACCACGACCGGACCGATAGCGCAACAGCCCAGGCAGTTTACAGTCTCCAGCGTGAACTGAAGGTCCTCGGTCGTGTGCCCGGCCTCCACCCCGATCTGCCGCTCGAACTCCTCGAGGATTCGCCGGCTGCCCCGGACGTGACAGGCCGTACCCATGCACACCGTGACTTCATGCTCGCCGCGCGGCTCCAGGCTGAACGCGGAATAGAAAGTCGCCGCGCCATACACCTCAATCAACGGCATGTTCAGGCGCTCCGCGACCCGGCACAACGCCTCCTTCGGCAGGTAGCGCTCCTGCTCCTGGATATCCTGGAGAACCGCAATCAGGAAACGCTTGTTGTCGCCGTACCTGTCAATGATTCCGTCTACATCCGCCAACGGAACCTCCCTTCCATTGTCAACACCGAGATCGATACGCCTGTCCGCACACCACGCTCAATCCTCATGGTCTGCGGCACGTAACTACCAGCCGAACCGAAAATCCCGCACGCAGTTGAACCCGCGCGGAAGACCATTCTGTCTACCGACGATGCGGTCATCAATAGCGTCATCACAGCCGGATTCCGAAAAGGACGCTGAGTATAGCACTGGCCGTTTCCCTGTCAATATCGCTCGGCCGGGACGCTCAAACCACTCCCTGGGCCAGCATTGCGTCCGCAATCGCATCCTCCTGTCACAACGAAACACTCACTTGCCTGGTCAACCTGCTCATCCTCTCCCGACCCACGACCCCGCATCTCCAATGGACAGGAATCATAACGGCCGGAACGAATTGGTCAACCTGCCTGATGACGTTTCTCTTCCACTACCCGGAAAGGACACTCAGCGGACACGATGAACCAACCACCCGGAACAAAGCAACTCCCCATCCCGCAGCCCGCCTGTGGACTGCGTCAGCAGGGCTGCCGCTCCGGTCTACGGGAACGTCGCTTCGGGAAAGAAAAGCGGAAGCTCATCGCTTCCGCACTCCCCATTCCGTTACCCTCACCTCAATCCTCGTGCGAGGACGCACCGGCGGCCGTGCCCTCAAAGGAAAGGAAGTGACCCTTTGGCAGGTCTTGCCGTTCCTGTTCCCTCTCCCCTTGCGGGAGAGGGTCAGGGTGAGGGGTCAGGATAAGACAGACGCCCGGCTCGTTACACGGCGTCCGCGGACGCCGGGCCGTCTCTCCAGTACCAACTGTTATTGAAGTACGTCGTGTACGACTGAATCCGACTCCGCGCCCGCGCCAGCACGTCCAGCACTTCCTCGCGGGTCACGTCAAGCTCGTGCGCAATCGCGTCGAAACTCATCCGCCGCGCCAGCCGGGCGATAACGCACTGCCGCTCCAATGGCAGCATCGGCACCATCGCTTGGCGCAGATGCCGGGCGGCATACTTCCGGGCCGTCTGCTCCACCGGGGACGGCTCATCCTGCATCCGGCTCAAAGGATCGCTCGCCGACTTCGCCAGCCGCCGGCCTTTCGTCTTCTTGCCCTTGTCGGTCGGGCATTCGTCATTCGACATTCGGCATTCGT
>CBDUVZ010000065.1:0-15927 GCA_965370805.1 uncultured bacterium | reverse complement strand
ACGCCGGGACCTATGCGGACCGGCCGTTCTTCGTAGTCCCCTTTGAGCAGGGCGGAATCAACTTCGGCACTCCCGTCTTCTACCCTGAGTCCGGAATCGTCGGCGTCTCGGTCGCGGTTCCGATCGAGACGGCGGCCGGCAGGCACGTCGGCGTCCTGCTCGGCAACGTCAGGCTGAACGAGTTGATTGAGCGGGTAGCCACCCACCCGCTCAGCAAGGACCAGGTCGCGTTCGTGGTGGACCGAAAAGGCACAGTCGTCGCCCATTCCGGAATGGACCTGTTCGTACTGAAGGACGGTCCGCTGTCACTTGACTACCGTGACCGGCCGTGCATCCGGGCCATCATGCGGGACGAAACCGACTGGCACGAAGTCCACAAGCACAACGGCACCCCGTATTTCAGTTGTCAGACCACCCTGCAGTCCAACGGCTGGGGCGTTGTGGTCGAAACGCCGCTGTCCGCAATACTGGCCATAACTACCGGGCTCACCCGCTGGCTGGTGCTTACCACCCTGCTGCTCTTCGCGACTGCCCTCGCGGCCGTGCTCTTCTTCACGCGCCGGATTACCGCGGGCCGGCAGCGGGCCGAGAAAGCACTGCAGGCAAGCGAAGAACGCTACCGGTCCCTCTACTCCTCGATGGCTGAAGGCGTAGCCCTGCACCAGGTGCTCTACGACGAATCCGGCCGACCCGAAGACTACATCATCATGGAAGTCAATCCGGCCTACGAAGCAATCACCGGTATCAACCGGCAGCAAGCTACCGGCAGCATCGCGTCGGAGCTGTACGGAACCGGCTGTCCGCCCCATCTCGACGTCTTCGCGCAGGTAGCGGCAACCGGCAGGCCGGTCACGTTCGAGACAACCTACGAACCGCTGCACAAGACCTTCCGCGTATCGGCCTTCTCCCCGGCAAAGGGTCGGTTCGCGACCGTGTTCGAAGACGTCACCGAGCGCAAGCGGACGGAGCAGGAACGGGACCGGAACCGCCGCGAACTGCAGGCCCTGTTCGACGGCGCCGACGCCCTGCTCTGGTCAATCGTCGAGCAGGAAGACGGTGAAGCCTATTACGAGCAGGTGAACGCGGCTTTCGCCGCAGTCGAAGGACACACCCCGGACTATTACAACGGCAAGCGCATCGCCGACCTGCACTCACCCGTGGAAGTGAAAGCTATCCGGTACTCCATCGACAAAGCCAGGGAAGGCAGGCCGCACGTCTACGAAGTCCGTTTCGTCCGGCAGGGCGAACCCCGGGCATTCGAAATCCGCTTCATCCCGGTCAAGGAACCCGACGGCCGGATCCGCCGGTTCGTCGGGGCCGGTGCTGACATCACCGAACGCAAGCAGGCCGAAGAAGCGCTGAAAGTCAGCGAAGAACGGTACCGCGCCATCGCCGTCACGGCCAGGGATGCGATCATCAGGATGGACAACGACGGGAACGTAGCCTACTGGAATCCCGCAGCCGAGCGGATCTTCGGATACAAAGAACGGGAAGCCCTCGGCCGGAGCCTGCACGAACTCCTCGCTCCCGAGAGATATCGCAAGGCTTTCCGCGAAACCTTCAGCCGGTTCCGGCAGACCGGACGGAGCACAACGACCGACAGGACATTCGAACTGCTTGCGCTTCGCAAAGACGGCAGAGAAATCCCGGTCGAACTCGCACTGTCCACGATGCAGGTCAAAGGCAAGTGGCACTCGGTCGGCATCCTCCGGGACATCACCGAGCGCAAGCAGGCCGAAGAAGAACTGAAGAAACACCGCGAGCACCTCGAAGAACTCGTCGACAAGCGCACCCGGGAACTGAAACAGACTCAGGAAGAACTGGTCAGGCGCGAGAAACTGGCGACGCTCGGTCAGGTCGCCGGGAGCATCGCCCACGAACTGCGCAACCCGCTCGGCACGATGCGCAACGCGGCGTACTACCTGCGGGAGCTCACCGGGAAACAACTCGCCGGCAAACCCGCCCGGCACCTGGAACTGATTGAAGAGGAAATCCAGCGCTCCGACCGGATCGTCGCCAACCTGCTCGACTTCATCCGGGGAAAAGAAACCAGCCCGGCCCGCTGCCGCCTTCGACCCATCGTCGATAAAGCCGTCCGGAACGCGGCCCTGCCGTCAACCGTGAGACTGGACCTCGACCTGCCCGAATCCCTGCCACACATCTACGTCGACGCGGACGAATTGGAACAGGTATTCCTCAATCTCCTTATCAACGCCGGCCAGGCGATGGACAGCAACGGCAGAATTTCCATTTCGGCATCCGCCGGAAAAGGCGAAATCAGAGTAACGGTATCCGACACCGGTCCCGGAATCCCGCCCGAAAACATGAAGCGGGTATTCGAGCCTCTCTTCTCAACCAGGCTGGTCGGCATCGGGCTCGGGCTGCCGATCTGCAAATCCTTCGTCGAAGCGAACCGCGGCACGATAACCGCCGAATCCGAACCGGGCCGCGGCGTCACCTTCATCATAACCCTGCCCACAGCCGACAACTGACCGCGCTCCGCTGTCCGGTTTCCTCATTGGTCATTGGACATCTCCTGACCGGCTCTCTTGGCGGTTGTCTCATCCGCATTCTGCAGTCTGACTTCTATCCTCATCCGTGTCCATCCGTGGTTTCCTCCTCTTCGCGCTCTTTGTGCCCTTGTGTTCCATCTCCCCTCCGCGCTTGACATTGCGCTGTTTCTGCCGCTAACTCTGGGGTGCCCGCACACTATCCGGCCGTCTCATCCTGCCTCCGGGGTGTCTCGTGATTCGCACTGTCGAAGTCACAACCCCTGAGCAGCTCGAAGCGTTCATCGGCCTGCCCCGGACAATCTACGCCCGTGACCACAACTGGGTGCCCCCGCTCAGGAAGGAAGTCCGCAGTCTGCTCGACCGTGAGCACCACCCGTTCTGGGAGCATGCCCGGGGCGCGTTGTTTCTGGCCGAGAAGGACGGGGTCCCGGTCGGCCGAATCAGCGCCCAGGTCGATGATGGCTACAACGACTTGTGGGACGAGAGGCTCGGGTCGTTCGGCTTCTTCGAAAGCCCGGACGACCAGGAGGTCGCAAACGCCCTGCTCAATGCCGCAGCCGACTGGAACCGCCGGCAGGGCATGACCGTTCTGCGCGGCCCGATGAGCCCGTCGTCGAATGAGGAATGGGGATTCCTGGTCAGGGGCTTTGACCGGCCGCCAGCGCTGATGATGCCCTACAATCCGCCCTACTACCCGCGGCTGGCTGAGGCGTGGGGGCTACTCAAGGCAAAGGACCTGCTCGCGTTCATCAAGTACGCGGCCAACCCGATGCCCGACCGGCTGGTCCGCCTGGCCGAGAAGCTGAAAGCGAACCCGCGCATCACCGTCCGCCCGCTCGACATGAAGCGCCTGGACCGCGAGATGCCGATTGTCAAGGATATCTACAACGCGTCGTGGCAGAAGAACTGGGGCTTCTCCCCGATGACCGAGAAGGAGTTCGACCTGATGGCCGCGGGCATGAAGCAGTTTGCCCGGCCCGAGATGGTGCTGTTCGCGTTCTACGACGGGAAGCCGGCCGGGCTGTCGATAACCCTGCCGGACATGAACCAGGTGCTCATCCATCTGAACGGGAAGCTCGGCCCGGCCGGGCTGCTCAAGTACCTGTACTACCGACGGAGGGTAACCGGCTCCCGCGCGATCGTCTTCGGCTTCAAGCCGGAGTACCGCCGGCTCGGCCTGCCCGTGCTCCTGTTCTACGAGACCGCCAAGTTCATGCGGGCAAAAGGCTTCGAGTGGTGCGAGCTCTCCTGGAACCTGGAGGACAACCGGCTGATCAACGACTTCGACCGGGAGCTCGGCGGCAAGGTGTACAAGCGTTACCGCGTGTTCGAGAAACCGCTGCCGCCCGCATGACAAGACTCATCTGGGTGATCCTGTTCGCCGTTGTGGTGGGCCTGATGCTGCTCTTTCTCGTCCGGGCGTTCCAGTCCGGGACCGGCATCAACCAACACCTGGAGCAATTGAACGCCGCCCGCCTGAACCTGGAGGAACGGTACACCGGCAGCAGCATCAGCTTCCGCGCCCGCCCGTCCGGCAGCGGCGGGCGCAACCTCGCGGTCATCGTCGAGCCGGACCACGCCGCCCCGGACGAGATGGCCGATTCAATCCTCGCCGTCGTCCGCCGGGACGTGGACCTGACCGGCTACGATTCGGTGGTCGTGATGATAGCCGACAGTGCCATCCGGGCTGCTGCGGTTCCCGGTCGGTAGTCGCGCCCGCGCCTGACGGCTTGACCCCGCTCCCACGGGAACTAGAATGAGACCGATGTACACCGTTCGCGTCAGCCGCAGCTTCTCGGCCGCCCATCGGATCCACGACAGCGGCGGGAAGTGCGAGAACATCCACGGCCACAACTACCGGGTCGAAGTAGCAATCAGCTCCCGCGAGCTCAACCCGCCCGGCATGGTGGCTGACTTCGTCGAAGTCCGGGCCAGGCTGGACAGCATCCTCCCCGACCACAAGTCCCTGAACGAAGTGTACGACTTCAACCCCACCACCGAGAATCTCGCCCGCCGTTTCTTTGAGGAGATGTCCCGATTCTACCCGGTGACCCGGGTCAGTGTCTGGGAGACCGACGGTTCCCGGGCCGACTACACGCCGGACTGACGTCCCGGTCCCTAGCGAAGAACCAGAACCCGGGACTGTCCGGTCCTGGCCCCGGCCGAGGAACGGACGAAGTAGGTCCCGGGTAACAACTGTACGGTGCGGCCCGATTCCGGACCAAGCACGGAGACCAGCCGGCCGAGACCGTCGTACACCTCGGCCCGCTCGGCCCAGTCCGGCATCTGCAGCGCGCCGCGGGTGATGGTCGCCGCGGCGGCAACCGCTGCCCGGTCCGGTCCGTCCCCGGCGACGAGCCGGGCCAGTTCCAGTGCCCGGACCGCATTGACGATTCCGTATCCGTACAACTGGTCGCGGCCCGGCGCTCCCATGTCTACCGCCGAAGCGCCAAGATAGGAACGGACCCGCGTGGCCGACGCGCTCGGGACAAACGACCTCACCAGCGCCGCCACGCCGGCAACCTGGGGCGACGCCATCGAAGTCCCGTCCGCCAGCACGTAGGCTCCGTTCGGCGCGGTGGATGCTATCGTCGTCCCCGGCGCTACCAGTTCCTGCTGGGGCCCGGTGTTGGAGAAACTCGCCAGTCCCGAATACTCATCCGTGGCCCCGACGCAGACGCAATCGTCCAGCGCCGCCGGGTAGCTGATTACGGACATGCTCTCGTTCCCGGCCGCGGCAATCAGCAGCACGTCGCGCTCGACCGCGAACTGACACGCATCGATGAGCGCGGTGGTCGCGCCGGTCGAACCCATGCTCATATTGATTACGTCCACGCCCTTGTATGCCGCCCAGTAGACGCCCTGGGTCACGGCCGACTGGTCGCCGGAGCCCGAGTCGTTGAGCACCCGCAGCGCATAGAGCCGGACCCCGGCCCAGCCCGCGACCCCCTGGCCGTTGTCCATCGTCGCGGCGATGATTCCGGCCACGTGGGTGCCGTGAAACGCTTCGGGAAGCATCGGGTTATCGGGTGCCGGGTCGTTGTCGTCACCAATGTAGTCGTATCCAAGCTCGCCCGGCACGAATCGGTCCGCAAGGTCGGGATGGGTGTAATCGACCCCGTTGTCGATAACCGCCACTGTGATGTCGTTGCTCCCGGTCGCGATGTCCCAGGCCTTGTCCGCGTACATCACCCACTTGCCCCACTGGTGCTGCAGGAAAAACGGGTCGTTCGGCGTGTGCGAAGCGTGGACCCGCAGGTCCGGCTCCACGTAGCGGAGTTCCGGCGCGGCCCGCACCAACCGTGTCGCGTCGACCCCGTCGGGGAACGACGCGACCAGGAAGCGGCCTTCCCGGACAGAACGAACCACTGCGCCGCCCTGTGCTTTAATCCAGTCCGCCGCCGTTTCTTCTCCGCCCGGCTCGTATCCCACAAGGAACCTGCCCGGCACCGGTTCCGCGTCCGGCCCGAAACAGAACGCCGCCGGCACCGCGCTCGCCGCCTGCGCTTCGAGCCAATTCGCAAGCGCGACCTCCGCTTCTCCGACCGGCTCCAGCGCCGGCCGGCTCACCGCAATCAGAATCAATAGCCAGTTCATCGCTTACTCCAGTGTGAATCTTGCCCAGCAGGTCAGGGTATCGGTGCCGTCGTTGGCGAGCACGATATGGTACTCGTCGTCCGCCCCGAGTCCTTCGTGCACCGTCACCTGGGATGCGTTCTGTTCCTCGCGGATTGCCTGGTACGCCCGGCCGTACCGGAACTCCGAGTAGTTATCCGAGTCGAGCAGCAGGAACCGAGAGATCGGCCCGCCGCCCTGGACCAGCACATCGCCGTTCACAGTGTCGCCGGCTACCGCGTCGAAATCCACGTCCCGGTAGTAGCCCGGAACCACCACAACCGTACCGTGGTAGATGTTATCCTGCGCGCCTGCTCTGACTTCGACGTCCGCCGTATCGCTGTAGCCGACGTTGTCCGACGGGTCCCAGGCGATGCAGTGCAACCGGTGCCAGGTTCTGTCCTCCAGCGCGTCGGTATCCCAGCTTACGGCGTACGACGGCTCGGAATCGACCCCGAAGAGCGCGCCGTCGATGTAGAACTCGACCCGGGTCACGCCGAAGCTGTCGCTCGCCTCGGCCTTGAACATGACCACTCCGCTGACAATCGCCGAATCCGACGGGCTCGCTATCGCGCACGAAGGTGGCGCGTCGTCGGTGCCGAACAGCCAGTCGCAACCGGTGCCGAAAACCAGCACCGCAATCAGAACGACCGGCAGGCAGTACCTGTTACAGCTCAAACTCGTCCCCCACTTCCGGTGTAAACACCTCACGCACCCCGAGCTTCAGCAGCGGCTCGACCATCGCCGCGGCCGCGTCCGGCTCGGAATGCACGAGGAACATCTTCTTCAACCTCGGCAGATTCATCCCGCCGACGTATTCCAGCAGTTCGTTGCGGTCCGCATGGGCACTGAACTCATCCATCCTGGCGACTTCGCAGCGCAGGTCGTACTCCACACCGTAAATCCGCACCCGCGGCCGCTTCTCTGCAATCCGCCGGCCGAGTGTGTGCGGCGCCTGGAAAGACGCAATCAGTACCATGTTCCGCTCGTCCTCGACCGTGTGCTTCAGGTGGTGCAGCACCCGCCCGGCTTCGCACATGCCCGAAGCGGAGATGATGATGCACGGCTCGTTCGACCGGTTCAGCGCCTTCGACTCCTCGACGCTCGCGACGTAATGCAGCCCCGGGAAATCGAACGGTGCCTGGTGCACTTCGAGCATCTCATTCGCGTCCTCGTCGTAGTACTGCGTGTAGCTCCGGAACACTTCGGTCACTCTGCTCGCCAGCGGGCTGTCGACGTACACCGGCACCTGCGGTATCCGTCCCGCCTGGCGCAGTTCGTTCAGGTTGTAGATAATCTCCTGGGACCGCTCGACCGCGAACGCAGGAATGACCATCCGGCCGCCCCGACCGTGCACCCGGTTCACCAGTTCGGCCAGCCGGTCGCCGACGTCTTCGTAGTTGCCGTGCAGCCGGTTGCCGTAGGTCGCCTCCATAATCAGGTAGTCCACTTCCCTGACCTGCACCGGGTCACGGATAATCGGCATCTGCTTCCGGCCCAGGTCGCCGGTGAAGAGCACGCGGCGGCCTTCGACTTCGATATCGACCAGCGCGGAGCCGAGGATGTGACCCGCGTCGTGCAGAACCACCTTGAAGCCGCCGAGCTTCTTCTCTTTGGCGTAGCGCACCGGCTCCAGCCGTCGCAGGGCTTCCTTCGCATCGGCCGTGGTGTAGACCGGTTGCTTCGGCTTCTCGCCCCGCTCGCGCCGCCGCTTGTTGACGTACTTGACGTCCGATTCCTGGATGTGGGCCGAATCCATCAGCAGCAGCCGGGCAAGCGCCGCAGTCCCTTTGGTCATCATCACCGACCCGCGATACCCTTTCCTGACCAGATTCGGCAGGTTGCCGACGTGGTCGATGTGGGCGTGGCTGATTACGCAGTGGTCGACGTCCCGCGCCTTGAATGGGAAGTTGCGATTGGCGTGCTCGGCTTCATCCCGCCGGCCCTGGAACAGTCCGCACTCGAGCAGCAGGCTCTGCTTCCCGGAACTCAGCAGGTGTTTGGAACCGGTAACGGTTCCGACTCCGCCCCAGAATCTAATCTTCAATTCGCCAGACTCCTTATCACGTTCATGTTCTCCCGGTCGTCCTCACGGCTCTTGCGCGGCGTCTCCATGATTCCCGGCAGGTGCCGCAGCAGCGGGTGATTGACGATTCTCCGGAAAGCCTCGGTTCCAATCTCTCCCTTGCCGATGTGCCAGTGGCGGTCAACCCTGAACCCCAACCCGGTCTTCGAATCGTTCAGGTGCAGCATATGCAGCCGGCCGAACCCGACCTCCCGGTCGAACTCGCGCAGGGTCTCATCCAGCCCGGACGCGGTCCGCAGTTCGTAACCGGCCTCGAAAAGGTGCGCGGTATCGAGCACGATTCCGACCCGGTCCCGGTCCTCAACCCGCTCGATGACCGCGGCGACCTGGTCGAAACGATAGCCGACCTCGGACCCCATGCCCGCGGTATTCTCGAGCAGCAGCTTGACCGGTCCCGGCGACTGCTCGAACACCCGGTTGATATTGGCCGCAACCGCGGGCAGTGCTTCTTCCGCTGATGCCACTCCGGCCCGGCCGACGTGCACGACCAGGTAGTTCACCCCGAGCATCCGGCACCGCGCCATGTCCTCGGCCAGGGCCTCGACCGAACGCCGCACTTCGATTGCTCCGGTCGAAGCCAGGTTCGGCAGGTACGGTGCGTGAACGAAAACCGGCGAAATCCCGGCATCCTTGACATCCTTTCTGAACCGGCCGGCGTCGTCGCTGTCAACCGGCTTCGGCTTCCAGCCGCGCGGGTTGCGGGTGAACAACTGCATCGTCTCGCAGCCCAGTTCCAGCGCCCGGGCAGTCACCCGCGCGAAGCCGCCGGCAATCGAGACGTGGAATCCGAATCTCACTGGACCCGGAGATGTTAGGCTGCCGGCGCAGGGTGTCAACTGCAGCGGGGCGGAATGCTACTCCGACTCCAGCGCGACCACGGTGTGCGGCGCGGACCAGTCGGAGAAGAGCGGCTCCAGGTCGTGGCACCGGGCCGTCACCTCAAAACTGCCCGGCCGGGTGAAGCTGTGCTCGAAAGCCGCAACCCCGCCGGACGGGATGAAGTCGCCGCAGTCGGTCGTATCCCCGTCGCCCCACGCGACGTAAACTCTGAGCCGGTCGCCGTCCGGGTCAAGGACCGCCGCGTCAAACGCCGCCGCAGTCCCGACAACAACAGTATCCGGTCCGGAAACAACCGGCGCCCGGGGCGCGTGGTTCTCCGGCCCCGGGATGTCCTGCTCCCATCTGCAGCCGGACACCGCGAAGAACAACACGATAAAGAGGCGCCCTGTCATCTGCGATCGAGAGAAGAGGCTGAGATGCACAGATTAGGAGGCTGACAGGACGCCTCAACTGACATTCATCGGTCCGCTTATTCATCCATCACGAGCCGGAGCCCGCGCACCTTCTGAAACCACGAAATCACCCGCACCGTGCCCTCGCCCGGGTCAGGATAGACGGACTTGAGCAACGCGTAGTAACCGCCCGCGGTATAGACCGCCAGGTATCGCTCCCACGTGCTGATATCCACCCGGTCCTCGTAGAGCAGCGAGTCGCACTCGGGCAGCGTCTTGGTGTTGCCCCAGAGCCCCAGCAGCCAACTGCGACTCCACGCCCCCGGCGGAACGACTCCGCCCGGGTCATCCGGCCCGAGATGCGGGCTGGCTATGAAGTAGCCCGGCCCGTTCCAGCCCGGCCCGAAATCGGTGTGGTAGCAGTCCACCGCCGAAGCCGTCGCCGAGTCCGGCATCGAGTAGCATCCGGCCTCACCGGTGACCGTATCCCAGCCGTACCCGCCGGCGCCGGCTGCGTTCAGTTCCCAGAGCACGGTTGTATCAGTGAAGACCGGCAGCGTGCTCACAGTCTCGGCGGCAAACAGTTGCTCATCACCGGCGCGAGTCGCCACCGTGTAGTCGCCCGTGAACCCGTCGGGCACATGCAGCAGGCTCGACTCACTGACGGTCCGGATCGGCCCGAACTCCCCGCTCCCCGCCGGCCTGAACCAGACGGTGTATTCCACCGAATCGCTGTTGCCGCCGATCTCCCAGTCGAGTCGGACATTGATACCGCCGGACGCCGACAGCGTAAGCCCGGTCGGAGGTTCGAGCGGCCGCGCAACAACGACCACAGTCTCAGGCTCTGACCAGAGGCTCAGATTCCCTTCCCGGTCCCGGGCGCGAGCCCGCACCGTACAGGTTCCCGGGACGGCAAAGGCATGACTGTCGCTCGCCATCCCTCCGGACTCGACGAATCCGCCCCAAGTGCCGAGCGTATCCCCCCAGTCGAACTGCAGCGTGACGCTGTCCCCGCGGACGTGAACCGCTGTCGCGGAGAACTGCAGAAACAGATCCTGAATCCCCTGCCCCGGTCCTTCCGGCCGGTCCGGAGTGACCGGGCCGGGGAAACCGATGGTTGTCCTGAACGGGTTCGACCATCCTGATTCGAGTCCACTCGCATCGCGGCAGCGCACCTTCACGGAGAACTCGCCGCTATCGGCATACACGTGGAAACGGAACAGCGTGTCACCGCTCGGCAGTTGGGCGCTCCAGACCAATGCCGCTCCGTCCCCCCAGTCGCAAAGATACGCCAGGTTGTCACCGTCAGGGTCGCGGCCCCACGCCCGGAACTGCAGCGTATCTCCGGGCCGCCCGCCGTCCGGTCCATTGACGCGCGGGACCGAAGGCGGCCGCTCGCCGAAGCAGCCCCCGGAAAACAGAGAGACGGCCAGTATGCCGAACAACCCGGCACACTTGCCGACTCGCATGATAGCGCCAGCAAAACGTCGTCGCATCTTCACGGACGTAACCTGTAAGAGGTTAGTCCCCACCCACCGGCTGTCAAGCGCCGGTAACACGACATGCCAACCGACAACCGGACTGCCGACACTCTTGACCGGACGGCTGACCGGTCTATCCTATTGTCACGAGATGGGCATCAGTCTGACCGCTCTCATCGTCGCCGCAGCCATTGTCGCTCTGCTGCTGGTGGCGCTCATCGTCATCCTGCTGGTCCGCACCCGGCGCGGCACGGACCGGACCGAAAGCCTGACCATGCTCCAGCAGCAACTCGACTCCCTGCGCCGGCAGACCCGGGAGACGCTCGAAGCCAACACGGCCGCGTCCAACCAGCAGCTGGCCGGCCTGACTACCCAGGTCAACCAGCAGCTCGAGGCGCTCAACCGGACCATGCAGCACAACACCGGTCAGATTGGCGAGCGGCTCGACGCCGCCAACCGCATGGCCCGGGACGTCTCGGCTTCGCTCGGCGAACTGTCGAAGTCGTCGCAGCAGATCTTCGAAGTCGGCAAAGACATTGCCTCGCTCCAGGACATCCTCCGCGCCCCCAAGTTGCGCGGCATCATCGGCGAGCTCTTCCTCGGCGACCTGCTCAAGCAGGTAATACCCGGCAACCACGAACTGCAGTATCGCTTCCGTTCCGGGGAAACGGTCGATGCGGTCGTGAAGCTGGCGGAACGCATGGTACCGATTGACGCCAAATTCCCGCTCGAAGACTTCCGACGCCTGATTGCCGCAACTGACGACGACGAACGCCGGAAGATGCGCCGCGGGTTCGTCACCGCGGTCAAGAAGCATATCGACGCCATCGCCGACAAGTACATCCTGCCCGACGAGAACACGTTCGACTTCGCCCTGATGTACATCCCGGCCGAAAACGTCTACTACGAAACGATTATCAAGGGCGAATCCGGCGAGAACGCAATCACCGACTACGCTATCGAGCGTAAAGTGATTCCGGTCTCGCCCAACAGCCTCTATGCCTACCTCCAGGCGATTGTCCTCGGCCTGCGCGGGTTCCGGATTGAAGAGCGGGCCGAAGAAATACTGAAACACCTGGGTCGGCTCCAGCAGGAATACCAGAAGTTCTACCAGGAATTCGAGGTGCTCGGAACGCACCTCACCCATGCCCGGAACAAGTATGACGATGCCGCTCGCCGGCTCGACAAGTTTGAAGGAAAACTGACAGCGAGCTCCGACCTCGAATCGATCGGGTCGGAGCAACGGGAACTCCCCGGGAGGAATGAATGAGAACGACAACTATCCTGATTATCGGACTTGCTGCAACCGCGGTCTCCGGCCAGCAGGCCTGGAACCGGCTCGGACCCGACGGCGCGACGGTCGCGGCCATGACGACTGTTCCCGGATACCCGGATGACGTTTACCTGATAACCCGGGGATACCCGGCCTTTGTCTACTACACATCCAACTCCGGCGCAACCTGGACCGTCCGCGACACCATCGACGACCGGATTGACGCCATGGCCCTCGACCCTGCCAACGTCGGGAACCTCTACGCCTGCGGCGAACGCGGCCGGGCGTACCGGAGCACCGACAACGGCCGGAACTGGCACCTGCGCGGGGCACTGCCCGACAACCCGCCGGTCCACCAGCTCCGCGTCATCCCGCGGCAGGATGCCATTGACCTCATCGCCGCGGCCGACGTCGAAGTCGGGGACTCGACCGGGCTCGCGCTCTTCCGCTCAACCGACGACGGCAGCACCTGGTCCGGCGTCACCGCCGGCTCCGGGCCGGCTGCGCGCGCGCTGCTCCTGGCGTTCGACCCGGTCCGGCCCAACCGCGTGTTCACCGGCGGCACCACCGGCGACGGGGCATGCCTGTTCGGCAGCGCCGACGGCGGCGTCAACTGGGACGACCTCTCCGCCGGGCTTGAAGGCCGCTGCGCGTATGGACTGGCGGTCAGCCCGACCGACAGCGCCGTTCTCATCTGCGCCACCGACGCGGGCGTCTACCGCTCGACCAGCTCCGGCAACACCTGGACCCGCCGTCTCGCCGCCCCGGCCTACTCCGTCGCCTTTGCCCAACCCATGCCCCACTACGCGTACGCCGGCTCGGACAACCTGGTCTACCGCAGCAACGACAACGGCATCAACTGGTCCGCGGACACGACCGAAATCTTCGGCACCGACACCCGCTGGCTCGAACTCAACCCCAGCCAGTCGCTCGAACTGTACGCCAGCAACGGCGCCGGTATCTTCTACTCGACCAACGGCGGGTATCGCTGGACCGAAATCACCGGCGACCTCAACTGCCATGTCGTCCCCTTCCTCTACTACCATCCCCTGAGCCCGGAAACGGTCTACACCTGCCCGCCCGGCTGCGGCATCCTCTCGAGCGCGGACCTGGGCCTGACCTGGACCCGCACGTTCGGGAAACTGCCCAACGCCGGACTCACAACCGGGCTGGCAATCAACCCCCGCGACCCGGACACCACGGTCGTCGTCACGAGCTTCAGCCCCGAACTCCACCTCACAATCGACCACGGCGACTCCTGGGAAACCTACCTGATTGCCGACCGGTTCGAACCCGGCGGCGTAGCCTACAGCCCGGCCGACCCGGAAACGCTCTACGCCTGGGGCAGATGCTCCCCGGCCGACGGCCAGCCCCGGTTCACGGTACTCAAATCCGCGACCGCGGGCCGGAACTGGACAACGATACTCCAGCAGGGCAACATCGGTATCTGCCTCGGCTTCCAATCCCCGGGCTCGGGCGAGACGCTCTACGCCTGGGGCGAAACCGACGGCCGGCCCGCCCTCTACCGGAGCACCGACCGCGGCGACGACTGGACCAGCCGGACCAACGGCATCACCGGCGCGCCGGTCACGGACTTCGCGCCAAGCCCGGCCAACCGCACCGTCTACTACTGCGCTACTCCCAACGGGGTCTTCCGCTCCCTGACCAGCACCGGCGTCTGGTCTGACATCGGACTCGCAAACGTCACCGCGGTTCTGCCCGATACCGCCAACGAAAACGCGGTCTGGGCCGGCACCGACACCGCGGCAATCTACTACACCACCGACGCCGGCGCAAACTGGGAACGGGACACACTCGGACTCGCAAGCCGGTCAATCCTCCTCCTCCAGCGCCATCCCGACAACCCGGCCGGGGTCTACTGCAGCGCCGAAGGCGCGGGGCTCTGGGAACGCGGAGTCATCGGCATCGCCGAACAACGACCGGCCAGACAAATCGGCCGCATCGCGGTCCGGCCATCGATCATAACCGGTCAGGCCCGCATCAAACTCACCCCCGGCACCGGCCGCAAGACCACAATCGACCTCTACCACGCGAACGGCAGGCACGCCTGCCGCATCGCCCGATACGGCCCGCGCGAACTCATGCCCGCCAACCACACCTGGACAAGACCAACCACACTCCCGGCCGGAGCCTACCTCCTGGTTGTCAGGTCGAATGGAAGACTGGAAACAACGAAACTACTCCTCGCCCCGCAGCACTAGCAAGAAGCAGCAATTGAACCACGGAGGCGGCCCCAAGCCGCCTCCGTTCCGCTCCGCACCCCGGTCCTGGCGTTTTTCAGGTTGGTCATTGGGACTTGGACCTTAGTCATTTCTGCTCCCCGTTCCCGCTATCCGTATTCGTCATTGCGAGGAGGCCGAAGGCCGACGCGGCAATCTTCCGCCATGTGGAGTGCAACAAAACCGTTGTTGCATGCAATGTCGCTTCGCTTCTCGCAGTGACACGTCTTCTTCGTGTTCTTCGTGCCTTTGTGGTAAAACTCCGCTCCGCTTTGGTCATTGGGTCTTGGTCACTGGTCATTTCCTCTTCGTGCTCTTGGTGTTTACTCCGCTTCCTCAATTTGCACTTTGCCATTTGCACTTGCACTTTGACTTCTACTTTCTCCTCCCGTGTCCATCCGTGGTTCATTTCCTCATCCTGCCCGTTCATGTACAGGTCTCCCTCCGTCAGCACATGATACAGTATTGTCTCATTGCCCGCAAGCCGGATTTCCGCGCAACCTCTTCACTCATAGCCTGTTAGCCGGTTCCCGCCAAAACCCCCTCCCCCGCCCAGAGTGTCGGCTACGCTCTTCTTCTGAACCGCCGCCAACCTCGTCGCTAATCCCGCCGTCAGCTTCGTCGCCAATCGCGTCGCCAACTTCTTCGTTAGCTTCCTCGCCGATTTCCTCGCCAACTTCCTCGCTGACTTCTTCGCCAATCTTGTCGCCGATTACTTCACCGATATCCTCGCCAACAACTCCGCCAATCTCTTCGCCAGATTCGCCGATAGAATCTCCGCCAATTACTTCGCCAATGTCGTCGCCAAGTTCGCCGCCGGAAACGTCCCGACAGACGTCTTCAGCTTCGTCTGGAGCCGCGTCCATGCTGCCGCCGGTGAGTCCGTCGGGCTCTCTCTGCTCAATCTTCCTCCGAATGAGCTCGAAGTTGAGTCGGGCTTTGACATCGGAACTGAAAGCCAGGCTGAAGCCGGTTCTGAGTTGGCGTTTGACCAAACGACTGAAAGCCAGGCTGATACGCCGACTGAAGCTCGTTCTGACCCGCAAGCTAAGCCGGATTCTGACATCAGTCGTGAATCCGGACCTGGATTGCAGGATGAGCTGCAGATTCAATAGGGGGGTCACTCCCCCCTTGACCTGCCGAGACAGCCCGAAAGTGAGTTTCCGAGACAACTCCCCAAGCCTCAGCCACTTAGCTTTCAGTATGCCCGGTCATGCGTTCCCCGCTACACCGTTTCTGAAAACTGACAACACTGGAGCCCTCGATATCGGAAACGAGGACAGCAGCTAAGGACGCGGGAGCAGTGTCGTGCTGCCGGGCAGCACTTGGGTTCGATGACACTGCAACCCGCGTCCCGGTTCAGGCTCACCCCGGCCCGGACCGAACTTCCCGCCGCTTTCCGCCTATCTCGCCAGCACCACTTTGCGGTTGGGGGGAATATCGGGGACATAATACTATTTGTTTCGCGCTGAAGCCAAGGAAGCACA
>CBDUVZ010000064.1:0-16498 GCA_965370805.1 uncultured bacterium | reverse complement strand
ACAGGTTACATGCAGCCAGATGCTTCCATCCACCCACACGAATCCACGAAGAGCCTTGTTTTGTACTGTGACCTCTGATTTGGAACCCCTGGAATTGATTCTCAAGAATGCGGCCCAGACCATTGCCAGGCCGAATGCAAGCAGCCACCAGGGGTAGTTTGTGGGCACATGGGCCGCAAAGCTGGCGCTGAGTTCTGGATGGAGATTAAAGGGATTGTATGGGACACAGAGCCGAGTGACCGTGGTCCCGTAGTTGCTCAAGAAAGACAGAAGAATTGCGGTCGCTCCGGCAGCCATCACCAGCCAGCCACCTGGGTTTTGGCGTGCGACTCGCCCGGTCTGGCCCAGACTGATGAACCCCAAACCAAGGGCTATCATTGATGCGGCCACGAGAACCGGGGCCAGGACCGGCGCGGCCCAGGGAATAGGTATCAGGAAAAGAATGTCCCATGTCAGAAGCGACGGTGGCCAGTTCAGGAGCGCTTTGAGCCCAAGGTAGTAGAAGATGTCCCAAGTTCCGAAAACAAAGAGAAACCAGGAGAACCGCTCAAGCAGGCTTCTCCCTGACAACCAGGCTATGACCACGAGCATGACGATTGTGGCAAACTCGCGGCCCAACTCCACCAGAAAGGTCGGTTCCAGCATTGCGCTATTCAGGGGAAAGACAAACCCTCCCGGATAGTATACTTGGCGTAGATAAACAACCACCGCGGCCTCGAGATAGCCCATAGCCAGGGCGAACCCGACCAAGGTCAAAGCCTTCTTCACATCGGCCAGTTGGACTTGGCCCAGAAACGAGCTTGGCCTATACGCGCTGAGTTTACGCACTGCGTAATTCTAGAGGATTGCCCCGCATTGTCAACAATGGGTACACGGCTGCTGAAGGCCGCTGCCGCGACGGAGGGAGGTACTCCGGAGAGTACCCGGGAAGAACCTCGGAGGTCCAAGGGTCGGTTCGGGGGTAGCGCTTTACTATCAGGACATGGGTTACAGTTTCAGAAGTTTGTGGGTTTCTGGGGAAACTCCACATCCCCAGTCCCGATATAGAGCTATAACAAGAAAGGCTGCGCCTCTTGTGTTGCCTGCGTCTAACGGGCACGAAGAACTTACACCCATTGGGTGAAGAGAGGAGCAGCCTTAAGGGAAGGGCAGGGGTCAGGTATTCAGTCTTGAGATACGAAGAGAGGCCGGAAGGACGCTGCCCATGTCGGCCTGCCTGTACGCTGCACGCAGACCGGCGACCGCGAAGCGACCGCCGCACAACGCATGGCGCACCGCGACCGATGCCGGCCCGGGCTCAAACCCGAAAACCGACATAGGAATCTCAACACAAAGACACCAAGAACACCAAGTAACAGACCCGGAACCGAGAAGCATTGCCACCCAGCAGGTGCGGTATCGCCTCGACCGAGGAGGCGCCCCAAAGCCTCGTGACTCCTGACTTCTCGCCTTTGTATCCTTGTGACTTCATGGTTCTATTCCGGTTCTTGGGCCAAGCGCAAGCATTGACGACCGGCCAGGATTTGGCTATCATCTGGCCAGAATGGAACACCGGGTCGTGTTCGCGCTCGAGGCCCGCGACGACTACCGCGCCCTGCCGGCTCGCAGCCGGGCAGAAGTACGGGATGCAATCAACCGACACCTGCTGCATCGGCCGATGCAGGTCAGTAGGAATCGCATCAAGCGTCTGCGGGGCACCCGGAGGCCACAGTATCGGCTGCGCGTCGGGAATGTCCGCGTGTTCTATGACGTGCGGGACGATGAAGTGGAAGTGCTGGCTATTGTGGAGAAATCGCAGGCCACGGCCTGGCTGAAGAGAACAGGAGTCTACGATGAAGAAAGTAGCGTTGGCTAGGGTGAAGGACCACCTGTCGGAGTATCTTCGTGACGCGGCGAAAGAGGAAGTCGTTATCACCCGACACGGCAAACCTGTCGGCGTGCTCATCGGCTTTGAAAGCGAGGACGACTGGTTTGAATACCGACTTGAGAACGACCCCTCCTTCCTGGAGCGGATTGAGCGGGCGCGGGCGAGTATCCGGGCCGGAAGAGGCACCCAATGGGAGGATGTGCCGACGGGCTCAAAGACTGCGGCCGGGTTCAAAGCCTCTGACAAACGGCCGACCCGTGGTCGCAGACGACCGGGCAAGACGTAGGTATTCGGAGACACAATGCTGCTTGCTGCTGTCTCTTCCCGCATCACCGGCTTCTCGGGCAGGGCGGCAGATGGCTGACGGCTGGCAGCCAGGCGGAAGATAGCCGCAGTCGCTTCGCTCCTTCGCAATGACAACGGGGTCTGCGGCAGGGAATCCTTCACCCTCACCTTGATCCTCTCCCTCCAGGGAGAGGAAACGAACTCGGAATGCCACCAGTAGTCATGCACATTGTGCCGGTTGCAGATGTCTTGGGTGCCGGAGCAACCCGCAATCATCTCCGACCCTGATTGACAGTTCAGGCCGACCGTCTATACTGGCCCAAAGGAGAAAGAATGCGAATAGCTGCACCATTACTTCTGCTGGCTGCTTTGACCGTTGCGCCTGCCCAAGAAGGCTGGCTCGTACCTTTTGCCGCCGCGTACCAGCCTGACGTAGGTGGGTTCAATGCTGCGTTCGCGGGGGCTGAGCCCGCCATACCCGAGGCTCACGTCCGCCAGTACGGCTGGGGCCTTGAGCTGCGCTCGAACGTCAACGGTTTCCTGGTCGGCCCGCTCTTCTTCCGCACCTGGGACGATGTCGAGAACGAGAACTACCAACTCCGGACGGACGCGACCGCCATCATGGGTGAGGTCGGACTGAAAATCACACCTTTCAGCTTTCTTACTATCATCCCGATGGTCGCGGTCGGCGGGCTGAGCCAGTCGTTCAACATCAGGACGAAAAGTAGGGATATCAGCCTCGACTCCCTGCTCCACAACCCGGGCCGGAACGCCAGCATCGCCTCGGGTATGAAGCTGGCCGGTATGGGTGCTCTTGAACTCGGCCTTTCCACCCCGACGGGCAGTGGTCGCTACGGCGTGGCGCTCCGGGTCGGCTATCTCTATTCGCCGATGACCGTCGGCTGGCATCTGTCGAACGGTGCCGAAATCAACAACGCCCCCGGCACGAAACTCGGTGGTCCGGTCTTCTCGTTGGGGTTCCTGCTGCTGCCCGCCCCCGAGACCAGCACTCCCGGTTTCTAGCATGGAGGAACAATGACCCGACGACTCATCCCGCTTGTCCTTATCGCCGTCCTGACGGCAGGATGCCTGTACACGTACAAGCTGGAACTGCCGGAGACCCGCACGTATCCGGCTGCCGGCATCGGCAGCGTTTCGGTTATCACGAAGAACGGCGGAATAGCGGTCTCAGCC
The DNA here is from genome assembly GCA_965370805.1 of uncultured bacterium. GTDB lineage: Bacteria > Hydrothermota > Tepidihabitantia > Tepidihabitantales > Tepidihabitantaceae > CBDUVZ01. The sequence continues at coordinate 13,152 of CBDUVZ010000064.1, read as the reverse complement.
ACAGCCGACACGCTCATCACCGCCGATATTACCCGCCGCTGCTACGGCCGGGACAAAGCCGATGCGGAAGGCGCAATCGACAATATCGTCATCACCGATACCGTCGTCGAGACCGAGTTGCAGTTCGAAGCCGACATGCCCGGCGGCAGCCGCAACTACGGAGCCGAGTTCGAAGTCCAGGCATCGGACTCAACCTGGCTCCACCTGACGACCAGCAACGGTGACATCGCTCTGACCAGCATGATTGCCGGCGCGGCGGCGTCAACCAGCAATGGCGACATGTCGCTCCTCGATACCAGGGGACAGATGGTACTGAATACGAGCGACGGCAACGTCACGGTCCAGGTCCACTACGGCGGCATCACCATCGAGACCTCAAACGGCATAATCGACTGTGACCTGGCCGAACTGGGTGCAACCGAATCGGCAATCCTGGAGACCTCTAACGGTAACGTGACGCTCTCCTTGCCGGACGACGTCTCCGCGGAGTTCGACGCGTCGACGTCCAATGGAGACGTCACAATCGTCGGGTTTCCGTCAGGCTCGGTCAAGTACGACACATCGGAACGCACCCACAAGGCCGGGACGATCGGCTCCGGTGCATCGACTATCGAAGTTTCGACCAGCAATGGGAACGTCATAATCCGCGCCCGGTAGCCCGGATATCGGAATCCCGGCACCGGTCCCGGAGTCAAAACAGTAATGGCACGTGAAGCTGCAGCAATGTGCTGCAGCCGGTTGATGATTCGAAAGCGCCCTCCGGTCCGGGAATCAGTTCCACCCGGAGAAGCAAAAAGGAGATACAGAAATGGCCGACATTATCCACGTTTCTGACCATAATTTCGAAGCCGAAGTGCTGAAAGCCGAAACCTCCGTTCTCGTCGATTTCTGGGCTCCGTGGTGTGGTCCATGTCACGGTATCACACCCATCGTCGAGAAACTGGCTGAGAAGTTCAACGGCAAGCTCAAAGTCTGCAAGCTCAACACCGACGAAAGCCCCGAAACCCCGGGCAAGTTCGGCATCACCGGCATCCCGACCCTGATTGTTTTCAAGGACGGCAAAGAGGTGGAACGAATGGTCGGGCTCATGCCCGAGGAGATGCTGACCGGAAAAGTCGAGCCCCATCTGGGCTAGTCCGGTTCGCGGCCGGTCAGCAGCATGTACCGCCCGGTAGTTCCGGCGGTCCTCAAAAGACTCAAAGAGATAACCCAGTCGTGCCGGGTCATCACCGATCCGGCCGCTCTGGTTGACTACGCCCGGGACGAAAGCCCGGGCCCCCGGCTTCCGCCGGACGTGCTCGTCAAGGTAGCGACCACCGGCGAAATCGCTGAAGTCGTTCGGCTCGCCCGGCAGGAACGGATTCCGGTCACCCCGCGCGGCCTCGGCACCGGTCTCGCCGGAGGCTCGATTGCCGTCCACGGCGGCATCATGGTCTCTTTGGAACTGATGAACCGGGTCATTGAGGTCGACGCCGACAACCTCATCGTCCGCACCCAGCCGGGGGTGGTCGTCGACAACCTGCAGAAGGCATGCGCTGAGGCCGGCCTCTACTATCCGGTTGACCCGGCATCGCTGGAGGACTGCTCCATCGGCGGCAATGTCGCGACCAATGCGGGCGGACCCCACGCCTTCAAGTACGGGGTCACCGGCGACTATGTCCGCGGTCTGGAAGCGGTCCTGGCCGACGGCAGCGAAATCCGCTACGGCGGCAAGCTGCACAAAAACGTCACCGGCTACGACCTGAACAAGCTCCTGATCGGGTCCGAAGGTACGCTCGCAATCATCACCGAAATCGCTCTCAAGCTGATACCGAAACCGAAGCACCAGATCGACGTGCTCATCCCGTTCGAGCGGTTGAGCCAGGGAACCGACCTCATCCTGCGGGTCATTCACGACACCCGACTCGTACCGGCCGTGGTTGAGTTCATCGAGCGGAAGGGCATCGAAGCCTGCAACCGGGTGCTGAAATCAGACCTGCCGTTTCCGGATGCCGCAATCCACGTGCTGGTCGAACTGGAAGGCAACGACCGGAACCAGGTACTCGACGACTGCGTCCGGCTTGGCGAGGCAGCGATGGAACTCGGGGCCCGCGAGCCGCTCGTTGCCGACAACCCGACCGACCAGGCCCGGCTCTGGACCGCCCGCCGGAAGCTGGCCGAAGTCCTGAAAGAGCTGTATCCCGAAGTGGTGGCCGAAGATATCGTCGTGCCCCTTGCCGAAATCCCTGCAACCGTCGAGATGATTGCCGGCCTCGAACGCAAGTACCGGACACCGATTGTCCCGTTCGGCCACGTCGGCGACGGCAACATCCACGTCGACATCTGTCGGGAAGGCGAAAGCGAAACGTGGCGCGAATCCTGCCGCGCGCTCGTTGACGAACTGGTTGACTTCGTGCTTGCGCGCGGCGGTCAGATATCGGCCGAGCACGGCATCGGTTCGGAGAAGAGGCACCTGATGCGGAAAGCACTCGGCCCGGCCGAGCTGAAGCTGATGGGGAATCTCAAGCGCGCCCTTGACCCGGACGGCATCCTGAACCCGGGCAAAATCCTGCCCGACTGACGGACGAACCGGAGCCTACTCGCCGCCGCGGGTAACCCTGGCGACCTTACCCGTCTTGCGGAACCCGCTGCCCGTGACCACAACCAAGTAGACGCCGTCGGCCAACTCACTGCCGGCTTCGTTCCGCCCGTCCCACTCCAGGAACCGGTCAGTGACGTCCTCGAACTTCCTGACCAGCGTCCCTGACAGGGTGTAGATGGCGACATCGGGCGTCTCCCCTTCCGGGAAATCGACCCACAATTCACACGGACCGGCGAACGGCGCCGGTCTGGTGTAGGGTTCGGCCCAGGTTTCTATTTGGATCGGACTCCCGGACGGGTAGAACTGACTGGCAATCGACACGTTGCCGAACGAATCGGCAGCGGTCACGAAGTAGCTGTACTCGTCGCGCGGAACGTTGAACAGGTAGCAGGTTGTGTCCTTGATGGCTTCAGCGGCAATCCGCGACTGCCCAAACGCCTGGACCTTGAGGTCATCGAGGAAAAACCCCAGCCCGTTGCTGCTGCCGTCACTCACGTACCGGAAGCGCAAATACAATTCCTCGGAACCGGGCAACACGTAGCGCAACTCCTGCCAGTACTCCGCCGAACCGTACAGCGAATCGAGCGGCCGCCAGTCGACTTTGTCCTCCGACCATTCGACGTAGCAGACATCCCGTTTGAAGCCGCCCGCCGAATCCAGGATCTCTTCGGTGGAGTAGTAAACGTAGCAGGACAGCAACCCTCCCTGTTCCAGCTTCAACGGCCGCACCAGGACCAGTTGGTTGTCCAGGTTCGATGCCGAGCCGGAAAAGAACGCCCGTGTCCGTGAGTGAACGTGCCATTCACTGGTGGTCCAACCCACAGCGCTCCAGTTGCCGAGACTGTCGCCGCAATCGACCAGCACCTCGGACGGCGAACTCACCTCATGAAGGTCGTAGGTCACCGGTGCGAGATCGCAGGAACGGCTCCACCAGAACCGCAGGTCACCGCGGCCGCCGAGTCGGATGTCGCTGATTGCGGGCTGCGTGGGCCTGACGTCATCGCTGCCGAAATACCGGTTCAGGAACTCAAGCCAGGGAACGGAATCCGCGAAGGCCAGCTTCCGGTACGAACCGGCCTGGGCTTTGAGCACGAGGTAGTTGTCCGGAAACCAGACCGCGATTCCTCTCGCTTCGGCGTAGTCCCCGCTTGTCCGGTTCGCAGTCGGCAGCGGAACGAACATCGAACGCAGCGCCCCGGTTCCCGCTTCCGGAGCCAGTTCCCAGTAGTGAATCAGGTCGACCTGGTCATCGGACGCGCAGGGCGGCCTGCCGGAGATGGAAGGGAACGTCTGCACTGCCTCCCGGGCCTGGACGAAAGCCGGATTAGTCGGGTCAAGGCTGTCCTTCAAGGTAGCCCGCGCCACCGGCAGCACCCGGTCGAGTTGCCGCATGTCTACTGCCGACAGGCAGATGTTGTCGTTCGGATACTCGGCCAGATAGGCATCGCACATTCCGGGCAGGAACTCCGCCGGCGTGTCGGTCGGACGGGCCGCCAAGAGCGCCAGCACGTCCTGGTAAGGCCAGCCGCCCCAGGGCACCAGGCCTTCCGAGGCCAGCAGGTAGTCACAAGCATCCTGTACCTCACACGCAACTTCCACCATCCCCATCAGGCAGGCGTCGAAACCGAGGACCTTCACCCGGACTCCGAGGGCCTGCCGCACCGCGGCAAGCGCTGCCGCCAGCTCGCCGCCGGCCACGCCCATCGAGTGGCTGTGCGACTCGTCGATGAAGATTGAGCGGGCCGGACCGTAGCCTTCGGTCCAGCCGTCGCCGTGGTCCCAGAGGATGAAGAAGTAGTTCCGGGCCGGGTAGTTCTGCTTGACGAACCGGGCGAATTCACCGAGCACCGCGGTATCCGCCATGTCCACTTCGCCCAGTTCCCCCAGCGGCTCCAGTCCGCCCTTTACGACCCGGTACCGACGACAATCGGGATGCGTATCCCGGGCGGCGTTGTCCACCTGGATGACGATATTGACCTCATCGGTCGACCCGACCGACATCATCTCTCCGATATCGACGTACGCCTGGTCATTGAGGCCGTTATCCGCGCACATGTAGACCGCCACGGTCCATTGCGCGCCGAGAACTCGCGCGGCAATCGCCAGCACAAAGAAAACGCCGACCAGCCGGGCCAGCCGTCCGGTCCTGACTGTACCGCCCGAAAGGGCGGCGGGGCACCCTGGTGAAGTGCCCCGCCGCCCGCTAAGAGGCAAGTGCATCGGCCTGCTTGCCGGCCGCTAGAATCCCACTGTCAACTGCACTCGATGAGTTGGCTTGAGGTATTCCAGATAGCTGAAGCAGGAGTCCAGTCCGAGGCTCAACCCCTCGGCCGGCGTCGTCTTCAGCCCGACGCCGGTGGACAGACCCGTCATCCAGCCGATGCTTTCCTGGTAGTCCTGGTCCGCGTTCAGGATGTAGCCGCCCCGCAGGTGGAAGATATCGTTGTACCCGTACTCGAGCCCGAAGTTGATCTGCTCGTTGATATCGGACGGGTGAACGAGATCGATTGCCATTGTCAGCTTGCTCGCTGCCGCATCGACCAGGTCATAAGCGATTCCGAACCGGAACACGGTCGGCAGCGGCATCCCCTCGGTCCGGTAGCTGCCGTTCAACTGGCTCGGACCGGAGTCGGTCCAGCCGAAGCTGTAGTCCAGTTGCCGGCCGGAAAAGGATAACTGCGTCCCGTAGTTCGCGACCTGGGCGCCGATGCGCAGCGACTTGAACCCGGTGTTGTAGTGCAGCCCGAAGTCCAGACCGAACGCCGAGGCGGACAGGTCCCAGATGTTCTGCTGGATTCCCTTGACCGTCGCCCCGAAAGCCAGCTTGTCGGTGATAATCCGGGCATAGCTGACCCCGACGGCGAAGTCCGAGGCACCGAAGTAGAGACCGGTTCCCTCGTCCTCACGCGCCATCGTGTTGGGGTTGTCGATCAGCGTCTGTTCCATGTCGCCCATCGTCAGCGCAGTCACCGCGAACGCAAGCGTGCCGAAACCGGTCGGCAGCACCACCGACAGGTGGTCGTGGTTGACGTCCGCGAACCAGTCGATGTGATTGAACTGGACCTGGCGTCCGACCCGGGAGAGTCCCGCCGGGTTGTAGTAGCAGGCCGAGGCGTCGTCGGCGATAGCCACGAACGCATCGCCCATCCCCGCCGCCCGGCCCACTCCGATTCTGAGAAACGCTGCTCCGGTCGTACCCACCTTGGAAAATCCGGCCCAGCCGGCGGACACCACCAGGAGGGTCGCGACCAGCACGCGTATCGTTTGATTCATCTTACCAGTCATGGCATACCTCCTTTAGTGGATGAAGACAAGCTTGCCGGTGTAATCACCGACGCTGGATTCAACATGGTAGACGTAGACTCCGGCTGCGATCAGTTGCTGGTTGTCGTTGAGGAAATCCCAGGATTCGGTTCCGCCGTGCTCATGCGGCTGTCCGTCATCCTCCGCGTCGCCGTCATGAACGTGCTCCAGGACCTTGACCAGGTCGCCGGCCAGGGTGAACACCCTGATTGTGCACTCGGTCGGCAGATGGGTAAACTTCACCCGCCGGTCATCGGTGCTCGACTCCCAGGCGTTGAACACGATGTACGGGTTGGGCACGACCTTGACTTCGAGGCCGGTGTAGGTGGATTCCGCATCCGCGAACCCCGGGGTGCACACGATGTCATACGAGTTGTAGAACGGCGCGGTCCCGTCTACCTTGTTCCCAACCGCCATCCAGACATCGCCCGACTGGATCTCGCTGATCATATCCTGCAGCGAGTCGTTCTTCTCCGTCTCCGCGTTGTAGTTCATCGCGAAGTACCCGCCGCAGATGTAGAACAACGCGTGGTTCCGCCGCAACGTATCACTCGCAAACCGCGAAAGCGGATCGGTGAAGCACCACCCGTTGGCCAGCGCCGCCTGGTTGGTGGCAAACGGCGTGAATGGCACTTCGATGCCGCCGTTCGTCTCGTCGTACACTTTCGCCGTCAACTCACCGTAGCCCGCCATGATCTCCCACTCAATCCGGTAGTCGGAACCACGCCACGCCCACAGCGAAGCCTGGTCGCCGGACGAAATCGCCGCCGGCCGCAGGTCACCGCTGTAGCCGATGGTCTCAACGTACGCCGTGTCGAACCGCGGCGACGGATCGTCGTAACCGAGCGATAGCAGCATCTCCTGCCCGTTGAAGACCGGCAGCGAGAACGACAGCGCATCGCCGACCTCGTAGTCGAACGACGTCGTATCGATCACGATGCTGCCGTCCGACTTGTCCGTGACGTAGTAGGTCAGCCGCGGCTTCGGCCTCGCCACGTACTCCGGCCCGAGGAGAAAGAACCCGTAGGTCTTCTCATCGACCTCGAACGGAATCACGGCCTCGCTCTCCAGTCCGAAACCCGGGTTCACCGTGTCGCCCACAACCGTTACTACTTCGATCAGCGGGTCGACGTAGTTCACCGCATCCCAGCGGGGCATCATCGAGTAGTTGCTGACGATGCCGGACCGCAGAATCAGCGTGTCCCACGCAATCGGCTCGCCCTGCGCGTTCGTGTCGGTCGTGGCGTAGTTCCAGTCGTACGCGGTCACGCAGTAGTAGTAGGTAAACCCGTTGGTCACGTTGTCGTCCATTACGCTGTAGAGAATCCCGGAGTTCTCCATGCTGATCCACTGGCTGTCGGGCAGCGTGGTATCACCACCGGGCGCGTATTCGAACGGCAGGGTGTCATTCGGCAGCGGAACACTGTCAGCCACGTCACACTGAGCGATGATACCCCAGTCCGAACCATTCGCGGACTTGTACACAACGTACCCTTCGAAGTCGTATTCCAGGTACTTCGGGTCGTATCCCGGGCTCGTGGGGTCGCTTGCCACCCTGGCGTAGTATGCGTCCGGCGTTATCTCGGACAGGTTATCCCAGACAATCCGGACCTGGTTATCGCCCGGCACCAGTGTGATGTTCGGCGACACCGGCGGGCCGGGCAGCAGCCAGCCCTGGTCGTAGATGAACTGGGCGGCATTCGCAACCCGGGCCAGGTGAACCAGCGAATCGTTGTACTGCAGCTTCCGCGACTCCCAGGACTGTCCCCAGCCGCCGTAGGGTGCGGCGATGCAGGCGACAATCAGGTTCTCCACCTGCCCCGGCGCCAGGTTGAACGGACCCGAGCACTGAACGAACCGTTTGTCTGCCGGGCCGGCGTCGACCGAGTCGTAGGGCGAGAAAACGCCGGTCCGGTAGTCGTACCCGGCCATCGTCAGATACTGGGACTGGTCGGTCACCGGGTCGATGTCGATCGTGAACTTCTTGAACGCGGTCATCCCCATCCGGACCAGCGTGTCGCCGCCACCCGGCAACGAACTGTCCCGCTTCGGACTCTCCAGGAACTTGTAGGCCACCACTCCCGGGGTGCCGTCTTCCCACTGGCCGCGCGGGTTGGGAACCTCCTCGTTGTTGTAGTCACCAACGTAGCCGACGTCCCGGACCCAGCCGACACCGGCCACGGTGTCGTTCAGCAGCAAGCCGACCATGTCGTCGGCATGCTCACCAATATCCGGGTCCATCAGCGCGCCCACGTAGCAGTTCCGGAGTTCCGTATCACCCGCGTTGCGTACTTTGTAGAGGAGGAAGAAGATATCCTGATTCGAAGGGTAGTTCCACGCGTAGATGGTCTGGTAGATTTCGATTTCCTGGGGGTAACCCGGAGCAATGTGGCTCTCCGCGCCCAGGTCGCTGTAGACGCACCACATATCCTGCAGCGAGAAGTTCTCCGTCGGTACGAGTTGCGGGTCGAGCGTATCCTGCCGATTGGCCCCGAGCATCCACGCGTTATCCACCGCGAACCTGCTCGCCGGCGGCGGCCAGTCGGTCGGGAACGCGTACACCTTGTCGGCCGGGTCGCCCGCGCCCTCGGGCGCGTACTTGGCCGAAGCGGGCGTCATCTCGGACCCGCCCGAGTTCGGGTTGTACCCGAATGTCACCAGGGTATCGACGTTCTCGTCGGCCCTGGGCTTCAGGCTGCCGAACCAGAGACCGGCACCGAAGATGTAGTAGTTCATCAGCGGCTGGGGCCACGTGCCTCCGGCCTCCCCGCCGCCGCGCGTCGGGTCGTAGGCGTACCGGCCGTCGTTGTGGAACGGGCACCGCCATTTGTTGATATCGAGCCACTTCATGTCGTAGACGCGGTGGCCCGCAGGTGGCGTCGTGGCAGTCCTGGCCCAACCGGTGCCGACCGCGCCGAACACCAGCAGCAACGCCAGCGCCATGCCGCCAACCCGCTTCATTCTGCTTCCGTTAGCTAGCATCCATCCTCCTTAGAACGACAGGCTGACGCCGAAACGGACTTTCCTCGGCGGGCCGTAGTAGGTCGGCGGGTCATTCCTGTCACCGTAGGCGCGCACGTACGAGTCAAGCATCTCGGCGGGGCTGAGGTAGCCGTCGTGGTCGTAGTCGCGGGCCGGGTGGTAGTAGAAGTCGCCGAACCGGATTATCTGTATGTCCTGAGTCGGGGTGAACTCATCGACCGTAATCAGCCGGCCGGTGTTGTCCGGCTGGCCGGTGGTCGCGTGAACGTTCTGGACGATAGTCGCATCCATGACGTTGGCGATGTCGCAGTTGAGCGAGAAACTGATTCCACCGAGCTTCAGGTCCTTGGCGAGCCGCGTATCGACGACGACCGAGCCGGGCATGCGTCCGGAGTTTTCCTCGCCGACCCGGTTGCCGCGCTGGTCCGTCGGTGTGTAGGGGGAACCGGAAGCGACCGCGACGACCGCCGATGCGACGAAGTCGCGCAGGGGGACGAAGCCGAAGTCCTCCGGGAAGGAGAGGGTGAGGTCGGCGTGACAGGAGTGGCGGACGTCTTGGTCGAGGTAGTAGTCGATCTGTCTCGGCTCGGTGCGCTGGTACTGGTCGGTCGCGGTCGAGGCCGTGCCGCGGGCGATCTGGAATGTGTATCCCATGCGGGCGGACCAGTGGTCGGCGAGGACTTTGGTCATGGTGGCTTCGAATCCCTGGATGCGGGCGTATTCGACGTTGGTGTACATGGTGTAGGGTTGGGGGAGGGCCTGGACTATGCGGACGCCGGAGAGGTCGTAGACGTCTTTGTAGTAGGCGGTGAGGTCGAACTGGAAGATGTCGGAGAGTTGGGCGTCGAAGCCGAGTTCGTAGGCAACGGTCTTTTCGGCGCCCATGTCGGCGTTGCCGACGATGAGGTTGCCGCGTCCGCGCAACTCGGCCGCCAGCTTGTCGGCGTAAGTGTAGAGGTTGTTGAAGCTGGGGTTCTTGAAGAAGTGGCCGTAGCTGAATCGGAATTTGATGCGTTCGCTGATGGGGTAGGAGAGGCCGAGCCGGGGGGATATGCGGTGTTTGATTGCGACCGGTAGGAGGCTGTCGGCGATCTCGGGCCTGGCACCGAGGCTTTCGGGGTACGCGCGCACTTTGGCTTTGGAGTCGAGGAAGTCGTACCGGAGGCCGGCGCGGACGACCATGTCTTCGAAGTCGGCTTTGTCTTGCAGGTAGGCGGCAATGACGAGCGGCTGGTAGGTGAATGCGTCCCAGAAGGGATTGGGGTCCCAGGGGAGGGAGTTTTCGTAGACCGATATGGCGTACGAGGTGACGTGGATACCGGTCTTGATCTCGTGGACTTTGTCGACCGTCCTGGTGAAGTCGAACTTGCCGAGGTAGTGGTCGGTTGCGCGGTAGTGCCAGGACCGGTGGTCGCCTTCGGTGAGGAAGAGGCCGGCGACTCCGTAGGCGTTGTCGATGAGGGCGTAGTTCTGGATGAAGTTCTTTTCGTGCGGGTGGCCGTAGACGCGGTGGCCGTCTTGGTCGAGCCAGAAGGAGCGGTAGAGTCTGAGGACTGCGTCGCGCCGGCTGGTGATCGTGTCGGTCTCACCGTTGGCGAGTTCGTCGTCCCGGTACTTTTCCCAGTCGAACACCCAGTCTTCGCCCCGGAAGAAGTAGCGGTCCCAGATACCGAGGTTGCGCAGCGTTCCCCAGAATCCGGTGGTGTCGGCTTGCTCGGCGTAGAAGTTCCGTACCGACCGGATCAGCGAGGTGGAGAACATGCCGACTTTTGCTTCGTAGACCGTGGTGGGACTGAGCATGTGGTTGACCGTGAGGTTGCTTTTGTAGGACCGGACGCGGTTGGCGTAGAGTCCTTCGAGGTTGTATTTCCAACTGTTGCCGTAGCTCTGCCACTGGTAGACGGAGTGGTGGCCGTCGAGGGTGAACTTCAGCCCTTCCTTGGTCAGGAAGAACGACGTATCCATCGACATCGACAGTTTGCCTTCGATGGCGTACTCGCCGCGCGGGGCTTTGGTCTTCCAGCGGTCGCCGCCGTCGTCGTCGGTCTTGAAGTATTCGGTGGAGAGGAAGTAGCGGAGCCGTTTGTAGACCGGCCCGCCGAGGCTGAGCGCGAGCCGGTTGTACCCGTAGTTGAGGTCGTCGTTGGGGAACATCTCGTCGGTCTGGTAGCGGAGCCGGCCGGAGGTCTTTTTGCCGCCTTCTTTGGTCACGGCTTTGATGATGCCGGACATTGCCGATCCGTATTCGGCATCGAATCCGCCGGTGATGACCACGACTGACTGGATTGCGCCGGTGGTCGGCTTGGGGCTGGACCAGAGCGTGCCGTAGACCATGTCCTGGGCCGCGACGCCGTCGACGAGGTAGGCAACGTCGTCGTACCGGCCGCCGCGGATGTGGGTCCAGCCGCTGGCGGACTGGCTGACGCCGGCCTGCATGCCGACCAGGTCCCGGATGTCCTCAACCGGCAGCCGCTCGAATTCCCTGGCGGTAATCACGCGCTCGACGACCGTGGTCGTCCGGTCCGAGAGCTTCCTCTGGGCGATGATAATGATGGTGGTGTCGGACCTGACGATTTCCTCCGCAAGCCGGAAGTCGACCGTCGCGGTCTGGTCCTGGACCACCAGCACGTCTTCGACCCGCACGTTGCCGTAGCCCATGTAGGTCGCCTCGACCGAATACCGGCCCGGCGGCACGTTGATAATCTGGTACTTGCCGAAGACGTCGGTCGCCGCGCCGTAGTCGCTCTGGTAGCCGTCCTCGAGGACCACGACACTCGCACCGGCCAGTCCCTCGCCGGAGGCCTTGTCGGTAACGCGGCCGCGAATGATGCCGGTGTTGCCGGCAACCGCGGCCCCGACCAGGAGCACGGAGAGCACTGCGAGGAGACCGGGGAGCCGGCTTCGTGAATGACTGTTGGTAATCATCATCCGCCTCCTATTCGAGGACCCTTATTACTGCGCCCCAGACCAACGCCTCGTACTCGCCCTTGATTTCGTAGAGCACCGTGGCCGGTATCTCCTCGAACGAGAGGCGGTACACTCCGGGAGAATCCAGGGCAATCGCGTCGGTCGAGATGAATTCGTGGCGCTCGCGGTTGAAATACGAGTAGTGAGGAGAGTTCAGGTCATAAGTCGCGACACCCGATACCGAAATAGTATCACCAACCGAGAAAGTCGGCAGCTCGTCCGGAGTGTAGAATCGCTGAATTCCACTCTCGGTGGTGTCGGGCCGGAGCCGGATGTCGTAGGTCGTATCCGGACCCGCGATGTAGATGTAGGCGATATAGGGCGCGTCCTCCAGGCTGGGAGCGTAGAAACGGTTCCCCCCGGCGTACTTCCACAGGCCCCACTCACCGTTCTCCTTCTTCAGCACGCATCCGCCGACCGAATTGCCGGACAGGGATTTCTCGACAATCATCGAGGTGTCGGTGAAGACCGTATCGTAGAATGCAAGAATCAGAGTCTCGCCCGGTGCCGGGAAGAACATCGTATCATGCAGGTAGCGCGTGAAAGAATAGGCGTGAAACCGCAGGATTCCCGGAATCGTCTCGGCCGTCGTCACTGTCGCCGTCGTCTCCTGCTTCGCGGTATCGAGCCCGGCGACGAGAGTGTACTGCAGGTCGAACGAGTCGGTAAAAAACAGGTGCTGCATCGAATCGCAACGGAACCGCTGCTTGTACGGATTAGTGGCGAGCTCGGTTTCGAGAATCTCGCCGGCGCTCTCGGGCAGAGCCAGTGTCGTATCCAGGGCGCTCATCATCGCCTCGTTGAAACTGGACATAAAGAGCTCCCGGTTGGCCTGGACTACCACATCGATAGCGGCCGAATCCTCGGCAGTAGGCTCCCACAATGCCTCCGGCGGCATCCGGCCGCACCCGAACCAGGCCGTGGCCAGGAACAAACCCAGCCCCAAAGCGGCCGCCTTCATCAGGTGCTCCCGGGCTCTGCCGATGGAGCGTCTCCTCGTATGGACGCTACTCATCTTGCCTCCTTTGTGATTACTTCTGCTGGGCTGCTGGGCGCGCAATGCCTGAACACGGCCCGCCCGGTGCCGGACAGACGCGACCACCCGACACACAGCCATCAAGAAACTGCATGTTCTGTCACGCCAGTCAAGAACACGTGAAGAAACTGTCAAAGAACAGCCAACACACGCATGACCGGACATTTCAGGAACTTTAGGCCAGAAACACCCCCTGTCAAGCCACACATCACGGGGGGGGGGGGGGGCGGCCCCCCGCCCCCCCGCCCGCCCGCCCCCCCGGCCGCGGGCGGGGGGCCGGGGG
>CBDUVZ010000063.1:0-16506 GCA_965370805.1 uncultured bacterium | reverse complement strand
GGCGCGGTGTCGGCAGTCAAGAGCAAGCCGCCCGACCTTGTCGTTTTGGACTTGTTGCTCCCGGGAATCGACGGTATCGAGGTTCTGCGCCAGGTCCGTGAGGAACAGCCCGACCTGGCGGTTGTCATGATGTCAGGCAAAGGTACGGTCAAGACTGCGGTGGAGTCGCTCAAGCTCGGGGCATACGACTTCATGGAGAAGCCGCTTGATGCCAACCGGCTGAAGACTACGGTCAGAAACGCCTTGGAACGGAGTCTGTTGCAGAGGAAGGTAATTCGGTTGCAGAGCGAGCTCAAGCAGAGCTTCCGGATGATTGGCAACTCACCGGCGCTCCAGCGTGTCCGTGACCTTATCAGCCGAGCAGCACCTACGAGCGCGAGCGTGCTGGTCACAGGTGAAAGCGGAACCGGTAAGGAACTTGTAGCTAGAGCCCTCCACCTTCAGAGTCCGCGTGTTGCCGGGTCCTTCATCGCGCTGAACTGTGCCGCGATTCCCGGGGATTTGATTGAGAGCGAACTGTTCGGGCATGAGAAGGGTGCGTTTACCGGTGCAACTGCCCGGCATGAGGGCAAGCTGAAGCAGGCGGACAAAGGAACTCTGTTCTTGGACGAAGTGGGTGACATGAGCACTGCGGCCCAGGCCAAGCTGCTTCGGTTCCTCGAGACCTCTGAGATTCAACGACTCGGCGACAGCGAATCTACCGCAGTGGACGTACGGATTGTGGCCGCAACCAACAAGAACCTCGGTGATTGCATTGAGCGGGGCACGTTCCGCGAGGACCTGTTTCACAGGCTCAACGTGGTCGGGATTGAAGTGCCGCCGCTACGCAAGCGGCTGGAGGACATTGAGCAACTTGCCGCCTACTTCCTTGAACGATACTGCAGGCGTCACAACCGGTCCCTGACATTGGCCCGGGGATGTCCCGAGGTGCTTCGAGCGTACGACTGGCCGGGCAACGTGCGGGAGTTGCGCAACGTCGTGGAGCGGGTTGTCGTTCTGGCGCAAGCCAATCCGGTAGAGCCGGAGGAGTTACGTTCCTTCATCGGGGTTGAGTTGTCAGCGGAAAGCGACGGAACCCTTCGCGCGGCCCTGGAGCAGGCTGAGCGGGAGACCATCAGGGCGGCGCTGGCCAAGACCAAGGGCAATGTGACTCAGGCTGCGCATCTCTTAGGCATTGAGCGACCCAGCCTTCATCGAATCATGAAACGGCACGGCGTCAGTCCGAACTCGGCTCAGGCCGAGAACTGACCCAATCCCAGAACCCAACCTGTAACCGTTCGGTGACAGCGGAGTCACCGGTCGGTTACGCATATGCAGCTTCCCGGGTGCGCTTCGGGCACAGAACGGGCCGTTTACACGTTGGCACTGAAGGTGCAGAAGTCCCTGGCGATGTCACAGACTCAACAGCAACATCACGGCGGCACCGGCCAAAGACGAAAGAAGAGCATCCGAGGTGCGCGGGTGCGGAATAACAAAGAGGAGGATTCAGTGCGTAGTCCCACTACGATACTGCTAGTGTCTGTACTTGTCATGGCGTTTACCGTGGCCACGGGGGCCGGAAGATGCTCAGCCAAGGGTATTCAGGAGCAATACGCTCCGACGCAACCACCGTCGGCTACAGAGTTCGATGGCGGGTCTCACAGGGTAATCGCGGCCAAGCTACAGGCAGTAAAGGCAAGGATGACTGGATTCCAGTCGGAAACGCACCTGCCTGGGCCGTTCTTGGAAACAGAGGGATTCCCGATGGCGAGTGAAGTTGCGTCAGGGAACTCTGACCAAATTCGGGTGGCGAAGCCGGCAAAGCCCGCGATACACAACCCCGGGAGCGAACCTGGCGTTGATAACCAAGGTAGGATATCTACTTCTGCGAGTTCGCACAGCACGTGGCTGGGTGGCTATGGAACTGGCGGATGCGTTGGCAGTGGCAGCTACTGGTACAAGTACATCATGAGGCCGAACGAAGTGATGCGTCTGATCTTTGTTCTCGAACCAGGAAGCCCAGACGTAGACATCGATTTCTTTCTCTGGGAATACAACAGTGGGAGTCCCGGTGACCTGCTGGCTTCCGCCGTGCGCACTACCTATCCAGACACCATCTACTATCACAACAGTAGCTCGAGCAACAAGTACGTCTTTCTAGAGTGCGCCTACTACAGCGGAGCTACGAATCATGTGTTTTCGTTCCGAGGCAACTGGCTGCCAACGACCAAAAACAGCAGCATAATCATGTCCAACTACGTGCTCTGGGGTTACCCTACGATATCGAACCCGTATGACGGGATCGAAGGTTACAACCCCCATGCTAGTTCACAGCGAAGCCATTGGTACCGATGGTACGTTCCTGAGTACCCTGGTTTCGACGAGGTGAAACTGTGTTTGAAGGATGTGGCTGGTGATATTGATTACGACCTTCTTGTCTACGAGTCCAACGGCACCACTCTGATTACCTCCGCTCAAGGCACGACCTATCCTGACGTGACTGGATGGATAACAGACTACCAGGGTCAACAGGTGTATCTTGAGGTTTACGCCTTCGAGCAACAGAACGCTGAGTATCGGATTGACGCCTACGAATGGTCGCCTACTGCTGTGGAGGAGCCCGGGGCGACAAGGAGAGAAACACCTGCCTTTGTTGCGACGCCGACCATTTTCACCGAGAGGTTGCTTTTGGAGGTCGAGGCGCCGGCCACAGAAGACGTCACGGTAAAGGTTTTCAATCAGACAGGCCGACGTGTGCGTGAACTGGCCCTGGTTCCTGATGGCCTGAAGCGCGTAGCAGTTTGGGATGGCCGGGATTCCAACGGCTGCGTGCTTGCACCCGGGGTGTACTTCTGCAGGTTGAGCACCGGCGGCGAAATGCTGACCCGAAAGGTGATGAAGACCGACTGATTGTTGTGGACTTCCATGGGACGAGGTCGGCAGTCCATTTGTTGCTGGCCTCGTTCCCAGTAGGGAGGAAAAGGAGATGCTGTGAACAGGAACATCGTTTGTTTTCTGATGGTAGGTCTGTCTGCGTTCGCGCTTCAGGTGGCTGCCGACGATGCAGATAACTCAGGTGTATCGGGTGGCGAACGGATGGTTGACTTTGCCGGGCTACGTTGGAATGTGAAACTCGGCTTCGGGGGGCCGGGGCCCAATTACTGGTTGGACAGCGAGGAGAACGTCTGGGTCGATAGCGCTGGCTGGCTGCATCTCCGGATACGAAGCTCCGGTGATACGTGGTACTGCTCGGAGGTGTACACGATAGAGCCTACGTCCTACGGCAAGCACCGGTTCTACGTCGTAGGTCGGATCGACACGATTGATCGGAACGTCGTGTTCGCTCCGTTTCTTTACCACAATGACGAGACCGAGGTCGACATCGAGTTCGCTCGGTGGGGCCAGATTAATCCTCCTACTAGCGGCCAGTATGTCGTTCAGCCGGGGGGGCGTCCTGGGAACTTGGAGCGGTTCCCGATAGAACTGACCGGCACGCATTCCACGCATTACTTCAACTGGCAGTCCGATTCCATTCGGTTCCGGAGTATCCACGGACACTACCCGGAACCGCCCGGCCCGGACTACCTGATTCACGAATGGCTGTACACCGGCACCAACAACCCGCCGCAGGACTCAAACCTGCGTGTCCACATCAATCTCTGGCTGTTTCAGGGTAACCCGCCAGCCAACGGTTGCGAGCAGGAGGTCGTCGTGAGTTCCGCCGACCTGCCTGGGCAGACCTCATTGGGCGGACCCGCCGATGTGGATCCGGTTCGACCTTGTCTGGCAGTACGCCCGCTACTCATTCGGGTTAGGGCGCAGGCTGAGGTCGAACTGCCCGAGCCATCGTATGCCTCCCTGTGCGTTCTCGACTCGCGCGGTGATGTTGTGAGTGAACTGCTGGGTCGTTCGATGCCGGCCGGCAGACATAGGTGCATCTGGGACGGCACCAATACGCAGGGCCGGAGGCTGCCAGCGGGCATCTACTTCTGTTGCCTCAAGGCCGGTGAGTTCACGGTGACCAGGAAGATAGTGAAGCTGGAGTAGCCGCCGGGAGGTGGCCGGAAGGGGCCGGTGATGCGGCGGGGAGCTTCGGCTCCCCGCCGGCGTTTGCTTCTGCACGCTTGGTGTTGAGGGCCGAAGGGTTACGTGCAAAGTGGTGCTGATCCGTGCTGCTGAGTAGCCAGGTACGGCTTTGGGCAGCGGATGTCCGAGGTTGGGCGAGTCGGCTCCGCAAGAAACCACACAATCTGATCTTCCGAACGCTAAGTAGCTATGACTTTAGAGTTTGACTCGGAAGTTCGCTTTCGGGCTGTCCTGGTAAGTCAATAGGGGAGTCACCCCCCTACTGAATCTACAGTTCAACCTTCGATTCAGGTCTGGATTCATGGCTGAAGTCAAGATTCGGCTCAGTCTGCGGGCCAGAATGGACTTCAGTCGGCGTATCAGCTTGGTTTTCAGTCGCTTAGTCAAGTGCCGATTCAGAACCGGCTTCAGCCTGGATTTCAGTTCCGAAGTCAAAGCCCGGTTCAGCCTCGAACTCAGTCGGAGGAAGACTGAGCAGAAAGAGCAGCAGGGAAATGTCGAATGCCGATTTCCGAGTGACGAGGTACCGGCCTGAAGTAGACCACAGATAAACACGGATGGACCCAGAACTGGAAGCCAATGGTCAGTACCTGCGCCGCGTGCGGCCCGCATGTCACGATTTCTGCCCGGACCAATGGCATGGACGCGGCTCTGCGCCAAGCCGAGGACGTCTGTCGGGACATTGTCGGCGACGTGATTGGCGACGCGATTGGCGACGTAGTTGGCGACGTCATTGGCGACGTGATTGGCGACGTCATTGGCGACGTGATTGGCGACGCAGTTGGCGACGCAGTTGGCGACGTGATTGGCGACGTAGTTGGCGACGTGATTGGCGACGCAGTTGGCGACGCAGTTGGCGACGTGATTGGCGACGAACTTGGCGACATAGTTGGCGACGTAATTCGGGACGTAATTGGCGGCGAAATCGGCGACGACAGGGGACGTTCCCCGGGGTGGGGTCAAATGTGGATTTCGGGTGTTATATTTAGGCGGTTTTGCGTGTTGCAGAATGAGGAAGCGGGCCGGAATGAACCACAGATGAACACAGATAGACACAGATGAGGGCCGGAAGTCCGCATTCGGCATTCGTCGTTGGCAATTGACAGCGACGCAGGAACAGGTGCCACCCGACTACGCAATGGCAAATAGCCAAGATGGGGATAGGCGCCGGTTCGGTTTCATTTCCGGCCGATGGCTGCGGAAGCCGGAGGAGTTGCTTGACGTCGGGCGGTTTGTGGCGCATATTGTTGGTGAAGATGATGACGTATTGTGATTCGGCCGGGAGCTACCATGCTTGAGTTGGCTGTCGGAGTCGGGTTTGTGGTTGTTGCTGTTGCGGTGCTGGTGCTGTTCGCGTGGCGGGTCCTGCGGATTGACGTGACCGAAGTGAAGGGCAAACGTAAGGGGGAACCGCGTGAGTTCCTGTCGGACGAGGAGATTGATGAGTTGCTGCTGAGTGATGGGGAGAAAGAGGATTGAGGATGGGAGGAAGACACGAGGAGAAGGCAGAGAACCGGAGCGGAGTAAACACCAAGGGCACCAAGAGCACGAAGAGGAACAAACCACGGATGAACACAGATGGACACGGTAGGAGAAGTCAAAGTGCAAAATGAGGAATGCAAAATGCAGAAGGGATAACCGCCAAGGCCGCCAAGACCGCCAAGGCAGGGAACGACCAATGACCAAGAACCAAATGACCAATGACCAAGCCCCGATGACTGAGAAGCCGTGGCATGAGTATGACGGATTATGGGAGCGGGCGGCCGGGAACGTGGTGGCCCGCAAACCGGAGGTGTAGGATGCTGGAAGCACAGGCCGGGTCGGGGATTGGTTTCGGATTGCCGTTCATGATTCTCGGGTTGCTGTTCCTGGTGGTGATGCTGGGCGGGCTGGTCATGGGTCTAGTGTTTCTGTTCCAGTTGCTGAAGCGGGGCCGGGCGGAGCGGGCGGTTCCGAAGAGTTCAGAAGCCCTGGAGGTGTTGAAGCTCCGCTACGCCCGGGGTGAATTGAGCCGGGAGGACTTCGAGCGGATGCGGAAGGAGATCGAGTGACGGGCGGGTCGGACGGCGTGCGGCAGTCGGCAGTCGCGCTGGCGATTGTGAGCGCGGCGTACATCGCGGCCCAGATGATGTCGGACGTGGCGAGCCTGCGGATTGTGGCGTTCTGGGGTCTGAGCCTGGACGCGGGAACGTTGATCTACCCGTTCACGTTTACGCTGCGGGACATGGTGCACAAGGTTGGCGGTATCAAGGTCGCGCGGACCCTGGTGCTGGTTGCCGCGGGCGTGAACCTGGTGATGGCGCTTTTGTTCTGGCTGGTGGCGAAGCTGCCGCCGGACCTGTCGGTCGGGCCGCAGCTCGAGTTCGGCGCGGTGCTGGCCCCGGTGTGGCGCATCGTGGTCGCGTCGATTGTGGCCGAGGTCGTCGCCGAGTTGATCGACGGCGAGGTGTACCAGAAGTGGGTGGACCGGTTCGGGCAGAAGCGACAGTGGATGCGGGTGCTGGTCAGCAACGGGGTCAGCGTGCCGCTTGATTCGGCGCTGTTCTGCGGGTTGGCATTCATTGGTCGGATGGGGTTCGGCGTGGTGGTGGCGATTTTCCTGGCGAACGTGCTGCTGAAAGGGGTGTTCACGCTGGTGTCGCTGCCGTGGATATACCTGGTGCGCGAGCGGTCGCGTGCTTGACACCCGGAGCCGGGTCAGTAGATTGGGCACATGAATCGCGTTCTTGCAGCAGAGCTATCCGAGCATATCGGCGAAGAAGTCAGGTTGGTCGGCTGGCTGCATCATGCCCGGGCGCTGGGCAAGATATCGTTCGTCATCATCCGCGACCGGACCGGGTTGTCCCAGGGCGTGATACTCGAACCGGACCGGATTGACGTCCTGCAGTTGAAGCGGGAGAGCATCGTCGAGGTAATCGGCAGGGTGAAGGAAGAGAAGCAGGCAAGGACCGGGGTTGAAGTCGAAGTCCGGTCGGTCACGCCGCTGATTGAGCCGGTGGAGGAGATTCCGTTCGAGATAAACCGGTCGCTGAAGAAGCTGAACCTGAGGCTGGATACGGTTCTCGACCACCGGGCGTTCTGCCTGCGGAACCCGGAACTGGCGTCGGTGTTCCACGTGCAGGCGGAAATCGTGCGGTCGTTCGCCGAGTTCATGCGCGGGGAGGGGTTCCTCGAAGTCCACACGTCGAAGATTGTCAAGGCCGGGACCGAGGGCGGGACCGCGCTGTTCCCGATCAGGTACTTCGAGGAGGATGCGTACCTGGCGCAGAGCCCGCAGTTCTACAAGCAGATGCTGGTCGGGGCCGGGTACGAGCGGGTGTTCGAAGTCGGGTTCGTGTACCGGGCCGAGGACCACGCGACTTCGCGCCACATCAACGAGTACCTGTCGCTCGATTTCGAGATGGGGTTCATCGAGTCGTACCGGGATGTGATGGACGTGGAGCGGCGGATGCTGGTGCAGATGGTGGAGAACCTGGCGAAGAACTGCGGGCAGTACCTGGAGCTGCGTAAGGCGAAGCTGCCCGAGGTCAAGGATATCCCGGACATACCGCTGACCGACGCGCTGGGAATCCTGGCGCGGGATTACGGCCGCGACACCGAAGGCATGACCGACCTCGACCCACAGGGCGAGCGTGAGTTGTCCGACTACGTGATGAAGACCCACGGCAGCGAGTTCGTGTTCGTGACCCGGTTCCCGGCGTCCGGGCGACCGTTCTACACGATGCCGGACCCGGAGGATGCCGAGTACACACTTGGGTTTGACCTGCTGTTTCGCGGACTGGAAGTGACGACCGGGAGCCAGCGGATCCACGACTACAACATGCTGGTCGAGAACATCAGGAAGTTCGACCTGAATCCGGACGACTTCAAGTCCTATCTCGAGATATTCAAGTACGCGATGCCGCCGCACGGCGGACTGGCACTCGGTACGGAACGGCTGACCCAGCAGTTGCTCGGCCTGGCGAACGTCCGCGAGGCGAGTTTCTTCCCGCGCGACCGGTTCCGGCTGACGCCGTAGGTCGCGTCCTGATGACCGCAGTTTGACAGTGAATGCCCGGCCGGTATCATTTGGGTACGGGCGCAGTTTTCATACCAAAGGAGTAATCGTGAAGATGTTGGCTGTCCTGATTTCGCTTGCTGGTGTTCTGGTTGCCTTGCAGTTACCCGAGGTCGGCGTTCCATCGCGGGAAACGGTTGATTTCCCGGTGGTGGAGGAGTTGGCGGGCAGGAAGGCGCAGGCTGAGTGGCCGGGCTGTCGCCCGGGACCGGTAGTTCCCTACGTGGATGAGACCGGAGCGACCGTGGCGTACATGTTCCACTTCCGCACCGACGGCAGGGAATTCCCCGAGTACGAGCAGGTCGCGACCGACGTCCGCGAGGAGCGACGCGGCCTGACTATGAATACCGATATCACGCGCTGGACTTCGGATTATGGCCACATCCTTGTGTCCGCCCGGTCCGACCGGGCCCCGATACTGCGCTACGGGTACGGTGCGTCGGCCTTCTACGCAGTGGGCGCCGAGGCGCGGGCAAGGGCGGTGGAGCGGCTGGGACCGGACGTACACCTGACGAGGATGTACTGTGTGTTCCCGCGTACCTGGTTTGAGTTCGCAAGTCCGGCGGGCAAGCGGGTAGTGATTTCAGTGCATTTCGATGAGATACGGGATTCGCGGGCGGCTTTCGTGGCCGAGCGGAATCGCCGCCGGCAGGAGTTCCTGGCCGAGTACGAAGTCGATGAACGGCTGACCGCTGAGATCCATCGGGCCGAGTGGGAAGCGGTGGCCGAACGGGATTTCACCGACTACACCGACTACTTCGTTTCTCAGGTCGACCGAGCGCCCTACTATGACTGGAGCTACGGGTGCACGCCCACTGCGGCCGCGATGGTGCTGGGGTACATCGACCGGGTTGATGATTTCGGGCGGCTGGTGGACTGGTTCTGGCATCGCTACGACATGGTCGAAGGCCAGATGGACTGGCAGATTCCGAACGTGCAGCGGGAGTGCGCCATAGCGATGCACACCGACACGACCACCGGGGGTACTTACGTCAGTTGGATCGGGGTTGGGCTTACGAGCGTCGCCGGTGACAACGGGTATTCGTGCAACGTTGTCGAGGAGGCCGGGAGCAGCATGAACGACTGGGCATGGAGTAGAATCATGAGCGAGATCAACGCCGACTATTCCCATGTCTGGTCAGCGTCGTGGGAAGTGCATTCGCTCGCATGCTACGGATACCGGACCCCGGACAAGGAAGTCTTTGTTCACAATACCTGGTGGGCACCCGGGGAGTTCTGGAGTCATTCCGGCAGCGGCTGGTCGCATGTCCATTCGCCGCACATGTCGGGCGGGGACGCTCACAAACTGGAGTTGACCTATCCGCTCGGCGACACCGGCTACGGTTCAATCGGACAGGGCGAAGTACTGCAGGTCGGCGAAACGATTGACGTCACCTGGGACAACTCCGGCCCGTCGGGCACCAGGGTGGATATCGACATGTCGACCAACGGCGGGCTGACCTGGTCATCGCTGGCGGCCGGCGTGCCGGATAACGGCAGCTACGCCTGGGACTTGCTGCCTTCGACTCAGGCCTGTGATTCGGTCCGGCTGCGACTGAAGCAGTATGATGGCTCGACCTACAGTTCGGGCGACGGCAGCTTCGGCTGCTTCCGGATTATCCGGGAACCGATTCCGCCGGTCCAGGTGGCGCCGCCCAACGGCCAGCAGATATTCGACCCGCCGATTGTCCTGGGAATCGAATCGCCGCCGCCGGCCGTGGACAGCGTGGAGTTCGCGGTGACCCGCGGCACGGATACCATCTGGAAGGAAAAGAGCGTGGCGTTGACCTGCTCGCTTCCGGATACGCTGTTTACCTACGGCCGTTCCTACAAGTGGATAGTCCGGGCACACAACGATTTCGGCTGGGGAGAGTTCTCTTCGTTCTGGTCCTTCTGGGTCAGGTTCAGTGCCGTGGAAGAGCAGGATGACCCGGGATTGTGTGCCGGACTGGGAGTTGCCGGTGTCAATCGGCTTGCGGAGGGCGTGGTGTTCCAGGTCGGGCGGCCCGGCGTGGATGGGATGCTCGTTATCTACGATGCACTCGGTACCCGGCTACGGACTCTGCCGGCGGCCCGGACCGTAGTCTGGGACAGCCGGGACGGAACCGGCCGGACGGTGAGCGCCGGGTTGTATTTCGCACGGCTCGAATCCGCGGATTGGATTGCGACGACTCGATTCCTGCTGGTGGAGTAGCGTCGCCGCTGACGTTTCGGGGCTACCGGGGCTCAAACATGGAATTCGACGACGTCCCGATCCTGCATGACGTGGGTCCGGTCGACCCGCTGGCCGTCGTAGCCTGATTCATTCCAGAGCCGGGCGAAGGAGAGCTTTGCCGCGAAATCCTTGTGCAGGTGACACGCGGCGTCCATCAGGGTCGCGTCGACCGGCACGACGACCGGGTCGCTCATGTCCGCGGGCTTGCCCGGTTTCTTGGTGTAGACGCGGATGATGGCGAGCGCTCGGAACAGCCGTTCCCGGAGTTCCTCGATACCTTCGTCGGTCTCGACCGAGACCGGCAGGATATCGACGTCGCCGACCATTTCCCTGAGAATCGTCAGGCGATCAGGAGCCTGAGGGGCGTCGTGCTTCGCACCTACCCTGATTGTCTTCCGGTAGCGCAATTCGTCAGACGGCGTTGTTGAGAGTCGGGCTTTCGTCAGCAGAGTTCCAATCTGTTCGGTGGCTTCCAGCAGCGCGTCGTCGGCCAGGTCCATGACCCAGAGCATCATGTCCGAAGTACGCAGGATGTGATAGACCCACGGTGGGGTGTCGGGTGCGAGCGGTGGCGTATCGACGAGTTGGATCTGGACACCGCCCCATACCATCATGCCGGCCGCGGGTTGGGTCGTGGTGAACGGGTACGCGGCCACCTGGGCGTGCAGGCCGGTGAGGTGCGCGACGAGAGCGGACTTACCCGAGTTCGGAGCGCCGAACAGGACAATCTGGCCCGCGCCCTGCTTGTCGACGTGGAACCAGTCCTGCCGTTTCGGACCCTTCTTCGTGGTTAACTGGCGGCGGAGCTTGGCGATGCGGGTCTTGATGTCGGCCTGCATCTTCTCCGTGCCTTTGTGCTTGGGAATGGTGGACAGCATTTCCTCGAGGGCCACGAGTTTCTCTTCCGGGGTCTTCGCGGCGCGGAACTGTTCCTCGGCCTTCTTGTATTCGGGTGAGACGTTCGCCGGCATGCGTTAGTTATAGCCGAATCATCCGGAAAGGCAAGAGCCCCGGGACCGGGGCTCCTGCAATCCGGATCGGTCCGGCTACTTCCTCGACCGGCGTTTTCCGACGCTCATGCTGCCGAACGCGATGCTGAGCGACGCGAACGGGCTGCCGGCCGCGACGTCCGGACCCTGGGTCAGAATGCCGCCGCTGGCGAATTTCCATTCGGGCGTGCCGGTGTTATAGGTGTATCCGCCGCGGAGCTGGAGGCCGATGAACTTGACCGGGATCAGGATGTCAAGCATCGGTACGAGGCTGAAGCTGCTGAACTGGATTGTGCTTGACGGTCCCGGGTTTCCGATGAACTCATGGAAGTTGTTCGGGTAGTTCTGGTTCTCGACCGTGATCGAGTAGCCATTGCCGCCGATTCCCAGCAGCGGCGTGACGATGAGGTGTTTCATCGTCAGGAGTGAGTAGCCGGCTTCGAACTGGCCGCCGCCGATGTCGACGCGGACGAGTTGGCTGTCGGATGATACGTTCTGGGACCCGCCCCAGCCGCTGCCGCCGATGACGATGCGGCCGATGTGCCCGTGGCCGCCGCCGCCGAACTGCCAGTGCAGGGAGTTGAGTTCCCCGATGCCGAGCATGCCGAGTTCGGAGTTGAGTCCGTCGAAGTCCACGAAGCTGACGGTCGGACCGAACCAGCCGAATCCGCCGCTCGGCGTTGATTTCCTGCTCTTTTTGGCCCAGCCGACGCTGACCAGCAGCGCGGCCATGACTATGACGATAGCCGTTCGTTTCATGCTTCCTCCTTTGATGGTCAGACCGTTTCGGTGTTTCCGATGTCGAAGACAACCAGCCCGGAAATCAGTTTGGGGTAGAAGTCGGTTGACTTCTGGGGCATCCGTTCGCCTTTCCCGGCGAGCGTTCTGACCTGCTCCACTCTGGTCGGGTTCATGAGCAGGGCCGCCTGGAATTCACCCTGGTCCACGCGGGCGATAGCTTTCTGCCAGTCCCGTTCGTATTTCACGTGGTCTTCGATGTCGTTCGGGCTCACGCCGATCAGGTGTTCGAGGACTATCGAGTGAAGAATCGTGACATCCAGGCCCCGGTAGTCGGCGCTTCGTTCCGGGTTCACATGATTACTGACGCTGGCGGGGTCGATTAGTTGCAGGAGCCAGGTCTTTTCTTTGCCGGTATGGAGCACAAAGACGTGCTTGTCGGCGTGTTCCTTGAGGTGGGCGTCCGCTTCCCCGGTGGGAATCGGAGTGACGTGGAACAGCTTCTCCGCTCTGGTCGGTATGCCGGTCCAGTCCAGGTCCGGGAGATTCCTCACCAGCCGGTGGGTGGGGAACACGACCAGGCCCGGGTCCGCGACATTGACGAATGCGCAGGACTTGAACCGAAGCGCGGCATCCGGGGGCAGGTTCGGGTTCTGTTCCTCCGTCTCCCGGCGCAGGTTGAGCGCGGTTTCGTACCGGTGGTGGCCGTCGGCGATTAGCAGGACCTTGTCAGCCATTCTTTCCCGCACCGCCCTGATTCTCTCGGGGTCAGTGACAACCCAGACCCGGTGGGCCACGCCGTACTCGTCGGTCGCGGTCATGTCCGGGTTTCCGGTCGGCTCGAGCAGCTTGTCCACTTCCCGCTCCGGGTCGGGAAAGAGCATGAATATCTGCTCGTAGTCCTTGTGGGTGGCGCGCAGCAGGTCCAGCCGGTCGGCTTTGGCTTTGGACAGGGTGCGCTCGTGGGGCAGAACCGTGCCTTTCTGGAATTCGTCCACCCGGGTGACCGCAATGAACCCCTTGCGCACCCGGTGTTCGCCGAGTACGGTGAATTCCTCGTGGTACACGTAGATGGCCGGTTTCGCGTCCCGCAGCAGCACGTCTTCGTCAAGCCACCGGTCGCACAGGACGCTTGACTGATGGTAGCGGTCTTCACCGTCCGGGAGAATCAGCCGGACGAAACTGTGCTCGTTTCCGGCAAGGTAGTCCTGCTTTATCTCCGGGGTTATTTTGTCATAGGGCTGGGTAACGACCTTGCTGAGTTCGGGCACCCGGGCCGGGTTGTAGCGGATTCCGCAGAATGGCTTGATGTCGGCCACGCAGTGTTTCCTTTCCGGCTACTTGCCGAGCAGGGCGTCGCGTACCTTCTCAGCCACACCGGTTCCGGCCCGGAGCTGGCCTTCCTTTGCCTGGGCACCGATGTGCGGCGAGCCGAGCACATTGGGCAGCGAGAACAGCTTGTAGTTCTCTAGCGGTTCTGTCTCCCAGACGTCGACGCAGGCGACCGCTACTTTGCCCGATTTGCACGCATCGAAGAGCGCGGACTCGTCAACGATGCCGCCGCGCGCGCAGTTGACGAAGATGACGCCGTCCTTCATCTGATCGAAGGTCTCGGCGTTTATCATGTGGTGCGTCTCATCGGTATGGGGGAGATGGAGCGAGACGTAGTCGGCCTGCGGCAGCAGTTCTTCAAGCGTGCAGAGTTCGCCGTGCAGGCATTCCTTCACGTACGGGTCGAGGATGAGCACTTTCATGCCCAGCGCTTCGGCACGCTTCGCCAGTTCGGTCCCGATCCGGCCCGAGCCGATGATGCCGAGGGTCTTGCCGTACAGTTCTGTTCCCTTCAACTGCTTCTTCGCCCACTTTCCGTCGCGCATGGTCACAGTCGCGGTCACGAGGTGCCGGGCCGCGGCCAGCATGTACCCGAGCGCCAGTTCGGCCACGGAAATCGAAGTCGCGGCCGGGGTATTCAGCACCGCGATGCCCTTTTCCTTCGCGGCCACGCGGTCGACATTGTCCAGGCCGACGCCGGCGCGGCCAATGGCCTTCAGTTTGGTCCCGGCTTCGATGACCGCGCGGGTGACTTTGGTTGCGCTGCGGATGATGATGGCGTCGTACTCCGGGATGACTTTCAGTAGTTCGTCGGGCGCGATGCCCGGCTGTTCGGCTACGTCCAGGCCGGCGGCCTTCAGGATTGCTACGCCTTCCGGGGCGAGTGGGTCGGTAATAATGACTCTCATGCAATACTCCTTTCGGGAATCAATGAGCCGTACGAATCGATTGCCGGAAGATTATCCAAGCGCCCGCAAAAGTCAAGGTGCCCAAGGCTCGGTTTGACCCGGCCGGCTATTCGAGTATAATTAGAGGAGAAGAGGGATGATACAAGAAAGGGGTATGCAATGAGGGGTAAGAAGCACCACGATTCCGCCACACAGATACGGGAGAAAGCCCGTGCCGAACGAAGAAGCGTTGGCTGCGACTGGAAGCGGCTGCCGATGAGGATTCTGTTCTGGCCTGACGAACTGGACAGGCTTCTGGGTAGACGACCGGACTACCGGCAACTCCAACCGATACTGGTCGAACGGGAGCAACACCGGCACATTCCGCGTTGACGTCCGGTCCGGATTTCGTTCCGTGGCAGCCGGAGTTCTCGATTGAGGAAAAACTACAGGGCCGCAACTCGAATGAGCTGCGGCCCTGTCAGTAAGTCCCCCGAAAACAACTCAACCCTGTCTGTGTTGTGATAAATGCAATGTGCGTTCCAGAGCGCGTCCGGGATTCGCATCTGCCTAATGCCATGTAACAGAAGATGTTAGCTGTTTTGGCCCGAGAGTCGACTGGTCCTGAGCGGCGACCTGGCTGCTGTTTTATGCGGCAGTGCCCGGGCAAAAGGCGGCACGGCACTGCAAGTCTGCCTGTTGTGTGAAGTGGCAGTCAGTTGCGGTACGTAGTGGAGTTTTGGCCGCTTATCTGACTGCTGCTGCAGGTTCTGGTGTCTCCAGTTGGTTCCGGGATTTGCCGCAGATCGGGCACTTCTCATCCATCCGTTCGGGTGGAAGAGGATGAGGGTTGGCCAGTCCGGTTTCGCTCAAGAGCTTGTGGTAGTGGCGGCAGTGAACGACGTAGCGTTCCCGGGGAGTCAACGTTGGTTCGTACCAGAAGAAGGAATAATCCTCAGAATGGGATTTGATTTCGGTATTGAGGTCCCAGTCGGCCTGACCGACAAAAGCCACCTGTCGAGAGTTCTTGCCCAGACAGAACACCCCGCGTAGCCTGCTGGGCACCCGAAAGTCAACCTGCAAAGGCCCGAGATTGAATGGCCCGCGCACAAAGCCTCCTTGTTAAAGCGCAACGAGACCCCGGCAGGGTCTCGTTCCTGGTACATGGTAAAGCTGTAGCCCGTTTCAGACATCATCACACCCAAGCCATAATAGGCCGCCACATCGGCTTGTCAATAGCCAAGTTCATTCCCGAAAGCAGACCAGGAATCTCACCACAAAAGGAGGAGGAAAAGGTCAACCGCCAAGTCAGAAAATGACCAATGACCAAGTCCCAATGACCAAACTGAAGACCGCCAAGGCCGCCAAGGTTGAGAGCCGGAGCGGAGAGGATGAACACCAAGGCACCAAGAGCACCAAGAGAGAATAACCACAGATGGACACGGATAGACACAGATGAGAGCGGAGGTCCGAATTCGGCATTCGCAATTCGGCATTCGGAATTAGGACAACCGCCAAGGCCGCCGAGCAGGAAATGTCCAATGACCAAGTTCCAATGACTAGAGCGGAGCGGAGTCTTACCACGAAGGCACGAAGAACACAAAGAGGAGAGTTGTCATTGCGAAGGAGCATAGCGATTGTGGCAATCTCAAGCGCGGAGTGAACAGAGACAAAGCAACCACAGATGGACACGGATGAACACAGATGAGGGCCGGGAATCCGAACTCGTCACTCGACTCTCGTCACTCGGAACTGCAGTAGCCACCAAGACCGCCAAGTGACAGGAACTGTTACCCCGACCGAAGCGGAGGGGTCTCTCGGGTTCTGTCATTGCGAGCGGAGCGCGGCAATCTTCCTTCCCGCAATCTGCAATCACCAATCTGCAATCTGAAATCTAGGGGCGGGCAGAAACAGGTGGTTGTTCCTTGTCGGTTTTCGTCAGTTGTCATCGGCGAACGCATCGAAGTTAGAATCGAAAAGCCGGTCGAAGAGGGTATCGGAGATTGAGTCGAAGTTAGACTCGAAGCGTCCACCGAACAGCCAATCGAACGGATGTTCGGACTGAATCGGGAAGAGAAGAGCGGCGAAGTAAGGGGAGCGATTACCGAACGTAATCGGGAATGTCGCGACCAAGCAGGAATCGACCTCAAACCGGTCCTGAGCAGCGGCGGTTCTGGGGAACAATGTAGGCAACATCCTGGGCGGGGGAGGGGGTTTTGGCGG